>QHOS01000136.1 GCA_003219415.1 Verrucomicrobiota bacterium | reverse complement strand
ATTCCGGCTGTGCTGGTGGAATGCGGCTTCCTTACCAACCCAACCGAAGCCGCGTACGCACAAACCGCTTCTTATCGTCAAAAGCTCGCAGAAGAAATTGCAGCCGGAGTCGGCGGTCGTAATTCCGTCACGAGCGCGTTAACGACGACGCGAGTGGCGACGGGCGAAAACATTCCGTTGCAACCGTACATCGATCAAACCAAAGTGGCGAAATCTGAACGCCACCGGTCCAAGCGTTCTCACAAGAAAAGCGCGCGGAAGAAAAGGTCATCGAAACCAGCCGAGTCAAAGACAAAAGCGGCTTCAAAAGATCAGGAGGGATAATTGAACCTGCCGGTCCTGAGTTCGGCGCAGATGCGAACGGCGGAAGAAGCTGCGTTCGCGCGGGGCGTAGAAGTTGAAGCGCTGATGGACCAGGCCGGCAACGGCGTTGCGCAAGCTGTCACCAGATTTTTCCGGAAACCGGGCAAGTGCATTGTGTTCACCGGGAAAGGCCACAATGCGGGGGATGCGCTGGTTGCCGCTGAACGTTTACGGCGCCTCGGATGGAAAATCGAAGTACGGCTTGCCTTTCAGGAAGCCGATTGCAGCGGGCTGATGCGCAAGAAACTTGAAAGCCTGCGCCGCAGACCGCCCGAAATTCTAGGCGCGACGCCGTCCCGCGGCGGCGGGACTGATGTCGGCGTGATTATTGTCGAACTTTTGGAAGAAGCGGCTGAACAGCTCTCCGCCGCTCAGGAAGCGATGGCGGCAGAGGCGTATCTGGGCACCGCTGGACCGTTGATAATTCTTGATGGCTTGCTTGGGCTTGGCGCGAAGCCGCCGCTCCGCGATCCGATTCGCGCGGCCTGCCGTTGCATCAATTACTTGCGCGCAAACAAAGGTGCCTACGTGTTCGCTGTCGATCTTCCGACCGGTCTCGACGGTGATTCGGGTAAAACCGATCGCGACTGTGTCATCGCGGATTTTACCGTCACGATCGGATTCGCAAAGCCAGGATTGCTGGCCGACGACGCGCTGAACTTCGTGGGCAGGCTGGAAGTGGTGCAGTTGGATGAACTGCGCGCTCCGGAAAAAAAAGCGAAAGAAGTTGTCGCTGCCCTGTCAGCTTTTCGTGAATTGCTGCCGAGGCGCAAATTCAGCACATACAAGAATCAGTGTGGACGCATTGGTGTCGTTGCCGGTTCCAGGGGATTCATCGGCGCAGCACTGATGACTTCGCAGGCCGCGCTGCGCGCAGGCGCTGGACTGGTCGAGGTTTTTGTCCCTGAAGAAATCTACGAAATTGTCGCCGGCGCCGCGCCAATGGAATCAATGGTTAAGCCACTCAAATCGTACCGCGATTTGCTCAAGGAAAAAGCCGACGTCTGGGCGGTGGGACCTGGTCTTGGAAAATCGCACGCTGGCGAAATTCTGGAACTGATCGAAAAGGCGAAGCAACCGATGGTGATTGACGCTGACGGCCTGAATATTTTGGCGGAAAAAATCTCCACTCTCAAGCGTTGCAAGGGTAAACGGTTGCTCACGCCGCATCCCGGCGAGATGAAAAGACTGTCGCAGCGCGAAAAAGAGACGCGGACCAAAACCGCGATAAAATTCTGCCACCGTTTTCCAGTGACGCTCTTATTAAAGGGCAGCCGAACCATCGTGGCTGAACAGTATCGGCCGCTGAGCTATAACACGACCGGCAATCCGGGAATGGCCACGGGCGGAATGGGCGATATTCTCACCGGTGTCTGCGCAGGATTAGCAGGACAAGGTCTGTCTCTTTACGACGCGGCGTGTCTCGGCGCGTGGTTATGCGGGCGCGCCGCGGAAATCGCGATTTTTGATGGGAGTCAAAGCGAACAATCGCTGTTGCCGCGCGACGTCCTCGATCAGCTGGGCAATGCCTTTAACGAATTGTAGGGCGTTTGTGTCAACTCGCGAAAGCTTTCGGAGTTCACAGAATGGAGCCGACGGGGGCCGAGCGACATGGACGGGAAGCCCGAAGGGTGAGTTCGCTGGCGCGAACGAATCAAACGCCCTACAATTTCTGGCTAACGCAACGCATTGCCGATTTACGATTCAACGATTTACGAATCAACGTCCGCGAAGCCATGAATCTTCAAACCGAACCAATCGAGGAGTACAAGGCGCCGTCCGAGGAAACGGCCTGGAGCCGGGTGAAAAAAGCGTTTGCGCCGCTCGGGGTGATTGGAGTGCTGATCGCGAAGTTTTTCGCAAAGCTGAAGTTTGTTCTACTTCCGCTCCTGAAATTTCTTCCCATTCTGCTGAAGTCCGGCGGGACCATGCTATTGATGATCTGGATCTATACCCGGATGTGGGGCTGGCAATTCGCGCTCGGATTTGTCCTGCTCTTGTTGGTACACGAAACCGGCCATCTGCTCGTCGCTAAAAAGTTCGGGCTGAAGGTGGGTGCACCTGTTTTTATTCCGTTTATGGGCGCGTTCATCGCACTCAAAGAAGCGCCACGCAATGCGTGGATGGAAGCATGCGTCGGTATCGGCGGCCCGATCCTGGGGAGTCTTGGCGCGCTGGTTTGCAACGTCTTGGGCGAATTGTTCGCCGCGCCGCTTTTTATCGCGTTGGCTTGGTTCGGGTACTTTCTCAATCTTTTCAATCTCA
This sequence comes from Verrucomicrobiota bacterium, assembly GCA_003219415.1. Lineage (GTDB taxonomy): Bacteria > Verrucomicrobiota > Verrucomicrobiia > Chthoniobacterales > UBA10450 > Udaeobacter. The sequence continues at coordinate 7,309 of QHOS01000136.1, read as the reverse complement.
CTCCGGTCGGAATGCTCGATGGCGGACGCATCGTGACCGCGCTCTCGCGCTGGCTTTGGTTGCCAGGATTCGCATTGCTTCTCTGGTTCGGCTGGAAATACCCGAATTTCATTATCTGGTTGATCGTCCTGTTATCATTGCCACGGATCTATTCGCTTTTCCGCAAGAGGACGGAGGAAGAACAGCGTTATTTTGAAGTCACGCCGACCCAGCGTTGGACGATGTCGATATTGTATTTCGGTCTGATTGCGATCCTGCTGTTTGGAATGCACGTGGCGCAGCAGGACCTAAATAAATACGGTGTGCGCTCTCACGGCCACGGCCGGGATACAATTGTGCAGTAATCAAGGCGCTGTCGCCGCGAAGACTTTCTCAGGTTCGAGTCCAATTCTCTGGAGAATTGACCTGAAACGTTTATCCGAACGAAGCGGCACAAATTCGGGAGCGACGCCAACGCCGTGCAAGGACGACGAGCGCTGCTCGCACGCGTGTTCGAGTTCGCGAATTGCGTCATCATGGGCGCCAAGCGTTACATGCACGTGCGCAATAGCATCGCCCGGTCGATAACCCCAGCCTGCGACAGCTGCGTTTAGAGTTTCCAACGCCTCCTCGCGCCGGTTCATACGCGCGTAAGTGATCGCCAGACCAAACCCTGGCCTTCCAGTGAACTCTCGTGCTTTTTCGTAGAGCTCAATTGCTTCATCGAAACGTCCCATCTCGCGATACAGTGCTGCCAGCGACGGCTCCCCATAATGGGCAAACCTGGGATCAAGTTGCAATGCACGTTGGCCGGCCGCCATCGCTTCGTCGTAAAGACCAAAGTAACGATAGAGCTCGCACGCAAAGTTGTTCACCCAAAGTGATGCCGGATCGAGTTTCGACGTACGTTGCAAGTAGGTCAGTGCCTGGTGGCGATCGCCACGCGCCGCATAGAACGCAGCAATGAAATAATTCGACGGCGTCGAATTTGGTTCGATCTCGACTGCGCGATTGAATTCCGCTTCCGCGCCGTGGAGGTCCCAGTCCAGTATGCGCTTGCTCTCGGCCAAGTAAACGTGTGCTTCGGCCTCTTGATCGTTGAGTTGTAATGCTTGCACCGCGGCATCGCGAACCTTCGGGTAAGCTTCGAGCGGAGGCACAAAGGCATCAGCCAGCCACAACCAGGCCTTTGCGATTCCCGTCCAGGCGCGACTGAACTTCGGATCTTGTTCCAGCGCCCGCTGGAAAAACTCGAGGCTCTTGCGCAACTCGGGCTCCGTGTTCTTGTCGGAATAAACAAGGCCTTCCAAGTAAGCATCGTAGGCAGCTGTGCTCCGAGATGGACGCGACGGCGAGATCGCGAGTTTGAGTTTAAGAGTATCGACGATGGAGCGCGTGATCTCGTCCTGCAGCGTGAAAATTCCATGCATTTCGCGCTCGTACGTTTCCGACCAAATAGTAAATCCGTCGCCCGCATCGATCAGCTCCGCGGTGATACGGACTCGATTGCCATCGCGCCGAACACTACCCTCGAGCACGTGCCCGACATTTAACTTGGATGCGATTTCGCCTAGCTCGGCCTCTTTGTCTTTAAACCAGAATGAAGACCGCCGCGCCGCTACGCGCAGGCCATCAACTTTCGCCAGCGCGCCGAGAAGCTCCTCCGCAATACCTTCACCAAAGTAGGCGTGGTCTTTGGCCGGGCTTAAATCGTTGAAAGGCAAAACGGCGATGGATTTCTCACCAGAATCGACTCGGTTAGAAGGGAGTGCGGATGGAACGATGTCGGTGCTGCGAGTGTGGAGATCGGGCGTTCGTACAATTCCGTATCGTGTGAGATCGAAAAACCAGGAGAGCACCAGCGCGACTGGAAACCCCAGCACGATCACCAGTACGGTAAGGCGCACGACCCAATTCGGGGTGTCGAACACGGGAAGAACCTGAGCAATGCCCTGAGCGAGCGCCCACCCACCGACAAGATAGGCGACCGCGACGCTGTAGACTCTTCTCCGCTTTAGCTCGGCAAAAAACGTTTTCGCATTCACTGCTCGATCGGCAGATCAAGCCTCATATTTTGTTCGCGATTAGCAATCGACAAGTTCTGTGTTCGCTTGAAACGGCCCGACGACTGGAACGCCAATAGCTTAGGAACCGCAAAGAGCCGTTCTGTCACTTCGCTCGTTGTTCGAGGAGTTTCTGAAAGCGCGGATCGCTCCGAATCGGGTCCCATTCCCAGCGATGTTTCAGGTCGTTGATGGTGACACTGTAATCGACGCTGTCCACTGCGCCTGGCGTTTTGAGCAGTCGCTCGAGGAGCGGAAACGCCAGGTCTTTTTCACCGACACGAGCATAGATCAATGCGAGGTAGCAATTCGCAATTACGCCGTCGACGGCATCTTTAGACTCCGGCTTCAATTCGACAGCACGTCGGCCCTCCCTAATCGCATCCTCTTTGCGCCCCATAAACGCGTAGAGCCAGCCCAGATTAGCGTGTCGAATGGCGCTCAAAGGAGCCACTTTGACGGCGTTTTCAAAAACAGGTTGCGCGTCTTGAAAATATTTTTGAGCTCCCACGATGTCACCTTGCGCCAGGGCAATGGAGCCTTCAAAGAAACTCCGTGGTGTTGCCGCCTCGGCCGTGTATGAGAGTTCTTTGGCACTTGATGCATCGATCGCGCGCCTGGCGGCTGCGTAATCTCGATCCAGCATTGCGACCTCCCATCGCACCGAAGTAACCCCGCCATCAGGGTCGACACCGGAAGGCACCTGATTCAAAAAAGACTTTAACAGAGCGGTATCTCCCTTCGACCAGAAGTCTACGTAGCCGCTTTGAATTTTCGCGACGATTGACGCGGGTGCCATTGCGCGCAGTTGCTCTACCCATCGCGCAGCTTCCGGCCAACGACGCATCGCCGTGTTTGTAAAGATAAGTTCGCGGACAGTATTTGGATTTTGCGGATCGAGCCTCGCAACCCTTTCATATTCTTTAAGCGATTCTTCCCACTTGCCCTGTCGGCGCTTTATCGCCGCGATCAGCCGCCCGATATCTCCATTGCTGGGCGATAAACGAGCAGCGATATCGAATTGTTCGAGAGCGCGCTCGTAATCTTGATCCATCCAGTAAATGCATTGCCCAAGGGCAAGATGCGCTTCTGCCAGGTTGGGTTGGAGACGCAGAGCTATTTGCGCTTCGGCGCGAGCTTTGTTTTCCCAATCCCGGGTTGGCTCGTAATAATGGAAAATCTCAGCGCAAACTGATGCAAGCCGCGCGTGGGCAAGCGCAAAGTCCGGGTCGAGCGCGATCGCTTGCATGTAAAGTTGCTCTGCAGTCTTGTAATCCTCCAACAGCGTGTCGGGATTCCGCGAGATTTGATTTGCTCGTAAATAAAATACATAAGCATCCGGATTTTGCGTGGGCTTGGCTGTCACTCGCGCTTGCTCATCCGTACTCAGCGTAGCGCGCAGGGCTTCGGCGATTTCGCTAGCCAATTCGCCTTGCAATCCCAGCGAATCAGCCAGAGTGCGGTCGTAACGGTTCGCCCAGATCTGTCGGGCGCTCTTTGCATCGACCAATTGCACGTTGACGACTACCCGATCACCTTCCCGCCGGACACTGCCCTCGAGGACATTTGCCACGCCAAGCGTTTTGCCGACGGCGCGCAGGTTCTGTGCCGCAGCGTCGCGAAACTTCATCACAGACGAACGGCTGATGACTCTGAGGTCCTTGATCTTTGCCAGACTCGTGAGGATGTCGTCCTGAACACCGTCTGCGAAAAATGCATTCTCTTTGTCCGGGCTGAAGTTTTGGAATGGCAGCACCGCGATGGTTTTCTCCGGCACAAGCGACGTTCCTTCCGCTTGTTTGAAATAGAGCCAAACGCCAAAGGTGGCGACGGCGATCAAAAGAGCCCCGGCCGCGATTAAGAGACCTGTGCGTCGAAAGACCGAGGGAGCACCATCTGCGGCCTGCGCGGCTTGCTCCGATTGCCATTGTTTAATCCATTCCGGCAATTGCGCGTTCCCAATCTCGTCTGTGTAGAGATTTACAATGGAGATGGGCACACTGTGCTTAACAGCGCATTCGCCCAGATCGTGCAAGTAAGGACGCCACTGCCGCGACTGAGCCAGGTCTTCGGCCACGCGCTTGGATAAGAGAATGTGACCGGCATCACCGCAATCCATCACTCGCTGCGCAATGTTAATTCCTGCTCCTGCAACATTTGCTCGACCATTTACATCCCGAACTTCGTTGACCGGACCGCTATGAATTCCCATCCGAAGCTTCAGCTGAGGATATTGCTTTAGCTTCTCAGCGATCTCGATCGCGCATTGCACGGGCGCCTCGGGACTGTTGAAAAAAACCAGTGCCATCCCGTCTCCAGCGGGCAGTCGGATCACTTTATCTGCGGTCTCCGCAGCACGAACTTGCTCGGTGTTGCGGACGATTTCAGTGAGGTGTTCTACCAGCTCGCGCTGCTCGTCCAGGAGTAACTTGGAGTAGCCGACCAAGTCCATGAACAAGACATGGCCGATCTCCAGTCGCACACCGGCCCCAGCGCTAGTGGACATATCGTTTCAGCCTGCCAATCAATTTTTCAAATTCATAACCGCACTCTGCGCATTCTCGTAGTATGCATCACGGCGTTGCCAATGCTTCCGCTAATGACTGCGTTAACGTTGGCACGGGCTGAAGTGTGGTCGCCAAAGACCAAGAGGTAAACGATGATATCAGCATCGACCGGGAGCACAACTAATCGTGATGATGAGCTTGTCGAGCAAATCGAGCATTGTCTTCACCGGCCCACAATTCCAGAAAGCTGATTTTTCTGTCAACTAACCCTAAAATCGACACAAATTGCCGAGAAAGCCGAAGCATGATAACGCGCCGTCAGTCCTTGAAACGCCTCCTTGGGGTCGGAGCGGCGACACTGGCTGCGCCGATGATCAACCGTGGCTGGTTTCAGCTCTTCGCGGAAACCACGACCAAATACTCTGCCCGCGCCATCGATCTGGTTCAGCGCAGTACAATAGTGGACATGCTTAACCCCTTCACGCTGCTTGGAGTGTTGGCGCCGTTCAAGGGAGACAAGCAGCCAACCTGGTTCACGAATCCTGAGACATTTACCGCTGCTGATTTTCAGCGCTTCAAAGATTCCAGAATCGACGCGATGCATATCGGTGTGGGAACGACCGGACCAAACGCATACGACCAGGTGATGTGGTTTCTCGGTCTGTGGAATGGATTCATTGCGCATCATGGGGACCACCTGATGCGTGTAGACGGCGCGACAGGCATCGATGCCGCAAAGAGCTCCGGCAAAATCGGCATTATTCTGGGACTGCAAAACTCCGAGCATTTTCGGACGCCAGATGACGTCGATCGATTTTATCAACTCGGACAGCGTGTATCGCTGCTGACCTATAATAGCCGCAATCTGATCGGCAACGGAAGCACAGAGCGACGCGACGATGGCATCAGTGATTTCGGCGTTACGATCATCGAACGTATGAATAAGATACGAATGGCCGTTGATGTCGCTCATTGCGGCGATCGCACCACGCTCGATGCATTCGAAATTTCCAAGGCACCAGTGCTCATCACTCATGCCAATTGCCGCGCGCTCAATCCCGATCAGCCACGATGCAAAACTGATGAAGCGATCCGCAAGATGGCGGCCAAAGGAGGAGTGATGGGTGTGACCGGCGTCCGTAATTTCGTTTCTGCCCGGGAACCGACTACGATAGAAGACCTGCTGAACCATTACGATCACGTCGCCAAGCTCGTCGGAGTTGAACATGTAGGTGTTGGTAGTGATATCGATCTCGACGGTTACGACGCACTTCCGGAGGATTACAAGAAATGGTTAAGAGCACTGTACAAATCTAGTTATGCCTTTCGCGACAAAATGGACATCGATGGCGCGAACCATTACAAACGCATGTTTGACATCACTGACGGCCTGGTTCGCCGGGGCTACTCCGACGCAGACATCGAACTGATCCTCGGCGGGAATTTCCGCAGAGCCCTGGCACAGATCTGGGGCTAATCATCGCGAGGTGGCACTGGGCATTCTCAACAGTGCTGCTAAATTGTTCAATGTCGTTTCAGCTCGAATCGAACTACAAACCTAAAGGCGACCAAGCACAGGCGATTGGCAAGCTGATTAAGTCCGTTGAATCCGGCAACCGTCACCAGACGCTGCTGGGTGTCACCGGTTCAGGCAAGACTTTCTCAATCGCCAACGTGATCCAGGAATTGGATCGCCCTTGCCTTGTCATTTCGCATAACAAAACACTTGCCGCGCAGCTTTACTCCGAATTCAAGCAATTCTTCCCGCGGAACGCAGTCGAATATTTCGTCAGCTACTTCGATTATTACCAGCCGGAAGCATATATCCCTCGCTCCGACACCTACATTGAGAAGGATTCTTCCATCAACGAGGAGATCGAGCGATTGCGGCTTGCGGCAACGAGCGCACTCCTCTCGCGCCGTGACACTATTGTGGTGGCAAGTGTCTCTTGCATCTACGGAATCACATCGCCGGAAGATTATTTACAAATGCTCCTCACTGTAAAACAAGGTCAGCACATATCGCGCGAAGCGGTGCTGAGCCGTTTGATCGAAATGTTGTACGAACGCAACGATATGAATTTTTCGCGCGGCAGATTTCGAGTGCGCGGCGACGTCGTCGAAGTGTATCCCGGTTCCGCAGACGAAGAAGGCGTCCGAATCGAGTTCTTCGGCGATGAAATTGAGGCGATCACGAAGTTTGATCCTTTGACCGGGCATGCACACGAATCGTTGTCCGTGATTACCTTTTACCCCGCCAAGCAATTCGTTACGCCTGCAGACAAACTCAATCGCGCATTACGCACGATCCGGGAAGAGCTAGAGCAACGTATCGTCGAACTGGAGTCGCAAAACAAACTCCTGGAAGCGCAACGCCTGCGGATGCGCACGGAATACGACCTGGAAATGTTGCAGGAAATGGGGTTCTGCAACGGGATTGAGAATTACTCGCGCCATTTGTCCGGGCGCCCGCCTGGCTCCAAGCCGTACACGATCATCGACTTCTTTCCGAAAGATTTTCTGGTAGTCATCGACGAGTCACACGCCACGATTCCGCAGATCGGCGGGATGTACGAAGGCGACCGCTCACGCAAGACCGTGCTGGTAAATTACGGTTTTCGTTTGCCCAGCGCGCTCGATAATCGGCCCCTTAATTTCGACGAGTTCATGAAGTTGACGAACCAGACCATTTACGTCAGCGCGACGCCGGCTGAATTTGAAATTCAAAACAGCGTGGTTGGAAATAAGGGATACATCCCG
>QHOS01000135.1 GCA_003219415.1 Verrucomicrobiota bacterium | reverse complement strand
GTGGCTTAATTTTGATGTCTTTGGTTAGCTGCTGGAGCAGCTCAATCAAAATCACCCGCCGCGTGCCTTCGTCAATGCGCAATTTAGCAGGCAACACCGCGAAACAGGAAACCGAGGAAAGCGATTACCAGTCCACCAAAACTTGACTGCTTTGAGCAGTCAACCATTCGGGCGTTTGCGCAGTGAGAACAGCTCCCAGTTCGGCGGCTGATCGGCCGACAGCGTAGTCGCCCGTTGTTGCCAGCGCTTGTGCCTCCTCTTCCGGGACTGTTTTCGGCGCAACACCGCGTGTTTTGCGGCTGGAAGGCGTCCACAGGTTTGCACAACGCGGCACAGGTCAGCAAAGAGCGCATGCGCCTGGTTAGCCCTGTAATAGCGGCGATAACCATTTGACCAGCTGGTCACGAGGCCAACAGTGTTCAGTTTACGCAACTCGTCCTGAACGGTGCAAAGCGCGAGCCCGGTAAGATTCATTAATTCACGCACGTAATGCTCCTTCGGCGGAGTGCAGAAGAGCAAACGAGGCATGTTCGCGCGCACGTTGGGGAATAGCACATCGAGGACTGGCACTTGGCGCTTCATTCCTCCAGAACTCAACTTGACTGCTTTAAGCAGTCAAGCTCGCAAAGTCCTCATTTGTGCCAAAGGTTTATTGGCTTTCGATAACTGGCTTCGGCAAGGGCGAGGAGATTTCGACCTGTGTAATTTTACTGTCCGGCTCGCGACTAGCCTCGAGTTCCACTTCTTGCCTGGGATCGGTGCGCGTGCTGAGAAACAAGATCCTCGTGATCTTACCGTTAACATTGATCTTGTTAAGGCTCTGATTGAGATTGTTCGCAGCGCCTGCCGTGGCTTGCCAGCTGTCCGCTATTTTCTCTGGAGTAAGGGAAGAGGTGCCGTTCTGAACGATTTTTACTTCGTCATCTACGATTTTTCTCGCTGGCGCTCCAGCAGCCTTGAATTCTGGGGTAGCCGGTGTCCAATCGGGTAACACGACCGGTTCCGGCGCTTCGAGTTGCTTCTTCAGCGCGGCCTGTAGTTTCTCCTTTTCACGTTTTTCCTCCTGCTCCTGTCGTGCTTCTTCTTCCTTCGCCTGCGATAGCATTTCCGCGAGTTTCTTCTTTGTGTCCGGTGCCCCTGGGTTCTGCAGTTTCTTGGCCTCCTTTTGCATTTCCTGCGCCTCCTTTAACATCTCCTTCAAATCAGGATCATTCAGCGGATTGTGCTGGGCGCAAAGAAGCGGCGCGAAAAGCAGGCAGCTGATCACGAGAAAAGAAAACAGGCGGGTGTGTGGGTGCATCACGGGAGAATACCAAGCCAGCTCGGTTCCTTACAATTCAAATGAACTCACTAAGGTCATCGAAGGGCTGCCAGCGCAAAATCTCCTCGAGCAAATAACGGAGCTTCTTTTTCGCCGGAGCGGTTTTCGTGCACTGTTGTATCGCGCGGCACGCATCTGTCCCAAAACTTTAAGTTGAAATTCGTAATGGACGATATCGGATAATACGATATCGTAATATATTATGAGGACTTACTTTATGATATGGGCGTGGGGCCTTGCGCTAGTTCAAGGGGCATCGGGTGGAGCACCGGGGATGGCGACGGTCGAACAGCGGACGCAATCTTTCACAATCATATTAAATGGCTCGGTCTCGGCGGTAACGCCGCTTTTTGGACCCGTACGCGAGGCAGAATGGGCGCCTGATTGGTCGCCGCGTTTCATTCAGCCGGTACAGGGCGTACAGCGCGAGGGCGTCGTGTTCACTACAAGCCCGGGCGACGGTAGGGATCGACTTTGGCTGCTCACCACATACGACGTCAGGAACGGCCGGGTGGAGTACGTAGTTGTGACCCCGGCGTTCACGGCTAACGAGATTAAGATCCGTGTGATTCCCGACCGCGAAAAGCACTGCAAAGCAACAATAACGTATCGGCGTTCGGCATTGACGCCGGAGGGAAATGAGGAGGTCGTCAAACTGAACGCACATTGGGCTGAGGAACAGCGGATTCATTGGGAAACGGCCATCAACGAAACGCTGGCGAAGGGCGGCATCCATGACTGATGTGGAATTGACGCGCGCACTCGAGCGAGGCGAGATCGCCAACGAGAGTTTCCATCATGTTTCGCACTTGCACGTAGCGTGGGTCTATCTCGCTGAATCCTCATCGGTGCAGCAGGCTGCCACCAAGATGCGCGATACGCTGCGCCGATTCGCCGCAGCCGCTGGCAAACCGCAAAAATATCACGAGACCATCACATTGTTTTGGGTGCATCTTCTCTCACGTGCATACGCGGCCAGTCGCGGAGGATCTCTGGAAGACATCGTGCATGCAAATCCGCAATTGCTGGAAAAGAATTTTCCACTCGCTTATTATTCGGCCGGGCGGCTTTTCAGTGACGAAGCGCGAACTTCATGGGTTGAACCCGATCTGAAGCCGCTTTCAATCGATGCCTTTGCGACTTGTTCATCCAGTCCACCGTGCGACCCACCGAATCGGTCTTTATCTTGATGACCTCAGAGAACGCGGGTTGACCCAGGGGGAAGCGCACATTTTAGCGCTGCTTGCTCATTCCCGCCGGGCCAACGTGGCCGATCTCCACCGCGGCCTAGCACACAAGAGATCGACCTTAACCAGCATTCTTGATCGACTGGCAGCGCGCCGGTTGATCACGCGCGCAGTCGGCCAAACGGATCGCCGCACGTTCGTCGTGAGACCAACAGCAAAAGGGCGAAAGCTGGCGCAGCGTGTCCGGCGTCATTTATCCGCACTGGAACGAGCCGTTGCCCGCCGCGTTAGTGCTACCGATATCAAGCGTTTCATTAAGGTTGTCACCGCTCTGGAACAGGAAGCACATCAGCGCGTCGGCTCCAGGCGAGACCGACCGAATCGCAAGCGTAAGAAAGCGGCCGCGTAAAACTCGACGGGTTACATCGGTTTCATTGCCGCTGAGAGAGGGCGAGCAAGACCGCGAGGGCCAGAATTCCGATCAAGACGAGAGCCGCGTAAAGAATCCGGTCTTGCAGACGAGCACGGCGCGCTGCTTGCGCGTACGGGATGCGGGTGAATGTGACCAGCGTATAGAGCGGCAGATACACGCCAGGCAGTGCGGCTTCGAGCAGGTGGTCGAGTTTCTTTTTTGCGCGAAATGCCCGGGACGCGGTTTTGTCGCGCATCTCAATGAAATTGCCAATGGCGAGATCGGCTAGCGCGTCGGCGTTTTCTTTTCGCCGCTCGAAATATTCGGCAAACGCGCGCTCGCGGTTGTCGGCAAATTTATCCAGGCATTCATCGAGCACGATGCAATCTTCGAACGCGGCGTTCATTCCCTGACCATAAAATGGAACGACGGCATGGGCCGCATCGCCGAGCAGGCAAACCCTATCGCGGTAGGTAAACGATCCGTCCGGGTTTGGGAGCGCAATCATCATGAAGCTTTTGCGCGGCCAAATGTGGAGGGCGTTTTTCTCGATTAGCCATGACCCGTCCGGCGCAGGCGGAATGGTCAGCTCCTTGTATCCGTGCGCGAGATAACTCTCGTTGTATTGGAAACTGTCGATGTTTCGCTGCATGGAAGCGCGCACCGCGGAAAATGCGCCATCCACTCCGATTACTGCGTCACCACGCACGGCCAATTTGCCGGTCTCCGTTTCCAAACGACAGACCGCTTCGGTCAGATCGACGTCGGTACATTTGCGATTGAAATGAACGCGCACACTGGGGTACCGCTGCGCCGCTTCGATTACTGTGGTGTTAAGCGAGGCGCGCCCAATGGAGTTGATGCAGTTCTTGGGATCGACATCGTAAGGCGCGAAATGCAATGCGCCGGCTTTATCATGAATCATCCGGCCACGCATCGGGATCGCGTGACGGAGCGCTTCGTCAGCGATCCCGATCTGTTCGAGCGCATGAATCCCACGCGTCGAAATTGCCAGATTGATCGAACGTCCGCCAACAATGTTGCCTTCGCGCGGATCAGCTCGCCTCTCGTGAAGATCGACTTCGTAGCCGCGTCGCCCAAGGTACGCGGCCAGCAAACCTCCTGCGAGGCCGCTGCCGATAAGAACGAATTTAGCGGGCATCAGGAATTCTTAACCGCGGATTACGCGGATATCACGGGTATTCGAACCCGTGATATCGTATCTCCCTTCCGAGGCACATCTAACGGCAGCAGTCCGTTGCGGCGGAAACTCCCAGAGTGGCGGACTGCGAGATTTGTCTGCGTCTCCCTACGGCGTCACCGGCTGCGTTGAATCGCTGTTGCCGATTCGCTCATCGCGTTCGGAGCCGACTTTGGTGGCTTTGTTATTGGCTGCCATCTTCGCCTTGGTTTTCGGCTTGCCTGGCTCGTAATCTTGCAGCCACGCGCTCCATTGCATGTTCTCTTTCCATGCAGTGATCCCGGAATGGCCGTAATGCTGTTCAACTTCGTATTCGTCGTCTTTTATGACAGGGCACCAGAATAATCTGCCGGCCCTGCGCCAGCCATCGAGGATGATTCCGTCCTTGAAAGGCTGGTTACGCGCAGTCACTACAAGGCAATTATTTTCGCTTGATGTGTGATCGTAGGCCACACCCCAGTGAAGAACCAGCGTCTTGGGTCTGAGTTCTTTCAAGCGCGTGCCGATATCTTGTGCCCAATGACCGCACCAACCACGTTTTCGGGCGCCGACGTTGACCAGGAAGGCTTGAAACTCCGGGTTTAAGACGACGTGATAGTCGCGTGCGAGCTTGCGCGCCGTCGTATGCGCCGTCACCGACACGAGCTCGGCTTCCTTCGGATCCACATCGGACGAAAGCCCCGCAAGCGCCTTGCTCAAATCCTTAATCGATCGATCGTCTTTGGCCCATGTCGGGTGGATCAGAACGAGGAATACGACAACCCAAAAAATGCGGCGTATTATGTTCGACATTTTCATTCGTTGGTCAGGCTTTTCGCACTTCTCGAGTGCAATTGCAACGATAACCGCATGCTTGGTAGAGGATCAGCTGAAACAGATTCATTTTCGGCGCATGCCAAGAATGCTGACGAAAAAACTAGAGAAGACTGTTTGAAAGCCAAGGGCGACGAGCGTTGCGCCAGGTACGACCAATCGCATCGTGCGAGCGTAATCCAGATGGCCAAAGTCAGTGAGCCACCATTGCCAGATTGCGGCAAGCAACAAACAGCCCCCAGCGAGGATTGCCAGCGCTGCTACGACCAGTCCTTTTTCCAAATTCACGAGTTCGAAAAAGCGTTCCAAGTGCCGGTCTGGTGGAAGGAATCCCTCGGTAACGGCGAACGTTTTGGCAAAGAGGGCGAAGAGGATCCATTGATAACCGCACAAGATGGCGAGGCTTGCGAACAACAACGTATGAGCGTCGAACGTGCTGTGCCCGATGCGCAAACCTGGCATGGCGACCAGATAACCAAGCAAACCAAAGCCGATAAATGCTCCACCGGGGATGAGAAACAGCCAACGCGGACTGCACATCAAAAAATAGCGAAATGTTCGCCAGCCGTCTCGAAACGTTTTCAGATGCGGCGCGTGCGATGTGCGTCCGTCGCGGTGCAGAGTGATGGGCACCTCGGTGATTTTTTCGCCGTGCAAGCTGGCTTTAATGATCATCTCCGTGGCGAACTCCATACCTGTGCAACGCTGGTCAAGCCGTTCGTACATGGACTTGGTAAAACCACGCAGACCGCAGTAAACGTCGTTGATTGGTGCGCCGAACCATCTTCGTGCGAGAAAGGAGAAAACTGGATTGCCAATCCAACGATGTAAAAATGGCATCGCGCCAGGCCGAATCGAACCACCACCAGCCGGAAGGCGGCATCCCTGAACGAGGTCGAATCCTTCTCTCAATTTTTCTACGATCTTCGGGAGCTCGAGGAAATCATAGCTGTCATCCGCGTCCCCGATAACGACGAATCGGCCGTTCGCCGCGGCAATTCCTCCCATCAATGCGCTGCCATAGCCTGGCTCTTGGACCGTTACGACACGCGCTCCCTCACGCTCCGCGATAGTTCGAGACAAATCGGTGCTGCCATTGTCCGCCACCAAAATTTCCCCCGCGATGCCGTGCTCGCTGAAAGCTTTCCGTGCTTTCTCGAGGCAACGCGCCAGAGTATCCTGCTCGTTGAGGCAGGGAATGACTACTGACACTTCAACGGTCTGAGTCTGATCCACGAACTGCATTGGATCCACTTTTAGTGCAACCAATCGTCAAAATCACTCTCCAATCGCAACATGGGCTGCATCTCATGCGCGCGAATGCCGCTCGTGTTTCAGCAGGGTTGATGATAGGAATGCCGTTTTCGTGACATGCACATCCGTCAGCTCGTTTACTGCGCGGTACTGATCGGAATTTTCGGCGCCTTTGCAAAAACCGTGCCGCCCATCTGGCGCGATTTGTGGCAAAAGTTTGTGAGCTGGCTTTCCGCTCTTGCCCATCACAAGACTTTGAGTTGGGTCGGATTGGGCGTGTTCGTGCTCGTGGTGCGGGCGGCGCTTCTCCCAATCTGGCCGATCCCCAAACCATCCATCTACGACGAGTTTAGCTACCTTCTGCAAGCTGACACCTTTTCGCACGGCCGCCTAACGAATCCAGCGCATCCGCTATGGCACTTCTTTGAAAGCACCTATATCCTTCAACAACCTACTTACGCCTCTCGATTCCCACCTGCGCAGGGGCTTGCGCTGGCAGTAGGACAGCTACTTTTCGGGCATCCCTGGTTCGGTGTGTGGTTGAGTGCAGGTATGCTGGCCGCAGCATTGTGCTGGGCGCTGCAAGGGTGGCTCCCCCGGGGCTGGGCGTTGTTGGGTGCGTTCATCGGCCTGGATCTTTATCTTTTCAGCTACTGGATGAACAGCTACTGGGGAGGGGCAGTTACCGCAATTGGTGGTGCGCTAGTAACTGGTGCATGGGTTCGCATCGTCCGCGCAAAGCAGTGGAGTTACGCCTGGATTTTTGGAATCGGGGCAGCAATTGTGATTTTGGCGCGGCCGTTTGAGGGATTGCTGCTCGTTGTTCCAGCACTCATCTCGCTAGGTATGGCAGACCGCACGACCCGCGTCTGGCTGCCGATGGTCATTACCGGCGTTTTGGGTGCTTCCTGGCTCGCATATGATAATCACCGTGTCACCGGTCATGCGTTGCGTCTCCCATACCGGGAATATTACGAGCAATACGAAGTTGTCCCTCCCTTTTCGATTGTGCCGACTTCCGCCACTCCGCGAACATTTCGGCATTTCGATATGGAGGTGAGGAATCGTGAAACATACGAGCGCGCACGGAGCTGGCATCTTTTTATTGATCGTCCATTGGATTGGCTCACTCTGCTGCGTTACTATTGCGGCAACCTCATCTGGTTGCTGCCGGTTGTCGTGTTTATGCCGGCGCTGTGGCGTTCAACGAAGACGCGGTTCGCCGTAATCCTGATGGCAGTCACCGGTGCAGCATCGCTGATTGAAGTGTGGTGGTATCCGCACTACGGAGCGCCGTTTCTAGCAGCGATGTTAATACTCGTGGCGCAATCGATGCGTTATCTCAGGCAATGGAAGTATCACGGGCGCCGAGTTGGCCGTTTTCTGATAAATGCAATGCCGGTTGCGGTATTTTTAGTGACCGTCACCTCAGAAGCAGAGGCGATTGCGACCCATCGGACCACAGATCAGATTCAAGCGAGGAACGCACAAAACACACAAAAGGAAAACATTGAACAAGAGTTACTGAAAAAGCAGCCGGGCCAGCACGTAATCTTTGTCAGTTATGCGGGCCTGCCCAGCCCGCATGAAGAATGGATCCATAATCCAGCGAACATCGACGCCGCTCCGGTCATTTGGGCACTGGATCTTGGTCAGACAGAGAACGAAAAGCTTCGCCATTATTATGCGGGACGATCCTTCTGGCGCTTCAAGCCTGCTCAGTCAATGACTCTCAGCCCGTATTAGAAGAGTCCCTCAGCGGCATTCACCAAACGCGAAGAAAGCTCGCATCAATTCCATTGAGAGTACAGTGTCGCCTATCTCTATATGAAAGGCCGATCTCGCCAGCTATTCGTTCCACTCATTTGCATTTTCGCAATCGTACAATCGCTGACCGCGCAAGAAGCAAACGCTGACAAGCCGAAGCAGTTCATTTATGTGTTGCGCCTCGTTCCGCGGTTATATGCGGATTCAGTCTGGACAAGAGAAGACGATGCTGTGCTCAAGCGGCATTTTGCTCGGTTTCAGGACGCCACCAAGTCAGGCCAATTGATCCTTGCGGGGCGAACATCGGAATCAGGCGACAAGACGTTTGGTATTGCGATTTTTGAGGCGCCCGATGAAGACGCAGCGAGAAAATTCATGCAAGAAGATCCGGCAGTCGCGGGCGGATTGATGACCGCCGAGCTGCATCCGTTCGCAGTCGCTCTGCAACGCAAGAATCCGTAGAGAGGCCATTGTAATCGACTGAGCTACTATTGATGCTGAGCCAGAATCCTCGCAAAACGCCAGACTTCGTGAAAGGTATTGTAGAGCGGGGTAGGGGCGACGCGGATGACGTTGGGTTCGCGAAAATCGCATTTCACACCGGCGGCTTCGAGCTCCTTTAACAATTCTTTCGGGTGCTCATGAGCCAGGATCGACAATTGGCAACCGCGCGCATCGGGCTCAGGGGGTGTGATCACGGTAAATTTTTTCGATCCATTTTCCGTTAACAAGAATTCGAGATATCCGGTAAGCCTGACCGACTTTGTCCGCAGGGCCTCCATTCCGCCCGCGTCGTCGAAGATCGCAAGAGAGGCACGCAACGGCGCCATCGCGAAAATCGGCGGATTGCTAATCTGCCAGCCATCAGCCGACGAAACCGGGACAAATTCAGGTTCGAGATGTAATCGGAACCGCGTGTTGGGATCGTTACCGAACCAGCCGGCGAGCCGCGGCAATTTCCTGTTGGTCGCATGACGCTCGTGCACGAATGCTCCTGCGACTGCGCCGGGACCGGCGTTGAGATATTTGTATGAACACCAGACAGCGAAGTCGACGTTCCAATCATGAAGTGAGAGGGGCACGTTCCCAATGGCATGGGCAAGGTCGAACCCAACGACGATGTCCTGTGCCTGTGCTGCAGCAGTGATTCTGTCGACATCGAACAATTGACCCGTGAAAAAGTTCACACCGGCGAGGATCACAACTGCGAATTGATCGGCGTGCTTCTGGATCAGATCGACAATGTCTTCTGTTCTAATTGTAAACTCGTTCTTACGCGGTCGTGCGAGAATAAGCGCGTCTCTTGGATCGAGGCCATGATGCGCGATTTGCGTTTTGATCGCATAGGTGTCGGAAGGGAACGCCGGCTCTTCCATCAAGATCTTGAAACGCGATTTGGTCGGCCGATAAAACGTCGCCATCATCAGATGAAGATTCACCGTGAGGCTGTTCATGCAGATCACCTCCAACGGGTTCGCGCCGACAAGGCGCGCGGTCGGTTCGCGCAATGCTTCGTGATAGGTGTACCAGGGCGTGCCGGTCGCGTGATGCGCGTCGACCCCAAGCTTCGCCCAGTTGTCTAATTCTTCTTCGACAATCGCCCGGGCCGCTTTCGGCATCAGGCCTAACGAATTGCCGGCAAAATAGATCAGCGGTCTGTCATCCTTGCCAAGCGGGAGATGAAATTTCTGCCGAAAATGCCGCAACGGATCCTCGGAATCGAGTTGCAGCGCGAATTGCTCCTCAGCGGAAAAAGTCATGGTTGATTAGCACAAACGTTCAACTCTCAACTCTAAAGCCATCAACGAAGAGCTCTCAACTTTCAACTGTTCGTGGTTGCCGCATGAATTCGATGGTCGTGCCGTCTGGATCGCGGACGTATACGACCCGCTTTCCGGCGTTCGGACCCGACTGAAGAGTTTGGGGTTTACCGGCAGCTTTCCAACCGGACGTGTTGATGGAGCTCAAAATCGCGTCGAGATCATCGACGACGAGGGCGACATGTACGAAACCGACGTCGCATGGCCTCAGACCGACATGCCCTTTACGCTCGGCCGGCGCGAGATATTCGAGTAGCTCGATCTTGTGACCACCCGGTGCTTTCACCACCGCGAGCTTGATCTCTGCACCTGCGACACCTGTGATCTCTCTGGCCATTTCACCCGTCTGATGTGCCGTATGTGAAAGCTCAAACCCAAGAACATCGCGCCAAAATGCCAGCGCTCGCTCAAGATTCGAAACCGTGATGCCGGCGTGGTCAGCGGCAAGAACGCGAAATGGACATCTCTTGGTGGTGCTCATGCTCCTGATTGTGATCGAAAGCAAACGTCCGACGTCCGACGCTCAACGTCCAACTCTCAATTCAAACAGTGTGTCATCCCGAGTCGCGCAGACGACGAGGGACCTCACACTCGCGCTGTAGATCACGCTATTTAACTCGCGTGTTTGCAAGCAAGGAAGAGGAGAGGTCCTTCACCGTCTTTCGCGGTTCAGGATGACAAACTAGATCGGTGCTGCAATGACTTTGAGCTCGATCGCAATCGGCGTCGGCAACGCCCCGACTTCAATCGTCGTGCGCGTGGGATTTGGTTTGCCCTCGCCGGCAAAATGTTCGGCATAAAGTTTGTTGTAGACCGCAAAATCCTCTTTCATGTTCGTCAGGAACACGGTGACATCGACAATGTCGTTCCAGCTCGCGCCGGCGTCTTCCAGCACCAGCCGAACGTTCTCAAACACCGCGCGACACTGTTTCTCGATATCGTAGCTGATGATGTTCCGGTCTGAATCGAGAGTAACGCCGGGAATCTCTTTACTGTCGCGTTTGCGGGGACCGATGCCGGACAGAAACAATAGGTTTCCGACGCGTTTCGCATGTGGGAACGCGCCTACCGGCTCAGGGGCGCGTGTACTTTCGAACGTTTCGCTCATTAATTCGATCTACAACGAGGGATTATGCTGAACACGGATTTTTCAGTGGGTTATGGCGACATTCGTCTCGAACGTCGGAGCCGTCACTCGACTGGCAGCGTTTCACGTCAGCTCGAGCAAGGACAATTACCGCCAATGAGACCTGTTCATTCGGCACTGGCTTAGTGATGATTGTGCGCCGGGACAACGGCGCCATTAGTTGCGCCAAAACGTTTCTCCGAGCGCGCTCGCGCTTTCATTCTTTGAACTTCCCGATCACGCGGAGGCGCATTCGTTACCAGCGATTCGAGGAGATGATGTGCGACATGCGCGACCTCATCTACCGCGCGATTGAATGGGTCTTCATTTGCGCGTGACGGCTTGGTGAATCCGCACAGCTTGCGAACGAATTGAAGCGACGACGCGCGAATCTCTTCACTCGTAGCGGGCGGATTGAAATTATGCAGAGTCTTAATGTTTCGGCACATGACCGACCATCGGCAATTGTCGATTCAGGATCAACTATTTCGCGATACAGACATTCTTCGGCTCGGTGAAGAAGCGTAACGCTTCTTCGCCTCCTTCGCGACCCACGCCGCTTTGCTTCATTCCGCCGAATGGGACGCGCAGGTCGCGCACCAGCCAGCAGTTCACCCATACTGTGCCTGTGTTAATCTGTTCGGCGACACGATGGGCACGGCTGAGGTTTTGTGTCCAGACGCTCGAGGCCAAGCCGTAGTCGCAATCGTTGGCGTATTGAATCACTTCTTCTTCACTGTCGAACGGCGTGACGGTGACAACAGGGCCGAAGATTTCCTCGCGATTGGTGCGGCATGAAACCGGCAAACCAGTGATTACCGTCGGCTGGAAGAAATAGCCACCGTGGCAACGTTCGTTGATTAATTCCGGCGCTTCGCCTCCGAGCGCAACTTTTCCGCCTTCTTTCTGAGCCAAATCGACGTAGAACTTGATCTTTTCAAGTTGTGTCTTGCTTGCGATCGCGCCTTGGTCAGTTTTCTCGTCGAGCGGATCGCCCATTTTCAATTGCGACGCCTTCTCGATGAAGTGCTCGACGAAATGGTTGTAAGCGGAGCGCTCGACGAAGACTCGCGAGCCGCACAAACAAACCTGTCCCTGGTTTGCGAAGGAAGAACGCAGGCTCCCGGCAATGGCGGCGTCGAGGTCGGCGTCCGCAAAAACGATATTCGGGTTTTTCCCGCCGAGCTCGAGCGAGACCTTCTTGAATAGTGGCGCGCATGCTTCAGCAACTTTGCGACCTGTGACCGTACCGCCGGTAAACGAGATGGTGGTGATCTTTGGATGCGCGGTGATCGCCGCCCCGACATTTGGGCCAGTGCCATGCACGACGTTAAGGACACCATTTGGCAGACCAACTTCACGTACAATCTCGCAAAGCATGTAAGCCGTCATGGGCGTAAGCTCACTGGGCTTCGCGATGGCCGTATTTCCGACCGCGATGGCCGGCGCTATTTTCCAGCTCAACAAATAAAGAGGAAGATTCCACGGCGATATGAGTCCAGCGATGCCGCGTGGCTGTCGCAGCGTGTAATTGAAGGCGACGTTGTCCGTGATATGCGCTTCGGATTCCGTGTGCAGAATCGCCGTAGCAAAGAAGCGGAAATTACTGGCGGCGCGCGGAATATCCAGGCTGCGCGCAAGTGAGAGCGGCTTGCCCGTGTCGATCGACTCGGCGCGCGCGAGTTTTTCCAGATCGCGTTCGATCAAGTCGGCTATACGCAACAGAAATTTCGATCGCTCTGCCGCGGATTTCTTAGACCAGTCGGCAAACGCCTTCTCCGCTGCCGCGACAGCGGCTTCGACATCGCGCGCATCGCTATCGGCGACTAACGAATATGGTTTGCCGGTAGCCGGTTCGATATTGTCGAGGTACGCCCCGCCGTCCGGCTCGACGAACTGGCCATCGATGAAGTTTTGGATCTGCGGTGATTCGGTGCGCACGCGGAAGTTTAAACGCTCAACCCGCCTTCGCCAACCTGCCTTCGCATAAAGCTACGGCGTGGCGGGCGCTCAACGCCAACGCCGAGGCGAGACACACGCCACGGATACCGAAAGCTGGTCGGTGCGTCTTCTTTACATGTAGAGCGGAAAACCCTCGCTCGGTGCGTCAGACGGCAATGCTCTTATCTTCTTTGTCGGTGACCGTCATGGAATCCTCGACGCCTGCGAATTGAAATATGGCTAGGCGTCTTGTCGCTGGGTAAAGACGAGCCAATACTGAGCGGGAAAGTGGGGGTCTGTTTCTTTTGCTCAACGTACTCGCAAAATGCCTTGAGGCATTCATTTGCAATCTTGGGCAACGCGACGCCATAGACTCGATCGATCCCCTCGATCTTATCTTTTAACTCCCTCGGAATTCGAATCGTCAGGCGTGCATCCTTCTTCTTCATGTCGGCGAGCTTCGGGAGTGCCGCGATCTTTCTCATACTAACATCTACGGA
>QHOS01000134.1 GCA_003219415.1 Verrucomicrobiota bacterium | reverse complement strand
CGAAAATTCCGTGGGCCGCTTTCGGTAGCACAGGCGAAATCAAAATTGCAATGATGCGCAGCGTCTCCGTTAGCGAGTAAAGCACAGAGTTAAGCTTTTTCTTCGAAGCCTCATCTGAAGCTTTGGCGAGCTTCCAAGGTGCAGCATTCTCGACCGAAATGTTTCCCCGACTCACAATCTCCAAAATATTTCGGATCGCAGCATTAACCACAAATGGACCGAATGTGAGAGGGAACTTACTCGGAAACGTTCGTCCTGCGCTCATGTGCGATCGGTAAGATTCGACCTCTTTGGCAATATCGTCTGCATACGATTTCATCGCACGCTCGTCTGGATTTTGCGGCGACTCAGCTTTCGGGAATGCAATGCGGCTCTCTTGATACTTCGCAGCCATGGTTAACGAACGATTGAGCAGATTGCCCAACGAGTTAGCAAGATCGGCATTGTAACGACCAACAAGCCGTTCCTCGGAAAAATCCGCATCACCGCCAGTGCCGATCTCGCTCATCAAGTAATACCGGAGTGCTTCGTCGCCATATTTGTCAGCGAGCGCGAAGGGATCGATGATATTTCCAGCGCTCTTACTCATCTTGGCGCCGCCTAGATTCCACCAGCCGTGAACGAGCAGTTGCGGCATTTGATCAACAGGGAAGGCGATCGCGTGCAGCATGATCAGCCAGTAAATCCCGTGCGCTGGAACGAGAATGTCTTTGCCAATGACCTGTAGCGCCGGCCAACGATCGCGAAATTCCTGTGGTTGATCTTCGTACTCGGCGATCTTTGGATCGTAGCCGGCGAAGCTGATGTAATTCGTTAGGGCGTCGAACCAGACGTAATTGACGAAATTCTTGTCGAACGGAAGTTCGATCCCCCAATCGAGCCGCGATTTCGGACGCGAAATGCAGAGATCGCCACTCAGTTTCTCGACGGCATTTCGCAATTCTGTCTGACGAAAATCGGGAATAACCGCGTCGTCGCGTTTCTCAAGGTAATCGCGCAACCATTTCTTGTGGTCGCTTAGCTTGAAGTAATAATTTTCTTCCTCGCGAAACTCGACTTGTCCCCACTCAGGACCGAACTTGCCATCTGGTCCGCGCTCCTTGTCGGTGAGAAATTGTTCCTGACGAACTGAGTAGTAGCCAGCTTGCTTATCGTTGTAAATTTGGCCTGCGTCGAACAGGCGTTGCAAAATTCCCTGAACGACTTTCTTGTGGCGCTCACTCGTTGTCTCGGCCCATTCGTCGTATTTCACGTCGAGTTTCTTCCAAAGATCGACAAACTTCTGCGTGATCTCCTTCACGAATTCAGCTGGAGGAACACCAGCCTTCGCAGCGGATTGCTGCACTTTCTGCCCGTGTTGATCGACGCCAGTTAAGAAAAAGACATTGTCACCTTTGAGGCGATGATAGCGGGCGATTACATCGGCCAGCACTTTCTCGTAAGCGTGTCCGATATGCGGCGGCGAGTTCGTATAATCGATCGCAGTGGTAATAAAAAACGTCTTCGGCACGAAGTGAAAATGCCGGACGAATCGTTATAGGGCAAGCGCTTCGCTTGCCGGGTTACTCCCGCACCTAACCTTTTTGACTGGCGTTCGCGATACTCGCGAGCGACGGTTGGCTATGAAGAATTATCTCAAAATCCTGTTTTCAATCCTGACCGCTGCGATTTGTACAGTGGCTTTCGCGGCAGACAAGCCGAGCTGTCAGAAGACCGGCAAGAATTGCCCCATGAACGATGGTAAGGCGTGCAATTGCGGAAAGAGTTGCGATTGCGGTTAGTGAGTCTGGCAATCGTCTCCTGACGTCGCAGGGCGAATGATTCTTCGAATTGCCGGTCGTTTACAATTTGATCGATCGCAAACGAAGCGCATTCGCGATAACAGAAACTGAGCTGAAGCTCATGGCAGCGCCGGCAATCATTGGGCTCAGAAGCAGTCCCAAGAATGGATAAAGCACGCCAGCGGCGATCGGCACGCCGAGCGCGTTGTAGATAAACGCGAAAAATAAATTTTGCCGGATATTTCGCATCACGGCGCGACTGACGTGGATCGCTTTGACGATTCCCATGAGGTCGCCCTTCACGAGCGTGATACCGGCGCTCTCGATCGCGACGTCGGTCCCGGTTCCCATCGCAATTCCGACATCTGCCGCCGCCAAAGCAGGCGCGTCGTTAATTCCATCACCAGCCATCGCCACGATCGCGCCTTCGGATTTAAGATCCCTAACGATTTCGATCTTCTCATCCGGCATCACTTCAGCTTTGAATTCATCGATGCCCAGTTCGCGCGCAACAGATTCAGCTGTCCGCCGGTTGTCACCTGTGCACATGATGATCTTCAAACCCATTTCGTGAAGCTCGCGGACGGCCTCTCTGCTTGTGGGCTTAATCGGGTCCGCAATCTCGAGAACGCCGACTGCCTTTCCATTTGCGGCGACCCAGACTGTAGTTTCTGCTCTTTCTTGTAAGCGATGGACCTCTTTCGTTAGCTCTTCTGGGAATCTGACATTCGAATCAGCGAGAAATTTTTCTTTCCCGATAAGGATTGTTTGGCCATCAAGGTTGCCGGCCACCCCACCACCGGTGGTGGACTGAAAATCGGTCACGTTGCCTAACTCGATTTTTTCTTTTTTCGCGGATTCTACAATTGCCCGTGCAAGCGGGTGCTCGCTCTGAGATTCCACCGATGCTGCAATCCTTAAAAGATCGCGCTCGCCTACGTTGTTCGCCCCGATCTGGCTGACGATTTCTGGTTTACCAGCGGTCAGCGTGCCTGTTTTGTCTGTGACCAGGTGGGTGACTTTTTCGGTGACCTCTATCGCCTGCGCGTTTTTGACTAGGATTCCGGCTTGCGCGGCGCGTCCGACGCCGACCATGATCGACATGGGTGTTGCCAATCCCAGTGCACACGGACAAGCAATGATCAGGACCGAGACAGCGTTCACCAGTGCATAAGCCATCGACGGCGCAGGTCCAACGATCGACCAGACAATGAAAGTAATGATCGCAACACCGATCACCGCAGGAACAAAATAACCGGCTACTGTGTCAACCAGTTTCTGAATAGGGGCGCGGCTGCGTTGTGCTTTGGCCACCATTTGCACGATTTGCGCGAGCACCGTTTCTGAACCGATGCGTTCCGCGCGCATCAAAAATGAGCCGGTTTGGTTCACTGTTGCGCCAATCACTTTGTCGCCCGCCCGTTTGCTTACCGGCATCGGTTCGCCAGTGATCATCGATTCGTCGATGTTGCTCTGACCATCAATGATCACACCGTCGATCGGCACCTTCTCGCCCGGTCGCACACGGAGCACGTCGTCTTTCTGGATTTTGTCCACCGCGATTTCCTGTTCCTGGCCATCGTGAATTCGATGTGCAGTTTTCGCTGCAAGACCCAGCAACGCCTTGATCGCATGTCCGGTCCGGCTCCGCGCTTTCGCTTCAATCAATTGTCCCAGCAGGATCAAGGTTGTAATTACCGCTGCTGCTTCAAAGTAAAGATCGACTTCTCCGTGGCGCCGGAAAGAAGTGGGAAAAATTCCAGGCGCGATCACTGCAACGACGCTGTAAAAGTATGCCGCACCCACGCCGACGGCGATGAGCGTGAACATGTTGAGGCTGCGATTCACAATCGACTGCCACGCGCGCGCGAAGAAAAAGCCTCCAGCCCAAAGGACCACGGGTGTTGTTAGGGCAAACTCAATCCATTTGCCGATTTGTTTTGGGACAATTGAATCGATCTCCAAGCCGGGAATAACGTGACCCATTGCCAGCAATAAGACCGGAATGGTAAGAACCAGCGCGATCCAGAATTTTCGTGATAACGATTGCGTCTCTCTTTGTTCCTCTTCCTCGGCCCCAATAGATTTCGGCTCCAGAGTCATCCCGCATTTCGGGCACGCCCCCGGGTGATCTTGCTCGATCTCCGGATGCATGGGGCAGGTGTAGATCATGGAAACGCCAGTGAGTATTCGTTAGGATCGCGTTGTAATGATGCTCTTTGAAGCATCACGCGATGTCGCCAAATCACGAAGCCCAAATGTCGAATGACGAAAGAGCGACAACGTAATTGCGTGGCAAGTTTGTATCTTGCCTCCCGCTCTTACGCAGTACGCCACGCGTCACGCCACCTTCGCGGTTTCCATGTCTTCGGTGTATTTACCGAAGCGCGCCTTGCTATTACACCACGCGCGGTGATGGAATGCCTGCTGTGCTTTGGCAACGTTCGCCTGTTCGCCTTTCCATTCTTTCAGCACCGGGGCTTGTAGCGCGCGGCCATAAGAAAAGCTCAATTGCCAGGGCAGGTCAGGAAGCTGATTCATCGCGTTGAGATGCTCGGTAGCCTGCTGATCGGTCTGCCCACCGGAAAGGAACACAAGGCCGGGAACGGCACCGGGAACGACGCGTTTCATGCAGCGCACAGTAGCTTCCGCCACTTCCTGCACCGACGCTTGCTTCGGACAATCTTTTCCTGAGAGAACCATATTCGGTTTCAACAGCATTCCTTCCAGTGAAACGCGATGCTCGTACAAAGCGTGAAAGACGCTCTCCAGCGTTTCCTGTGTTACTTCGAAATAACGCTCAATCGTGTGCGCGCCATCCATGAGCACTTCCGGTTCCACGATCGGCACCAAATCGCCTTCCTGACAAAGCGCCGCGTAGCGCGCCAGTGCCTCCGCATTTGCAGTGATGCATGTGTGCGTAGGAATTTTCTCGCCAATTGCAATGACGGCACGCCATTTAGCAAAGCGCGCTCCTAACTTCCGATATTCGGCCAGCCGCTCGCGC
The DNA here is from genome assembly GCA_003219415.1 of Verrucomicrobiota bacterium. Taxonomy (GTDB): domain Bacteria; phylum Verrucomicrobiota; class Verrucomicrobiia; order Chthoniobacterales; family UBA10450; genus Udaeobacter. The sequence goes on along the minus strand of QHOS01000134.1, from coordinate 4,999 downwards.
AACCCGTCGAGACCCTCAGTGATTTTTTCGCCCGGAAAATTCGCCATTCCCTTGGCGCCCTTGTCTACTTTGATCCCAGGGATGATCCCCTGCTCTTCCAGCGCTTTTACGAAAGTGCGCCCGTCACGAGTCTTCTGTCGAATCGTTTCGTCGAAGAGAATCACGCCGCTAATAAATTCGCCGGCGCCTTTTGTGGTAAACAGGACTTCGCGGTACGCGCGTCTGTTTTCTTCCGTCGAAGGAACGCTAATGCTTTTTAGACGCTTTTCGATTGTTCCCGAGCTCTCATCGGCTGCTAGTATCCCCTTCCCCGGGGCAACGAGTTTCCGTGCGATAGACTCCAAATTCTCAGTTTTCATGGCTTTCTTGTTACAAACGATTCTCCCTACTCTCCATAGTTACAACTAACACATTCTTGTGCCCGATTCACCGATTGATCGCAACACCCATTTCATTTCAAACTGAGCTGCTACCCGGTGAACGCTTTCCTCGACGCGCGGTCTAACTTGTGCTATACGCAAATCAATGTTGAGCAGGATCATAGTTTCGATGACCATGGCCGCTGCGCTTTTCACTGGTCCGGTGAGTCTTGCCGCGCGATCGTGCATCCTCTCCACCGCGCCAAGTCAAAAAGCTTGTCAGTCAGGTTGCTGCGCTAACAAAACATGTTGCGCGACATCGCCAAAGAACACAGTTCCGCTGTCGCAGCCGCTTGCAAAAGCTGATTCCAGTCAACAGCCGAGTGCGACCTTTTTTGCCGTCGCTTTGCCTTTCTCCAATTATGAAACCGGAGCTGAGCAGTTCCGGTTTCAGGCTACGGCGGCATCGGCGAACTCACCGCCGCGGCTGGCGCTGCTTTGCACGTTTCTCATCTGATCCAAGAACGCTGACGCTCGGGGTGTGCCCATTCGCGGGCACATCTGGTCTTCAACCGTTCTCTTGGATCAATGAAAACAACTTATCTTTTATTACTTAATTTAATTTTAGCCTTAACTTTTCGGACTGCGCAGGCCGGAGATAATGGCAGTGCAGTTCGAGAGGGGCGCCTTTCGCTCGATGAGGTGACGCAGGTCGTCCTCGCAAATAATCCGGCGATCAAAGCGGCGCAGGAGAAATGGCGGGCAATGAAGGCGCGCGTGCCGCAAGCCGCCGCGTGGGAGGATTTGAGGGCGCAGGCGAGGTCGCGCGTCGCGCGCTACGTCTCGATCCCGCCGAATGCATTCACAGATCAGAGCTTCATGCTCCAGCAGGAAGTTCCGATTTCAGGAAAAAATCTGAGCCGGGCACGAGCAGCGACGGCCGAAGCCGGCGCAGTCTTCGAGGATTTTCGGCGGACACAACTCGATTTGCTCTCTCGCGCCCGCGCGGCCTTTCATCGGCTGGCGAACGAATATGCGCAGCTCGAAGTAAACCAACGCAACGTCGATCTGCTCAATCAATTCGCCGAAGTAAACCGGCAGCGCTACGAGGTTGGCAACGCCAGTCAGGCCGATGTGCTCACTGCGCAAACCGACGCAGCCAAGTTGCTCGAAGCACAGTCCGATATCTTCCGCCGAATTTCAGATGCGCAATCGCAGCTCAACGTGCTGATGAATCGGCCAGCGCAGTCGCCCCTCGCCCAGCCATCTCAGAGTCCGTTTCAGCCACCGCACTTTTCATTGCAAACGTTGCAAGCTGTCGCCCTGACCGCGCGACCGGAAATGCAGCGAGCTCAAAATCGGGTCGAAGCCGAAAGGTTCCGCGTTGAGCTCGCGAATCGCCAGCGGTTCCCCGATCCGACACTCGATGTTCAAGCGCAGCGATACAACGAAGCGGGCCAAGCAGTGAGTGAGCTCGACGTCGGCGTTTCGATCGGCCTGCCGTTTCTCAATCCAAAAAAATATTCCGCGACCGTAACCGAGGCCCGGCGCAATTTCGAAAGCGCGCAGCACGAGCTCGAAGCCACGCGTACCGAAACGCTCGGCCTGGTCCGCGATCAGCTCAAGAAAATCGAAACAGCGGCTCATCACTACGAGCTTTATAGCGACAAAATTTTGCCGCTGGCGCGGCAGGCGGTGCAATCGAATCGAGTCGCGTACGAGACAAGCAGTGCAAATTTTCTAGAGCTAATCACTGCGCAGCGCGTCCTGCAGGACGTTGAATCGGCCCATGTAAATCATCTCGCCGACTACCAGGTCGCGGTCGCAGAGCTCGACGCCGTCGTTGGCATCGAGGGTTGGCTTCCTCCGAAAAATTCCGCGGAGAGGAGGAAATCAAAATGAAGCAGCTTTTCCACAACGCCGTTTTTCGTTTGGCAATTACCCTATTGCTGCTTGCGATCACGCCGGCGCGCTCGAAACGCGATGGCGCAGGGGGCAAAGACAGCAACGTCGATTACTGGACTTGTACGATGCATCCTTCCGTGCATGCGAAGGATCCCGGAAAGTGCCCCATCTGCTCGATGGATCTTGTGCCAGTGACAAAGGACAGCGCAACCCCAGTGCGCTCCACTAAAAACCCCCCTCAGCATGATCACGCGGCCATGTTGGCAGGAAAACCGTCCGACGATAGTGCGACTTCATCGCCGTCACACGAATTCGTCGTGCCGGTCGAGCGGCAGCAACAAATCGGCGTCAGTTTCGCCACCGTCGAAATGAAACCGCTCAGTCACAGCATCCGTGCGGTTGGTCGCGTCGTGCCGGAAACACAACGAGTCTGGCGCGTCGTCTCGCGAACGACCGCCTACGTGCAGGAACTCGGCGTCAATGCTCCAGGCGAGCTTGTTAAAAAAAATCAGGTGCTAATGAAGCTTTACAGCCCTGAGTTGCTAACCACACAGCGTGAATTGATCGACTTGCTGCGTTCGCGCGACGGCACGGCGAAGAACACACACTCGGCGCGTGGAGATTTCCAGCGTCTGATCGAATCGGCGGAACGCCGGCTCAGGCTTTGGAACGTCACTGACGAACAGATAACGAAGATTGAACAAACACGGCAAGCGGAAGAATCGCTCCCGATCCTTTCGAAAGTTGATGGCGTCGTTCAAAACCTTCCAGTGACGCAAGGGGCGAACGTCGCGATGGGCAGTTCGCTTGTAGAGGTGGCTGATCTCTCTGTGGTGTGGGTTTGGGGCGAGTTTTATCAGGATGAATTACCGATGCTTCAAATCGGCCAGGAAGTGACGGTGACCTCCTCTTCGTACCCCGGCGAAAAGTTTCGGGGACAAATCACGCTGATTGATCCCTTCATTGACAACGTGAAACGAACCGGCCGGGTGCGACTCGACATCCAGAACCCGGACTTAAAGCTCAAGCCCGACATGTATGTCGATCTTATGCTCGACATGGACATGGGAAGATCGCTCGTCGTGCCAGTGAGCGCGATTATCCCGACGGGCAAACGCAATATCGCCTTTGTCGATAAAGGCGACGGCAAACTCGAACCACGCGTTCTCGAGCTGGGCGGAAAGTTTGGCGACGTTTACGCCGTCAAGAGCGGTTTAAAAGAAGGCGAACGCGTCGTGGCGAGCGCGAATTTTCTGATCGATGCCGAATCAAAAATTCAGGGTGCAGTGAAAGATTTTCAGCAGCAATAAGCGGAGGCAATCGTGATCGAGCGACTGATCGAAGCCAGCGCGCGGAACAAGTTTCTAGTCTTCATTTTCGCCATCTTTGGCGTCGCGGCCGGCGTTTATGGGCTGATTCACACGCCGCTCGACGCCATTCCAGATCTCAGTGACGTGCAGGTGATTGTTTACACCGATTGGGAGGGACGTTCGCCCGATCTGGTCGAGGACCAAATCACTTATCCAATATCCACGGTCTTCATCGCCGCGCCCAAAGTAAAGTTCGTTCGCGGCGAATCGATGTTCGGCAAATCGTTCGTTTACGTCATCTTCGAGGACGGTACCGACATTTATTGGGCACGATCGCGCGTCATTGAATATTTAAATTCGGTGCGCGGCTCGCTGCCGGAGGGCGTGAACCCGACGATCGGACCCGACGCCACGGGCGTGGGATGGGTGTACGAATATGCGCTGGTTGACGATAGCGGAAAGCATGATCTGGCCGCGCTGCGTTCGATCCAGGATTGGAACCTTCGTTACGCGCTCGAGTCGGTGAAAGGCGTCGCGGAAGTCGCGCCGATCGGCGGCTTCGTAAAGCAATACCAGGTCGATCTCGATCCAAACGCGCTCGTCGCCTACAACATCCCGCTCAGCGACGTGGTCAGTGCCATTAAAACGAGCAACGCCGACGTAGGCGGCAAGACTTTCGAAATCGCGACGACGGAATATTTCGTGCGTGGCCGCGGCTACATCAAAAGTGTCGCCGACATCGAAAACATCGTGCTGAAAGTGGATAAAGGCACGCCGGTTTACGTGAAGAACGTGGGCACCGTGCATCTCGGCGGCGATATCCGGCGCGGGATCGCGGAACTGGACGGCAAAGGCGAGACCGTCGGCGGGATCGTTGTGATGCGTTACGGCGAGAACGCCCTCAACGTCATCGATGGCGTCAAAAAGAAAATGGAGGAGATCAAATCGTCTTTGCCAGCCGGTGTGCGCATCGTGCCGACCTACGACCGCAGCGAGTTGATCCGGCGCGCGATTTCGACGCTACGCGAAAAACTGATCGAAGAAAGCATCGTGGTCGCGCTTGTTTGCATTGTTTTTCTCTGGCATGTGCGCTCCTCGCTAGTGGCGATCATCACGCTGCCCGTCGCCATCATCCTGGCGTTCATCCCCATGTGGTGGATGAATCTGACTTCGAACATCATGTCGCTTAGCGGCATCGCGATTGCCATTGGCGCGATGGTGGATTCAGCGATCATCATGATCGAGAACGCGCACAAGGCGCTTGAGCAGTTCCGCGATGAACACAAGCGCGAGCCGGACACGGTCGAGCGCGCGGGCGTGATCATCGCCGCCGCCAAAAGCGTGGGTCGGTCCCTGTTCTTCGCGCTACTGGTCATCACCGTCAGCTTCATTCCGGTGTTCTCGCTGACCGCGCAGGAAGGCCGT
>QHOS01000133.1 GCA_003219415.1 Verrucomicrobiota bacterium | reverse complement strand
TTCGACGCTCTCACTGAAAGCGAGCGAGGGATTTTCCATGCTCGCTCCCTGAAGAAAACCGCCAGCAAGAAGCATCAGCGTCATCAGTCCGATGCCGTAGGCCGATGCCCAGAAATGCAGTTTGATCAATGACCCATAGCGCCACTCGCGTCCAATTAGCCGTGGCACGATGTAATACATCGAACCGAAAATTACCATCGTGAAGAATGCGTAAAGACCGAGATGCGAATACGCGATGCTCGCTTCAGTAAAATTCACGTAGCGGGCCACGGAGCGCAGCGAAATCAAAATACCTACCAGACTAAAGACTGTGTAAGACATGGCGCCGAACACGGTAAAACGAAGCGTCGGGCTGTAACGCATGAGCGGGAAATAACCTTGCATCGTCATGTGATGATTGAGGCCAACGGTCGCCACGGGAATCAACGTAAGGATTGTGGCTGCGATGCTGGCTGTGACCATCCATGCTGGGAACGGTCCATCGACGAGGCGCTGCATCCCGGTCCAGCTCGAGAATAGCGCGTAGCTCCAAAAACCGATCGCTGCGAGATGATAGCTGTATACCGGGCGACCGATTACTTTGGGAATCATGTAGTAGGCCGTGCCGAGACCGATCGCGCCGAACCAGAGAAAAAGCAGATTATTCGCGTACCACCAGCCGACAGCCGCTTGCAACACTCCCTGCACTGGGACGACAAAGAGCATTAACTGGCCAGCCGCGTAAAGCCACGGGAACCAGAGGAACGCACCAAGTAAATACCATTGGGAAATGTAAATTTGTTCACCGCGGCGAAACCGAAACATCAGCACGGCCCAGGAGGCGACGAGCGCGTAAGCGACAAAAAGAATAATCGCGGCATAGCTGGGAAACTCGAGCCATTGATAACCAGTGCTATCGCCGACCAGAATTCCACCCACGCCCAAGAAAACTCCCAAGTTCCAAAATCCAGCGCCCGCAACCAAGAGCAGCGGATACCGCAGGACTGTGCGACACAATCGAGCCATCAACCAAATTGCCGTGCCCATGCCAGCCATGGACGCCCAGCCGTACACCATCACGTTCATATGGGCGGGCCGCACGCGTCCCCACGTGAGAAAACTGATGTCAGAAAGCAAATCCGGCGTGTGCAGCTTGAACGAAACAAAACCGGCCAGCAACGTGCCAAGGATCAGCCAGGCCACCGCCGAAGTGTAAAAGATCAAAACCGGCACGCGTGTTGACGCGTCGATGAGGGCCCGTTCCAATTGCTCCGTGTCACCTGCAGCAGCGGAAACGGACGGTTCTTTAAGTGGTATTCCGGCAGGATTCATTGAGCGCAGCCTCCTTCGCCAAGGCTCCGGCGGCCAGGAAAGCGTTGAAACATTGAAACGTAAAGGATGGTCATGGACTTTTCGTGGGGCTGGGTGAAGCCGGGCTCGGTGACGACGACTGAGCCGCGGGCGAAGGCGATGCTGGAGCTTGCGCGGCTGGCGATACCACAGGCGATACGCCACCCGATCGTGGGGAGCCGGCCGGAGCTGGTGGAGAGGCGGGAGCGGGGCTCGTACCAGCGGCTGCGGTTGCCTGCGTTTCCGGCGTAGCGATCGGACCTGCAGGCGCCGGCTTTTGTTTGGCCAGGTCGGTAACTGTCAATTCCATGGCGTGCTCGATCGGAATGCGAGCGACGCCTTTGTTTTTGTCCACCCAGGCGTAACTCGTCAAAACCTTGTCTGCTTCGTCGCGTAATGTCTTCAAATTCTCCGCGCGCTTCTTTGCCCGGGTTTCCTCGTAATCGCTTCTACGCGGCGACGGCCCAACGATTGCGAGAACGATCACACCAAAAAGTGCAAAGAGAAGCACGATGCCGAACCACGCCGACAATGGAGCGCGTGCATGGGCGACTTGACGAAGTGATTCGGTACCGGCCATATCAGTTCACCAAGTTCAAAGATTCAATCAGGCGCGGATCGCGGACGGGAAAGAGAGAAGTCCGAGCCACAATTCGCAGATAAACAAAACCTAGCGTTGCGCCGATGGCGATCGGGGAAAGCAAATCCCAGATACTGACGTGAACACCGGTGCCGTGTAAGGCCGGCAACACGATGATGTACATGTCGAGCAGTTGCATGAAGAGAATCCATCCCGCGACCCAGCAAAGATTCCGCGGCTCCTTTTTGATCGATCGCAAGAGCAGAATCGCAAAACAGACAAAAAAGCGTCCTACGACCAATAACATGCTCAGCGCCCACCACGATTCAGTGTTTCGGGTGATAAAAAACTGCGTCTCCTCCGGTATATTTGCATACCAGATGAGCATGTACTGGCCGAAGCCGATGTAGGCCCAGAAAATCGTAAAGGCGAGCATCCATTTTCCCATGATGTGGTAATGCTCAACCGTGATGACATCCTTCAAATATCCAGCCCGCCGTAATGCCGTGATGACCAGAACCAGCAGCGACATCGAACTGCCTGCTGCACCTGCGAAGATGTACACGCCGAACATTGTGGAAAACCAGTGATAGTTCAGGCTCATCAACCAATCGAACGCGCCAAAGGTGAGACAAAGCGCGAACATTGGCAGGCTGATAAACGCGACTTTGCGCATTAAGATTGTGAAGCGTGGATTTCCATCCTTGTCCTGTTTCACTGACAGGCGGCGCAACGCGAGCGAAGCGCAAAAGAAAAAGCCCAGGAACACAACGGCGCGGATCAGGAAGAAATACCAATTGAGATAGGCGCGCTTCGCATCCAGCGAATGTTCCACACCAGGCGGGATATCCATCCACGAATACAGATGGCGTCGAAGGAGAAGGATCGGCACAAAAAGAATCGCGAGCACGACCAGCAACACTGCAATGTTTTCCAACTGGCGCCGCACCACCACTGACCAGTCGGCATCAGTGGCATGATGCACAATCGTCCAGAAAAAGCAGCCCGCGCAAAGCGTGAAGAAAAACGCGAATGCAAAGAGCCACGAATAACTGAATTGATGTGGATTTAAAAATGCGCCCACGACGCAAAGGGCCAGTGCTACAATGGCAATCAATCCGAGGAGCGATGAGAGACCTGCAAAGCGATTGCTCTCGAAGTATTCGCCTTCGGGTGTCGGGATAGTGTGGGAACGCTCGCTCATTGTTTCTCCAGTTCCGCGCGCCGGTCCTCAGGGACATCGGCCACCGTTGCGTTTTGGCTGCGCTGTAAAGCCCGCAAGTATGCAATGATCGCCCAGCGATCGGGTACAATGATGTTTGGCCCGTAGGCCATCATGGTGTTTTTGCCATTCGTAATGGTATTGAAAATCTCGCCATCAGACATCTTACGGATTCGTTCATCCTGAAGGGAAACGACAGTCGCGAGTCCGTATTGCTTTGTGATCCCGTTACCTGCTGCGGTAGCGCCGTGACACATCGCGCAAGTGATGTTGAAACGTTGTTGCCCTCGCTCCATCAAGTCGCGCGTGACCGGAACCGGAATACCTGTTCCCCAGTGATCGCCCATTTTGCCGGTATTGTAGTAATCGGTACCGGCACCAAAATCAGGGCGGGGATGGGACCAGGGACCCACGTCGACCCCTGGTTGCTGAGTTGACCCCGTCTTTGGCATCTCATAGCCAATCGGCACCGTCCCCACGACTGGCAGACGTGGTCCGCGCCCGTCCGCAAAAAGATTGAGCGGTGCTTGCGCACGAACCTTCATCTGGCGCACCATATCAGGGAAAACCTCGGTCGGCGGCGCGGTGCTTCTCTGCCCACGAAATCCAAAGACCGCGAGGATCGCGATGCCGCACAGAATAAAAATTACCAGAAAGCCGCGCAACATATTCAGTCCTCGTGCACAATGGTGATGTGTTCGCCGCCGGTTCTTTCCAATAATTCGCGCACGCCGTTTTCGGTGAATCGTGGATCACGCGCCTCGATCGCGAGGAAAAATCCGTCGTTGCTCACGCGGATAAATCGTTCCCAGTTAAACATCGGATGATACCAGCGGGGCAATCCGTTCATGCCCAGCATCGAGAAAAATGCAGCGAACGCGCTGAAAAGGATTGTCAGTTCAAACATGATTGGGAAGAACGCCGGCACGGTCCAAAAATTCCACGGCTTGCCGTGCACATCGAGCTGGTAGAGAATCGATGACGGCCCAAATTCGACGACAGCCGCGGTAAGCAAACCGGTGACGCCACCGAACAAGACCCATCCGCTCAACCAGGATTTTCCTAGCCCCATGGCATCATCCATTCCATGGATCGGAAACGGAGAAAATACGTCCCAGCGTTTGAAGCCCGCATCACGGACGTGCTTTGCTGCTTCGTAGAGCGCGGCTGCGCTGGGATATTCGGCAGCCATTGCGTACACCTTGTGGCCGGCAGGAGTCCTCATCATCGCGTGCGCTCCTTTCCGCCGGGAGATACCGATTGGACTCCGGGTGGAGTGCCGTAGTGCGGGTCCGCCTCAGGCACTGCTGTTTTAACTTCCGACATGGCAATCATCGGCAGAAAACGGATGAAAATCAGAAACAGAGAAGTGAAAATCCCAATCGTGCCAATGTAGGTCCAGATATCCACCCAAGTCGGATGAAACACTCTCCAGGACGATGGCAGGAAATCGCGTACAAGACCGCCGGCAATAATGATGAAGCGCTCAAACCACATGCCTGCGTTCACACACATGCAGACGAAAAAGACGACAAACACATTCCGGCGGCACCACGAGAACCAGAAAAGTTGCGGCGACAGGCAATTGCAGAAAAGCATGCCAAACCACCAGTACCACCAGTAGGGGCCAAAGATGCGGTTCCAAAAGGCGAACTTTTCGTAGGAATTGCCGCTGTACCAGGCTACGAAAAACTCCATTGTATACGCGTAAGCGACGAAGGAGCCGGTCAACAAAATGATCTTTGCCATTTTGTCGACGTGCTGCGGCGTAATGACATCATGCAATTTGAAGATCGCGCGGGCCGGTAGCAATAAGGTGAGCACCATCGCGAACCCGCCGAAGATCGCGCCAGCAACGAAATAGGGCGGAAAGATTGTGGTGTGCCAGGTCGGTATAACCGTCGAAGCGAAGTCGAATGATACCACGCTGTGCACCGAGAGGACCAGCGGAGTAGAAAGGCCGGCCAAAAGCAGGTATGCCATCTCGTAATGGCGCCAGTTGCGATTGGATCCGCGCCAGCCGCACGCGAAAATTCCGAAAAGAAACTTTCTGACCTTTGTGGTTGCCCGATCGCGCAACGTCGCCAAATCCGGAATCAAACCGGTGTACCAAAACAGGACTGAGACAGTAAAATAGGTCGAGACCGCAAACACGTCCCACATCAGCGCGCTGCGGAAATTTTGCCAGATCCCCCAGTTGTTCGGCATAGGCGCCATATACCACGCCATCCAGAACCGGCCGACATGGATACCCGGGAAAATCGCCGCGCAGATCACCGCAAACAGCGTCATCGCCTCCGCGGAACGATTGATCGACGTGCGCCATTTTTGACGGAGCAAAAACAGAATCGCGGAGATAAGCGTGCCGGCGTGTCCGATACCGATCCAGAAAACGAAATTGGTAATGTCCCAGGCCCAGCCCACCGGGATCTGATTTCCCCATGTGCCGACTCCAGTGGAAATCTGGTAGCCAATGCAAAAAAGTCCGAAGGTCGCGGTGCTTGCAGTGATGGCGAAGGCCACCCACCACCAGCGCGGGGCGGGTTGTTCCACCACTCCGGAGATCCGTTCGGTCAACCAGCTAAAGTTGCGCCGGTGCAGCACAAGCGGGACGCGCGTCAGTTCTTGCTCCGCCTCTTCGACTTCGGGTACTGTTGGGGCTGCGTCCATGACTAAATTGCAGATTGCAGGCCGTCGATCGCTTCAGGGGCTCCAAAACCGAAAATAGATAGTGGCAAATTGCTCATGCTGATTTCTCTTCAAAGCTTGCGACCCCAATGTTCTGCGCGTCGGGCATCTTCGGATTTGGATTACGGATGCGCGCGAGATAACTGACTCGCGGGACGACATTCAAATAATCCAGGATTCGGTAATTCCGATCCTGCTGTTTCATTTTTGACACGCGGCTTTCCGGATCCTTGATATCGCCAAAGACAATCGCCTCCGTGGGACACGCCTGCGCGCAGGCGCTGGTGAAAGAATCACGAGGGATTCGCGTTTCCGGCGAAGCACCTGCGCGCGCGAGCGCCCCGATCTTTGCTTCTTCGATGCGTTGCACGCAGAAGGTGCATTTCTCCATCACGCCGCGCATCCGCACGGTCACGTTCGGATTCTTCTGCATCTTGATCGTGTCCGGCGCGCCCTTGGTGGTCAGCGGCGCGAAGTATTCTTCGTAAATGTTCAATGCGCCCACGATCTTTCTCTTGCCAACTGGCCGCTGGTTGTAATCAAAGAAATTGAATCGCCGCACCTTGTAGGGGCAGTTGTTCGAGCAAAATCGTGTGCCGATGCAGCGGTTGTAAGCCATGACGTTGAGACCGTCCTCGCTATGAACAGTTGCGTTGACCGGACAAACGGTTTCGCACGGCGCATTCTCGCAATGCTGGCACGGCATCGGCTGATGCACGATTTCGGGATTCTCCGGCCATTCTCCGCGGTCCTGGCTGTACGGTTTGCGGCTGGCATAATAGCGATCAATTCGCAGCCAGTGCATGATTCGGCCATGCGATACCTGTAGCTTGCCGACGACGGGAACATTGTTTTCAGCCTGACAGGCGATCACACACGCGCTACACCCGGTACACACGTTCAAATCGATACTCATTCCCCACTGCTGCGGCGCCTTTAGCGGCGGATGCGTGTAGATGCTCGGCGGTGGATGCGGCAACTCCTCCTCGCCCGGAATTTTTTTCGCGAACTCATTATTTGCCCGGTAGCCTTCCAACGTCGCCTCGCGCACAAGACCCCGGCCCTCGATGCTGAATTGCTCCTGTGTAATCGAGAACGGATAGGTGCGACCAACTTTTGTCACCTGCACGCTCTCAATCCCTTTCGCGCCAGCGGCGACAAAATATGGATTTGCCGCCGTCCGTAGAAAGTAGCCGTTGAAACCGCCCTGCTCCGCGATGCCTGGTCTTTCTTTCAGGGCGCCACCCGCGTATGGCAATCCATCGAATTCCGGCATTTTTCGCCCGTAACCCAGCGGGATCGAAAGGGAGCTGTCGGCGTGACCAGGAGACACGAGCGCCGCGATGACTAGCTCGCGTTTGACCGGCATCCCGCCGGCGCTCTTTTCGTTAATTGTGATCTGTAGCAAATCGCCGGTCAGCACGCCGAGCTTCTTCGCATCAGCGGGACTAATTAATGCCGCGTTGTCCCAGGTAAGCTTCGTTATGGGATCCGGTAATTCTTGAAGCCAACCGTTGTTAGCATAGCGGCCGTCATCCATCGAATAACTGGCTGTTAGCACAACCTCGGGTGAATCTGGCGTCGGTGCTGGCGGCAATGTCCACGAATTTTGCGGGCCGCCTGCATTTGCACTGAACGACGACGGTTGATCACGCGGCTGAACATGTGCCGCAGACCCATCGTGAAGGAAGCGCGACCACGCGGTTTGAAAATCGCCAGACGGATTTGTAGAGCGAAACGTTTCTTGAATGAGCTCTGGTCCTTCAGTTTTCTGTCCGCCGAGCAGTTCGTTGAGCAATTCGATTTCTGAGAGACCGCCGAAGATGGGCAAAATCATCGGCTGGATCGATAAGTAATCGCCGTCGGCGGTTAGCGCGTCTCCCCACGATTCAAGGTAATGCGCAGCAGGAACGTGCCATTGACTCAACATCGATGTGGCGTCCTCGTGATAGCCGAGCCGCACGATCTCCGGCACGCGTTTTTGCAGTTCAGCCCAATCGAGCGGCAGACTTTTTTGCTTGTCCTCCGCCAACCCGCGCGGCGCGTTGTAGACCGGATCGCCGCCAAGAATGAAAAGGTGTTTGATCCGCCCGTCGTTAATGTCGGCTGCGAGTTGAGAAATATCGATTGTTCGGGGATTGCGCGGCATTTGGCGAACAACCAATGTCTGGCCAAGATTTTTGAGCGCTGCATTCATTGCATACGCAAGCAATTGCACTGCAACCGGCTGGGATGAACCAGCCAGCACCAGACTCGCTCCCGGTTTTGCCATCAGATCGTTTGCCAAGCCGGTGATCCATCGCTCATCGAATGCGTTACCGCCGAAGGCTGCCGGGCCCTGGACACTTCCCATCACCGATCCAAGAGCGGAATCGTTTGTTCCCGCGAGAATTTTGGCTGCAAGCGCGTGCGTGATCGCGGCGATCTGGCTAGCCGGACAGCGTAGCCGGTGGTCCGCCAGCGCGCCCGTTAGTGTAAACCGATTTTCTACGACATAAAGCCGGTTCATGCTGTCTTTGGGCGTGCTGACGCGGCGACGAGAAGTGAACGCGCGCACTGACGCGAGATCGCCCTGCCCGCAATCGAGAAAATCACTGTCCAATGCGAGCACGATATCGGCGCGATCGAACTTGGGAATCGCGCGCGCCCCAACTCCGAAAGCAGTCTGCGCCGCCACCGTTGTTCCCTGACCCCAGAATGGCTCATAAACGCACCAGCGCACTCCAGGGAGATTTTTTTCCAGCTCTCCTCGCAAGCGCTCGCGTGTGGGCGAATTCGTTTCCTCGACAAGAAACGCCAGGCCGTCGCCGTGATCGGTGAGAAACTTATTGCGAAGTTCTTTGATGTAGGCCTCGAAATCTTCGCGCTTGCTTGTTTTCCCGTTACGAACAAATCGTTTCGAGCGGGTCGGGTCGTAAAGGTCGAGAATCGACGCCTGAGTGAAAGTGTCCGTCGCGCCACGACTAGCTGGATGCAACGGATTACCCTCAAGCTTAATCGGGCGCCCATCGACCGTCGTGGCGATGAGAGGAATTGCTCCGTTGCGCCGCGGCATCGCCGTGGCGTAGTAGAGAAATTTTCCGGGAATCGTCCACTCTACGTTCTTTGTGAACGGAACAAGGTGCAGCTCCGGCCTGCGACAACTCGTTAGGCCAACTCCTGCCAGCGCCATGGATGCCCCCATTAATTTCAGGAAATCGCGTCGTGACCACTCGTTGCCATTCAGCTCCGCCGCACCTGCAGGGAATTCGCGTTCCAGCCATTGCCGGAATTCGGGGGAATTGCTGTACTCGCCCAGGCCACGCCAGTAATGCTTGCCCGTTGTCGGCTCCGGTGGATGGTGGAATACGCGTTTCATCGGTGGCACCCCTGACAGTTTGTCGGCGGATTGATGTTCCAGTGCTCCTTCAACGTCTGGCCAATCTCTTCCTGGCTTAGGTTCTTCTTCTTCGAAAAATCACCGCGCGCGTCATGCGGCTGCCCGTACTTCGCCACAAATTCCGCCGGTTTCACATCGTCCGGTTTCCAATCGAGATTGAAAACCTGATCGTCGGGCCGAAGAAAATTCTCGGGGTGCCGATGGCAATCGAGGCACCAGGCCATGCTATGCGGCTTGGCCAGATAGACCGTCGACATATGGTTGACGGGGCCGTGGCAACTGAAACAACTAATGCCGCGATTCACGTGTGCCGCATGATTGTAATAAACGTAATCGACGGTGCGATAGATCCAGACCCACTCCACCGGGTTACCGGTTTTCCAGCTCGCCCGCACCGGCTCCAGTTTGGGATTATCTTTTTGCACCTGTGTATGGCAATTCATGCAGGTCTGGGTGTTCGGCACATTCGATTGGGCCGCCATTTCCACAAAGCTGTGACAATAGCGGCAATCCATTCCCAGTTGCGAAACGTGGATGTCGTGCGGAAAAGGCACTGGCTGGATCGGTTCGTAGCCAATCTTTGTGTACTTTGGCGTCGCGTAATACCAGGTCGCTGCCGTCAATCCAGAGACCGCAACAATGCCGCAGATCACCAGTTTGATCGGTATCCAGTTGGTCCAGCGTGGAAAAAAGTTGGCCATGGAATATCAAGATCAATGTGGCTCCGCGGGCTGCCCCGGCCACCACAACGGATCAATGTTGAAATCGAAATGCGCTGCGTTCAGACGGTCCAAAGGGTTAAGGTTTCTTCTTCGCCTGAGGGGAAACCAAGATTCTATAAATCTGTCCAGCGGTAGCAAAATAAAATTCATTATTCAATTTCATGTCGACAAAGAGCCTTCGGTTTTTCCGATACAGAAAAGCAAACAATTGGCAAAACTGATGACGTCAAAAGTTCGGCAACACGTCAAGCCTGGAAGCACGCAATTGATTCCGAGGGGAAACTGCCGGCATGATTGCTGCAGTAGTCGGTTAGGGTATTCTGCGAGCTCGGCACGAAAATGGCGATTGGCTCTCTTTCTGGCTGGATTTTTCATGGGGACAATGATGCGCGCTGAGGATGCCGATCTTCTTCTGACGAATGGGAACATCTACACTGTCACGGAAAAGCAACCGGACGCTGAAGCGGTCGCGGTAAAGACCAATCGAATCGTTTTCGTTGGCTCAAACGAAGACGCAAAAAAATTTCACGCTGCGAAGATTGTCGATCTTCACGGTCGCACGATGGTGCCCGGCTTCACTGATTCGCATTGCCACATTTTCGGGATCGGCGAGCGCGAAATGCGATTGAACCTGGAAGGGACAAATTCACGTGAAGATTTTCTGGGCAGGGTGAAGGAGCGCGTCGACAAAACGGGCCCCGGTAAATGGATCACTGGACGCGGTTGGATCGAAACATTTTGGAAACCGCCGCAATTTCCAACGCGCCAGGATCTCGATAAAATCGCGCCAAACAATCCTGTATTTCTCACACGCGCGGATGGCCACGCCTCGATTGCTAATTCGGCCGCGCTAAAAATCGCCAGAATCGATAAGAACACCGTGGATCCATTTGGCGGACAAATTCTAAGAAAGAACGGTGAGCCAAACGGAATGCTGCTCGATAATGCGCAAGACCTTGTGGCGAGGAACATTCCCAAACCCACGGAAGGCGAGCGCGAAGAGGCGCTGCTGCGCGGAATCGACCGCGAGATCAAACTCGGCTGGTGTGAGATCCAGAACGCCGGCAGCCACAAAGAAGACGTCGATCTTATCCGGAAAGCATTCGAAAACGGAAAAATCAAAATTCGATTCGTTAATGCCGTCTACGGTCCCGGTGAGGACGCGCAGAGTTTCTTGCGCGAAGGACCCACCGTTAACGCGTTCGATCACCATTTCACCCAGCGCACGATTAAAGTGCTCGTCGATGGCGCGCTCGGCTCTCGCGGCGCAGCGCTACTAAAACCGTACAGCGACGCGCCCGAAACGTCCGGTTTTCTCACGGAGAAACCCGAGGACCTCCGGCCGATGTTTGAAGACGCGCTCCGCCGTGGCGTCCAAGTGGAAACGCACGCGATCGGCGACCGGGCTAACCGACTAATCCTTGATCTTTATGAGCAGGCGTTCAAAGCCGCGCCGCCCGACGAACGGAAAATTCGCGAACCGCGCTGGCGCATCGAGCACGCGCAGATTGTCGATCCAAACGACATTCCTCGGTTCGCTAAACTTGGTGTGATCCCCTCAATGCAGCCATCCCATGCAATCAGCGATCTGTTTTTCGCCCCGGCTCGACTTGGAATGGAGCGTCTCATCGGCGCTTATGCGTGGCAAAGCTTCATCAAGAGCGGCTGCATCATTGCCGGAGGTTCCGACGCACCAGTCGAACGCGGCGAACCGATGATCGAATTCTACGCCGCCGTTGCACGTAAAAGCATCAGAGGCGAGTCAGGCGAAGGTTGGCATCCCGAGCAAGCCGTCTCGCGCGAAAACGCGCTGAGAATGTTTACGATCTGGCCCGCCTACGCCGCTTTCCAAGAAAAAGACAAAGGCTCAATCGAAGTCGGCAAGCTCGCTGATTTCACTGTTCTCTCACAAGACATCATGAAAATTCCTGAGATGGAAATTCTTGAAACTCGGAACGAAATGACAGTGATTGGCGGTGAGATTATTTACGCGCGCTGAGCGCGCCGGAAATTTTAGCTTTCATGAACCAAGAACACGCACACCAGCTTCTGAGAGCGAGTCACCCGCGAATGGCTGAGTTGATCGCTCGCTCGCGTCGCTACAACATCACGCCCGCGGTGTCCATTCGACCATTCGACGCACTTGCTGAATCAATCGCTTACCAGCAACTGAGCGGCAAAGCCGCTGCCACCATTTTTGGACGGGTCCGCGCTCTCTATCCGAAAAGAAAATGGCTGGATCCCGAACAACTTCTCGCAACGCCGGATGAAACGCTTCGCGCCGCTGGTCTTTCTCGTGCGAAAACTGCTGCGCTAAAAGATCTGGCGGCAAAAACAATCGACGGCACAGTGCCAGCTGGTCGCGCGCTCATCCGGATGACCGATGATGAGATCATTGCGCGCCTGACTGCGGTGCGTGGAATTGGCCGTTGGACAGTCGAGATGCTCCTTCTTTTCGATCTGGGCCGACCGGATGTCTGGCCCGTTGATGATTACGGTGTGCGCAAAGGTTTCGCTAAAACTTTCGGTCGCCGAAAACTCCCCACCCCAAAACAGCTCATGAAGTTCGGTGAAAAATGGCGTCCCTACCGCTCAGCAGCCGCCTGGTATTTCTGGCGAGCGCTCGACGCACCAAACGTTGAATCCTGATTCATTGGAGCGTTGAAGCGTTCCTCCGTCTGCCATGTTGAGCGGAGCGAAACATCTCTGGCTACCGACTTGCGCAGGCGAGACTCAACAAAAATGTTCAGAGATTCTTTGCTTCTGCTCAAAATGACAAAGCACGAATCCGCCGCTTTAACGTTTCAACGGTTCAACTCTTTAACGTGAGCGAATTCATTGACTTCGTACAGATAGCTCGTTAGAACGAGCGCTTATGGCGATGATTCACGTTAACCGGGGCGCCACAAGTTTAGGCGTATTTTCCGAAGAAGAAGTTCGTGAAGGTCTGCGTACTGGCCGTTTCGTTCCGACGGACATTGGGTGGCACGAAGGAATGGCAAACTGGCAGCCGCTTTCGCAGTTCCCAGAATTGGGAGCCGCGGCACCTCTTGCACCGCCTCCCCAGACCGGCGCGAGCGCAACCTCAGAAGCTGCCGCCTCGCGAAGCGGTTTGCCGTGGGATCATCGGCAAGAACGTGGCTTTTTTAACGCATTCGTCGAGACCCTGGTTATGGTGCTTACGAAACCGGGCGAGGCGTTCACGATCATGAAACGCGAAGGTGGTTTAGGCGAGCCGCTCATTTATGCGCTCATCGGTGGGTGCCTCGGAGGCATCGTCTCGGTTCTATTCTCACTGGGGTTGCACTCCGTGGGCTTCTTCGCCGATCGTCACGACACGTTTGCTGCGATGACTGGGATGGGCGTCTCTGCCGGCTTTATCGTTCTGGTGCCACTGTTCATCGTAATCGGACTGTTCATCGGCAGCGCGATCGTGCATGTCTGTTTGATGATAGTCGGCGGCGCGAATCAATCATTTGAAACCACTTTCCGCGTCATTGCTTTTTCTCAGGGTTCCACCGGTCCTTTGCAGATGATCCCGGTTTGTGGCGGACTGATCGCTGGCGTTTGGGCGCTCGTTTGCAACTGCATCGGATTGGCGCGTGCCCATGAAACCGACACAGGCCGCGCGGTGCTCGCTGTTTTCCTGCCGCTGATTGTTTGCTGCGGCGGCGTACTGCTCATTGCGTTCATGTTTGGTGGATTGGCCGCTTGGAGCACGTCACAACATTGAACTTCCCGGCAAAATGCGGCTTCGCGTCCGGTGTCTTGCTCCAGGTGAAATCGATCACGAGTTAATCTGGCTAAGCGTCTCGCTTGTATCGCTGAGCCTGGCGGCAGCGTGGCTAACAGTTGGTTTGCCATGGCCGCGCTGCGTGTTTCACGAGATCACTGGCCTCCCATGCGTCACGTGCGGTATGACGCGGTGTGGGATTCAATTTTTTCACGGTCACTTTCTGACTGCATTGAAATGGAATCCACTCGTATTCACAGTACTCTGCGGCCTGACGGCGTTTGATCTCTACGCGTTTGCGACGCTCGCAACGCGCGGGCCGCGCTTGCGAATCTGTTTTTACACGGAAACGACGAAAACATTCGTGCGCATCGCAGTCATCTCGGCCCTCGTACTAAACTGGATTTATCTGCTGATGCACTGGCGCAATTTTTAACGCTGGAGTGATGGAGCGCTGGAGTATTGGAGTAGGAAAACTCACTACTCCAGTACTCCGTCACTCCAATACTCCACTGCAGATTTTTAGTGCACTTCTTGTGCTTCGTGGTTGAACTTCTCGGCAAATGCGAATTTTGGTCACAGGCGGAGCCGGTTTTATCGGCTCCCATCTCGTTGAACACTTGCTCGCGGCAGGACACGCCGTCGTGATCCTCGATGACTTCAATGATTTCTACGATCCGCAAATCAAGCAGGCGAATATCGCCGGTTTCGCCAAAGATGTGACCGTTCATCACGTCGATCTCCGGGATGGCGCGTCAGTGCGAAATTTGTTTCACCGCGAGAAATTCGAAGTGATCGCGCATCTGGCCGCTCGCGCCGGTGTTCGACCATCTATTCAATATCCACAACTTTATTACGACGCCAATGTTACCGGCACATTGCATCTGCTCGAAGCGGCGCGTGTAACCGGCGTGGAGCGATTTATCTTCGCCTCCAGTTCGTCGATCTACGGTGCTTCGAAAACCGTACCCTTTTCTGAGGATCAACACCTGACTCAGACATTGAGCCCGTATGCCGCGACGAAGATTGCCGGCGAGTTTCTCTGCTCGACTTACTCGCATCTTTACCGGTTGCGCGTAGTAGCGCTCCGTTACTTCACCGTGTACGGTCCGCGGCAACGGCCGGACCTGGCGATTCATCAATTCACCAGGCGCATTTATGCCGGCCAGCCCATCGAACAATTTGGCGACGGCACCACGCGACGTGATTACACTTTCATTGATGATGTAATTCAGGGAACAATCGCCGCGCTTCAATACGATGGCCCGCTCTTCGATATCTTTAATCTGGGTGAGAGCGAAACGATCCAGCTGAAAGACTTGATCGTTGCAATCGAAAACGCGCTTGGGAAAAAAGCGAAGATCAACCAGTTGCCAGAGCAACCCGGCGATATGCCTCTCACTTGCGCGGATATTTCGAAAGCGAGAAAACTGCTCGGTTACAGGCCAACCACGCGATTGAACGAAGGACTGCCGCGCTTCGTCGAGTGGTTTTTGAGGTCTCACAAAGGACAGTAGCGGACCGCCGAAGCGGCTGGGTATTATCATTTTGCGGCTAGCTATTGTAAGCTCCCTCGATGGTTTCGAGATTGACTTTCGAGCAGCGAGCTTGCTTCATCGCAGGCCAGGCGAAATCCGGCACCACACTTCTGGTGGCGCTACTCGATAATCACCCCGAGTTGCTCGCATTGCCCGAAGAAACGGCCTATTTCCCCACCGTCCTCACGAAATATGCGCCGCGCGGTCGCCGCGCGCAGTTTGATTATTTGACCAAACAATCGCTGTCGAATGTGCTCTTCGGCGGGCCATGCAAATGGGGCAAGCGGAACTACGCGGCGTTCCCGCGCGAGAAATTTCTGGAGACCTTCGAGCGGGCGGCATTGGATCCCGCCAACGCGCAGGATGATCTGCTAGTCCTAATGGTCAAAGCGTACGCGGCAACCCTGGAACGCCCGCTCGACACCATCGGTCGGTGGGTGGAAAAAACTCCGGCCAATCGCAATCACGTTCCAGAAATTCTCAGGCGTTTTCCGCGCGCAAAAATTCTGGTAACCATGCGCGATCCACGTGCCATCCTAGCGGCGCAGATCGCGCTGGAGAAAACAAGGCAAACGGGAAGATTCTCAACTTATTACGTGATCGCCCACTGGCTGGTCGCTGCGCGACTGGCCAGGCGTGTGCGGAATGGTGAAGTTCCTGGCCTTGTGGTGCCGTATGAACAATTGGTCTGCGAACCGGCCAGAACGATGGAACAGGTTTGCGCTTACCTCGAGATCGATTTCGACCAGGAAACTGTACTCACACCGACAAAAATGGGCCGGTTTTGGAGCGGTAACTCAGCAGCCCGGATTAATTTTTCACAGATCAGTCCAGAACCGGCAACGCGCTGGCAGCGCGAACTATCCGAAGACGAAATCGGATGGGTGGAATGGCATTGCCGCGATCTCATGCCGGAATTCGGCTACAAGCCAAAACTAGACGCACGCGAGCTGCGATCATTTGTTCGTCCAATTCGTGGCGAACGCCCCCGGGAATACATCAAATCGCGCGCTTATTCGTTGCGCGACAGACTGACGAAGCAAGAATGACGAATGGTACGTGGCGAGTCCTTTCATACTCGTGCTTCGTCATTCCCAATCGTCCGGCTTGCAAACAGCCCGATTTAAGTCATACTTCGGCCGAGATGCCGGGAATGTTGTTCGATGTTCCGAGCTTCCGTTTTCTACGACGATCCAGTTTTTTCGATATCGTGATGCGAACTTTTGCATCTTTGCTGCATCGTCGGTTGAGTGCGCGGGCTTGTGATTCAAGGGAAGAGATTTCCCGGCTCGACGAGGCGGAGTTTCCAACGGCGTCGCAGAGTGCCTTGTTTGAATGGACTCTGGATGATTGGCGCGCTGCGGAC
>QHOS01000239.1 GCA_003219415.1 Verrucomicrobiota bacterium | reverse complement strand
CTTGGGAGTAGGGAAAGCCGGCGATGGGTGCGCAATCTCGGCCTAGCTGCGCTCGCGGGCGTAATCTTGCAGGGAATTCTCGGGGGCCTTGGTGTCACCATGCTCAGAGACGAAATTGGCATCTTTCACGCGTGCGTCGCTCAAGCCTTTCTCGCGCTGCTGGTGGTGATCGGGCTCGTAACGACAAACTTTTGGCGGTCACTCGAAGAAATTGATATCAACCCCAAAAAATTCGCGCCGATCCGAAGACTGGCCATCGCAATCACGCTCGCGATTTATGTGCAGCTTGCGCTGGGAGCAACAATGCGTCATCAGCATCGCGATCTATCAATTCTCGATTTTCCCACGGCAAACGGCGCGTGGATTCCAGATACAAGCGCGACTGCGCTGGCAAGGATCAACGCCTGGCGCGATGCGCGCGGTTTGTCGGACGTGGACGATTTTCAAATCTGGCTGCAAATGACACATCGTTTTGTCGCGCTGCTGATTGGAATCGGTGTAATTGCATTTTGTTCGCGCGTCTGGAGAAACGCGCGTCAGGTTGCCGCGCTTAAGAAATTATCGGTCTGGTGGGTCGTGTTTCTTTTCGGTCAGTTGACGCTTGGCGCCTGGACAATTTGGAGCAACAAGGCCGCCGACATCGCGACCGCGCATGTCGCGGTGGGAGCGATCATGCTATCTTTTGGTGTGAGTATCTCGGCCATTTGCTGGCGACTCGTGACGGTGTCGCGACACGGCGCGCTCGGCGAGCGCGCCCTACCAGTTCCCGCATGAAAACCGCCGCGCTCGAAGTCGAAAATGCAAAACACGCATTTGCGCGGACGAGGTTAATTGGGGATCTCTTCGAGTTGGTCAAAGCGCGGTTGACGTCGCTTGTTTTGCTGACTACCGCGGTCGGTTTTTATCTCGGATCGGCGCCGTCGGTCGATTATGCAGCATTGTTTCGCGTCGTGTTTGGAACAGCGGCCGCAGCTGCCGGGGCCGCTGCGCTCAATCAATGGTGGGAACGCAAACCGGACGCGCTGATGCATCGGACCAGAATGCGCCCGGTCCCGGCGGGCCGAATGCGACCAGCCGAAGCACTCGCGCTTGGTCTTTTCCTTTCGATCTTTGGAGTTGGCTATCTTGCGCTGACTTGCAACACACTGAGCGCGATCCTCGCTGCGATCACGGTCATGATTTACATCTTCGCTTACACGCCGCTCAAGCGCGCCAGTACGGCGAACACGGCTGTTGGTGCCATCCCCGGCGCCATCCCGCCAGTGATCGGATGGGCAGCGGCTCGGGGAGCGATCGACGCAGGCGCATGGAGCCTTTTCTTAATTCTTTTGCTATGGCAATTGCCGCATTTCTTCGCCATTGCCTGGATGTACCGCGAAGACTATTCGCGAGCGGGTTTCCGCATGATTTCGAGCGATGACCTCAGCGGCGAGCGCAGCGCCAGTCAAAGTGTGCTTTTCTGTATTCTACTCCTGATTTTGGGAGGCCTGCCTGCATTTGTTGGAATCGTCACGTACGCGTATCTCGCAATCGAATTAGTGCTTGGCGGTTTGTTTATTGCCGTTGCCATGCGGTTTTTGAGGCTCCGCACCAGAGAAGCTGCGCGTCTGTTGTTTATTACATCGATCGTTTACTTGCCGCTGTTGTTGGGCGCGCTCGTGCTGACGAAATCATGAACACAACTTCTGCTACAATGAATCAGGCGCCGATACGCAGCGGCATTGCCTGGAAGCTAATTCTGGTTCTGATTCCGATTGTAACTTTGCTACTGTTGCTTTGGCTGCGTCACATCGAAGTAGCAGCCCTTCGGCAACGAACTGTTTCTTCCTACGGAACAGTTCCAGCTTTTCAGCTTGTGAATCAGAATGGGCAGCCGTTCGGTTCCGCGCAGTTGGCCGGCAAGATCTGGGTCGCCGATTTCATTTACACCACATGCCCGGGACCCTGTCCAATGATCAGTAGCCGGATGAGCGAACTGCAGAAACCATTGGAAAAATCCGATGTGCATTTGATCTCGTTTAGTGTCGATCCGGAGAAAGATACGCCGCAAGTTCTGCGCGGTTACGCTGAGAAATTGCAGGCAGATCCCGCGCGTTGGGATTTCCTCACAGGACCGAAGAGCGCGATTTACAACCTCTCGCACGATAGTTTCAAACTTGCCGTTTCGGATGGTAGCGATGAACGGGGAATTCCCGTGCACAGCACACGGATGGTGCTGGTGGATCGGCGCGGTCAAATCCGCGGTTATTACGATGCCACTGAAGCGGACGCCGTAACGAAATTGCTCGCAGACACAAATCATCTGCTGCGCGAGCAACCAAAATGATTGTAGCCGCAGGCGCTGACCGCGGCAGCTGTAGCCGCGGCCCTATGGGCCGTCTCTCTTGGCTTGCTCTATCCCACCGGATCTGGTCCTGCGCTTGGGCCTTCGTCACACACGATTCGCAAATAATCTCGATACTCGCCTTTTGGCAGTCGATCGATTGTAGCGGCGAGTTGAGATTCCGTGATAAAACCGGCCCGAAGCGCTACTTCTTCCAGGCACGCGACTTTCAATCCCTGCCGGTGTTCGATCGTGGCGATGTAGTTACCTGCTTCAAGCAATGTGGTCGTCGTGCCGGTATCCAGCCAGGCCACGCCGCGGCTGAGCAACTTCACATGTAACTGGTTCTCCCTGAGATAAAGCAAATTTAGGTCGGTGATCTCCAATTCGCCCCGCGCAGATGGACGCAATGTCCGACACAGCTCGACGACGCGCTCGTCGTAGACATAAAGTCCCGGCACCGCGAAGTGACTCCTCGGTTGCTTCGGTTTTTCCTCGAGGCTAATTGCCTTTCCACCAGAGTCGAATTCGACTACGCCGTACCGTTCCGGGTCGCGGACTTGATACCCGAAAATGCAGGCGCCACGTTCGATAGCCAGCGCGTCTCGGTAAAAGTCGAGTTTTCCATAGAAAATATTGTCACCCAGGATGAGCGACACACCGCAGCCCTCGATGAATTTT
>QHOS01000132.1 GCA_003219415.1 Verrucomicrobiota bacterium | reverse complement strand
GGACCTGATCGAGATTTCGCCAGACGCGATTTATGTCGTTGATGCCAACGGCGTATGCGTTTTGGGAAACCGCGCGGGCGCTGAGCTGGTGGGTCTCCCTCGGGACGAACTGGTTGGGACGCCCGTCACGGACACCTATTTGCCGGGAGAACGCGACCTGTTTCTAGAGCGCCTTGAGAAATTAAGAGGGGGAGGCACTCTGCGCTACGAAAGAATTTTCGTACGAAAAAACGGCGATAATCTCCCCGTGGAAGTTTCTGTGACCGCGATACGCGGCGGATATTTCCAGGCGATCCTGCGCGACATTAGTGAACGCAAGAAAAGCGAAGCTTTGCTGGCTGGAGAGAAACGGCTCCTCGAGATGATCGCGACTGGTGTGGGGCTGAAGGAAATCCTGAACACATTGTGTCTGATTATTGAGGAGCAACGGACCGGCACGCTCGCTTCCGTCTTGTTACTGAATGCCGACGGTGTCCATCTGGATTGCATTGCCGGGCCTAATCTTCCCAAAGAATGGGCACAGCAAATGGAGAATCTGCCGATCGGACCTTGTGCCGGCTCCTGCGGTACCGCGGCATATCGGGGATCACCAGTCATCGTTTCTGACATCGCGACTGACCCGTTGTGGGATGTGCCGGAACATCGCAGTTCAGCGCTGAAACACGGACTACGAGCCTCATGGTCGAATCCGGTACTCTCTTCCGCCGGAAAAGTCCTTGGAACTTTCTGTATGTACTATCGCGAAAGGCGGAGTCCGAACTCGCGGGACCTCGAACTGATCGACTTGGCGACGGACCTTGTGCGGATCGCGATTGAACGCGATCGCGCGGAGGGAGCGTTGCGCGCCTCCGAGCAAGTCGCCCGCGGCCAGGTAGAGGCGCTGACCTACAGCCTGGATGTTCTCGCGACTGCGCCGGCACCGGACAAGTTCCTTGGACAAATGTTGAGCACAATTGGCCGCCTTCTTGGCGCGCAAAGTGTGATCCTTTGGTTGTTGGATGAATCAAATGATGCGCTCGTTTTACGTGCATGGGCCGAGGGAACAAATTTTGCAATGGGGGATCCCGAGCATCCGTTCATCAAAAATCCTTCATCCTGGAAGGAAGACCCCGGACTTCGTGAGCTATTTTTTTCCGGAGCACCGGTTGCTTGCGAGGATGTGGAACATGATCCGTTTACCTCCAACGATCTTCGCGAGTATTTAAAAGCTGGAGGAACGAAGAAATTTCTGAGGATTCCAACCCTGGTGGGCGGACGCGTGAAAGGGTTCATCGGTATTCGTCACGGCGAGCGACCCCCTTATCGACCGGAGGAGATCGAACTGGCGCAGGCGCTCGCACACCAGGCCATGCTGGCGATTCAACTCAATAAATTTGCCGAGCAAAGCCGGCAAGCAGCTGTTCTCGAAGAACGAAATCGAATGGCGCGCGACATTCACGACACGCTGGCGCAAGGTTTCACGGGTGTAATCGTGCAATTGGAATCTGCCGAGGATGCAATGGCATGCTGCCGTCGCAAGGAAGCAAACGAGCATTTGCGGCGGGCCAGCGAACTGGCGCGGCGCAGCTTGAATGAAGCCCGCCGATCGGTCCACGCGCTGCGGCCGGAGGCTTTGCAGCGAGACAATTTTTGAGAAGCTTTAAAAGGAATCGTCAAAAACACTACTGCGGGAACAAGCCTTCACACCAGGTTCGAACTTCGGGGAAGGCTGCGTCGTCTCTCACCCATGTGGCAGGAGAATCTTCTACACATTGGCCAGGAAGCGTTAACGAACGCGCTGAAGCACGCGCATCCACGCAATTTCGAAACGCGATTGATCTTTAATTCAAAAGCATTTCGTCTGGAACTGCGTGACGATGGCAACGGACTCAGGGTCAAACAGCGGCATGATGGTCTGGGCTTGGCGGGCATGCGCGAGCGCGCGGAACAAATGGGCGGCACACTAAAGGTGGCCAGCGCACGCGGCAAGGGTACGACGATCGTCGTCACTGTGCCTTATCCGCCACCGGACGGATTCGCCGTGGCGAACAATCACGAGTCGAGGCCAAGAAGAAACGACGGCTTCCAGGCGGTCAAAACCGTTCGCGCGTGAGGACCAAGAAGAAACCTGTTCGCAAAAGCAGTAGCGACGCTGCGGTCCGTCGTTCTGCCCGCAAAACGCGCCGATCCCACCAAGCCGCGCCGAAAAAATCGCGCATCGGCGTTCTGATCGCCGACGACCACACTGTCGTACGGGAAGGTTTGGTTTCGTTGATTCGACGCAAAGCGGACATGACTGTACTCGGCGAAGCCACCAATGGTCGCGAAGCGGTCGATTTATGGAAGCAACATCGCCCCGACGTGACGCTTCTCGATTTGCGGATGCCAGAGCTCGACGGCGTCAGCGCTATCAAAGAAATCCGAGAGCAGGATGAGCACGCTCGCATCATCGTGCTTACAACCTTCGACGGTGATGAAGATATTTACCGCGCCATTCAAGCCGGAGCGAAGGGTTATCTGCTCAAGGATGTGCCCCGCGAAGCGCTGATGGACAGTATCCGCCGGGTGCACGCGGGTGAAACATGTGTTCCCGTTCATCTCGCCGCAAAGCTTGCGGAACGCGTTAGCGGTGAAACGTTGAGCTCGCGCGAAATCGACGTGCTCAAGCTAATGGCCCAGGGAAAAAGCAACAAGGAGATCGGCGCTACGCTGTTCATCAGCGAAGGCACCGTGAAATCGCACGTGAAAGCGATCTTCGCCAAGATGAATGTTATCAGCCGCACCGAAGCCGTGGCGAACGCTACCCGGCGCGGCCTGATCCAGCTGTAGAGGCGGCTGTCAGCCGCAGTTGTAGTGGCGGCCGTGCCGGTTGCGATTGCCCGCCTTGTACCTCGAACGAGGGAATAATCGCTATCCCATTCTTCGCACCGGAAAATCTTGCGAACGGGCAATCGCGGAGGCTTTGATAGTCGAGGAGAACATAGGCCTGCAAAAATAAACCAAATGAGATGCTTATGACCGATAATCAAATAGAATTGGAAGAACGCGCCCTAGGCCGGGCGCAGCAAAACAACCGTCACAGAAGACGCGTATTTGATCGCGCCAATAAAACATCAACCGGTACAAACCAAACCATGAACAAACCTAATTCGAGAAAGACTTCCGAACTGCTTCACAGACGCGACGCCCCACTGGAGACGCGGACCGATCTCACAGCTTCGGCGACCAAAGATATCACCGCGACCATGAACGCCATTCTGGCTGATGTGTTCGCGCTCTATCTGAAAACGAAAAATTTCCACTGGCACATGAGTGGGCCACATTTCCGGGATTATCACTTGCTACTCGACGAACATGCCGATCAGCTGTTCGCGATGACCGATCCTATCGCGGAACGAGTTCGAAAGATTGGTGGACTTACGTTGCATTCGATCGGCCAGATTTCCCGTACTCAGCGGGTACGCGATAACGATGCAGAGTATGTCGAGCCATTGGACATGCTGGCTGAGTTAGCAGACGACAACCGGACACTGGCTGCGCGACTCCGCGAGGCGCACAACGTGTGCGACGAGCATCGTGACGTTGCTACCGCGAGCCTGATCGAAGTTTGGATCGATGAAACCGAGCGACGCGCGTGGTTCCTGTTCGAAGCAACGCGACGAGCGAATTGATCTTACAAAACAATTTTCTAAGTCTCATTCTGATCCCGCAGTCGCGGGAGCAGAATTTCTGATCTTTTTCTGCACGGCTATCCCTGCGAATAGACAGAGATGTTTCGTGGAGCCTGTCCTGAGGAAGCCGAAGTGCTCAATATGACAGGCCTATCCATGACGCTGGATGAAGCCAGCCGCATCGACCTTGGATTCCCACACAAATTTTACACGAGAGATTTGGTTCGCGACATGGTTTACGGTGGGATACGCGACAAGATTGTTGCTTAAGACTGCTTCAAACCGCGACCGTAACACGCAAGAAGGTTGCAGGAATGGAGGTGGCATCCTTGCTCGAGCTTTTGTTTTGGCTGGCAAACAACTCTTCCAGCTCTCTCTGCAGGTCAGCCGCGCGGCCATTCTTTTCCGCGGCTTCGAATGCATTCATGGTCGGTCCGTAGTATTTCTTGAATTCATCGACCAAGCCTGACGGTGGACCAGGGAAGTTGAACGTAAACGTGTCACGCGCGAAGGAGATTTTCCCGGCCGGAACTCCTGCGCTGGCAAACCGCTCGATCACATTGCTCTCGATGCCCCACGTCACTGGACTAACGAAACCTTCCGGCGGTGGCGGCGTGTAGCCTGAGCTGATCTTTAGAATCTGCGCGACCAACGTCGGGTCATTCGGAATCCAGTTACCCATCACGATCCGACCTCCCGGCCGCGTCACGCGTACCATCTCGCTGGCGACCTCGAACGGCTTGGGCGCAAACATCGCTCCGAAAATACTGATCACGAGATCAAACGCCTTATCCGGCAACTGCTCCAAATTAGATGCATCGCCTTCCTGAAACTCAATGTTAGTCAGGCCTTCTTTCGCAGCCCGTTTGTTCCCAGCCTCCACCAGGTTGCGCGCGATATCGATGCCCAGCACATCCGCTCCGAGTTTCGCCGCGGGCAATGCCGTCGTGCCATCGCCGCATCCGAGGTCGAGTACCTTTAGGTCTTTCGTAATTCCGAGTCGCTGCACGAGCGCCTCGCCGCTTTCGCGCATGGTCGCGGCAATGCGCGTGAAATCGCCTTTTTCCCAGAGTGCTTTGTTTGGATTCATGGGGAGCATTTACGATGCGCAATCAGATAGGGCAAGAGCCGCTCAGACCCACCTTCGCACTTTTCAAGTAACAGAGGTGTCACCTTTGCCAGACATTGCGCTAGATCAGCAGCGAGGACAGAGTTCTGCAACTGGAGAGCCGTAAGTCCGGAGGCGTGTAAAGAGCGGCGTATGGGAGGCGGTCTCTTTAGGTAAGGGCAGCCAAAAGCTCGCTTAATTCGATTCTGACAATGCTCGAAGCCGTGTCGCTAATGCCGTAAGGCAGGATGAGTTGCCCGTTGTGGACGAGCGAACCGCAGGAGTAAACGACATTGGGAACGTAGCCTTCCCTTTCGTTCCCTTCCGGTCTTAAGAGCGGCTCTTTCAGCCGGCCAATGACTCTTGCAGGGTCGTGCAAATCGAGCAAGGTCGCTCCAATGCAGTATTTTCGCATTGGACCGACGCCGTGAGTAAGAACCAACCAGCCAGCTTCGGTTTCAATCGGCGAGCCACAGTTGCCCAGCTTCACGAACTCCCAGGGCTGTTGGGGCTCTTCTAGAAGAACAGAGTCGCTCCAAAAATGCGGGTTATCGGAGAAGCTCAGGAAAAGGTTCTCATCATCCTGTCGAGTAAGCATTACATAGCGTCCATCGATCCGACGTGGGAATAGAGCCATGCCTTTGTTTTGCACCACCCGCCCGTTAAGAGTCAGGACATGGAAGTTAAGGAAGTCTGTGGTCTCGATCAGCTGGGGTAGAATGACTCGACCATTGTAGGCCGTGTAGGTCGCGTAGTAGATAACGCTCCCATCGTCTTCGACAAAACGAACGAAGCGAGCGTCCTCGATGCCGTTGCTCTCGTTAGGCGAGACCGGAAAGATAATGCGTTCCGACATTTCCGAAGAAGGAGCGAAATGAATTTCGTAGTTGGATTCCGCCAGCCAGTGCATGCACTCCAAAGTTCGCGGCACATCGCGCGTGTGTGCGGATGCTTCGTCAAACGCTGCTTGCTGGATGGACTTAACCAACTCATCAAAGAGGAAGGTCTTACCTAATCGTTCCATGACCGAAGCGGCCCAGTCATTCTCAAGTCCCATTTCACTCAGTTTGTCCAGGAAGGCACGTTTATGGTAGGTGGGATTAGGATTAAGCTCAGGCAGTGTTACAAAAGGCGTCGTCTTCTTGATCTCTATTGAGTGATCACGATGGATGACTCCGGTTCGGAACTCGATCGACGAGATATGTCCTTCACCGGTCGCGCGCAGGCTTAGGATAAAACGGAGATCGCCCCGACTCAGACCCGTCTGATTAGGGTGCGGCACAATCGAAGGGTTGAACAAGGCTGCCGATTCGAGTGCATATTCACCGGAGAACAGCGCGCCGATGAATAACCGGCGTGGTTCGGAAATCGTCTCGTCGTCTGGGATCTGTGCGCGCACTTTTTCGAAATGCCGCAGCCAACTTTTATTTAGATCGACATGTCTCTCGCTGAAATCCGCTCTAACTAACGAAAGCTGCTTTTCGGTTTCCTGCTCGCTAAGCGCGAGAGCCCGCGCGATGATATGCTGGACGCGCGTAGGATCCATCGAGATGAATGGACGCACCACCACCCGCTTGTTGTCCGGCCAGAGAAGGAGGCCCGTCGGATGAAGTTTCATCCAACTTTGTGACTCGGGATCTTTATGTCAGGCGCGGCTTCCGCCTGCGTCATCTCCGCGAGGGATAAATAGAACGCGAGACTGGATTCTGCTCCCTGGTTCTGACTCACGCGATCCTGATGCAAAGCGTCACGACATCCTCCCGTGCTGGAATCGTAGAGCGATTCTCCAAGATCGTTCCGACCAAGGAACCACTCGAAACAGCGTCGCGACGCGCGCTTCCAGTATTCGTCATGCGTGAGAGCAAAAGCCTCGAGACAGGCCGAGATGGTAGCATAGGCCTCCACCGGCTGTTGATCGAAACGCGCGAGTTTGCTGCCGCGCTTCCAAAAACCGTTGGAGCCAATCGGCGCGAAATGTCCGCCCTTCGCTCTTTGCGTGTCCACCAGCCAGCGGAGCGACTCCAAACCTGCCTGGAATACCTCGCCACGCGAAGTCCAATGACCACTCAGAATCATCGCATGCGAAAGCTTCGCGTTATCGTAGGTGGCGATCGTCTCGAACCATTGCCATTCCTTCGAACTGTTAGCTTGAAACAACTCGAGCAGTCGCGTGGTGAGCAGGTCACGCAGCTGATTCACCATCCGGTCGCCGGAGAAGCTGCGCAGGTATTCCTGCATTGCGAGCAGGACAAAGGCCCAGGCACGCGGCGAAGTGAACTGCTCCACGACCGGCAAACCCCGTTGGAATAAGAGCGCGCAAAGATTGCGATGACCGTCATTTCTTGATCGGCCAAGCGCCATTCCCACAGCCCAAAGCGCTCGTGCGTGACTGTCCTCCGAACCGATCTTTTCCAGCCATTCCCGGTTATGACCCATAAAATTCCGAAAGCGCTTCGTTTCCTGATCGAATGCATCCCATAAGAACGAAAGATAAGTGCTGGCCAGGCGTTCAACGTCCCGTTGCGCCACACGACTGGTCATCTCCGGAAGTAGCAGAGTCAGAATAAAGGCGCGTGCATTGTCATCGGTGCAATATCCTTCCCGGTAATTTGGCACGTTAAAAATAGCGTGCTGGAAAATTCCGGTGTTATCGGTCATCCGAAAAAGGTGATCGAGTTTTAGCGGCGGAAATTCATAGGGACGATTTTCCAGGGTTCGGACGGCAAAGGCTTTGCGCGGCGAAACAGTTAAACGCACACGCGCGCGCTGAAAGCTTTCCATGTAACGACCGGCTACTACAGGCCAGATCATTTCGCGTCCGAGTTTCCATGCACGTTTTCGCATTCCCGCCATCAGCGCAGGATTGGACAGGAGTCGAGTTACTCCTTCGGCAATAGCATTGCTGTCGCGAAAGGGCACAAGAATGCCGCGCTCCTGCGCGAGTAACTCCTGCGCGTAGAGATAAGGAGTGGAAATCACCGCCTTACCTGCGCCGAAAGCATAAGCCAAGGTGCCCGAAGTGATTTGCGCTTCGTTAAGATAAGGGGTGACATAAATGTCGGCCGCGCCGATAAAGTCGGTTAGTTCCTCCAGCGTCACGAAGCGATTGTAAAAAATAACATTGCCGGTAACGCCTCGATCTTCGGCCAGACGCTCAAGCTTTAATCGATAAGACTCGCCTTCCCGCAAAAGAAGATTGGGATGTGTCGCGCCAAGGACAATGTAAACGACATTCGGGTGCTCCTTGAGAATTGCCGGTAACGCCTCAATGACATACTCGATGCCTTTGTTAGGCGAAAGAAGTCCAAAGGTAAGCAACATCGTCTTACCTTCCACGCCGAACTGATCCTTGTGGAAGGTCGGGTCGATGAACTGCACGTCAGGCACGCCGTGCGGGATGAGATCGATCTTCTCGGGCGAGACGCCATAGACTTCTTTCAACAATCCACGGCCACGCTCAGCCATCACGATAAAACGATTCGAAAGCGCATTGAGCTGCTCCATGACGAATCTTTGCGACTCGTTAGGTTCGCGCAGCACAGTATGCAGCGTTGTCACTACCGGCATGTGCACGTCGCGCAGCAAAGCCAGCAGGTGACTTCCGGCCGGACCGCCGTAGATGCCAAACTCGTGCTGGACCGAGACGACCTCGACGTTGTTAATGTTTAAGAAATCCGCCGCGCGCCGATAGGAGTCGATCTCCTTTTCATCGATCTCAAAACGGATACGTGTCGAGTAATCGTAGCCTTCAGGGCGATCGTTAACCGCTCCCACGATGCATTCGCACTGCGGATACGCGACTGCGACCGCCTCGCAAATGTCTGTCGTAAACGTCGCGATGCCACATTGCCTGGGCATATAATCTCCTACGAAAGCGACGCGGTTAATCGTGGTCATGAAATAGCCTGAGTTAGTGGGAATTGCAGGTCCGATGCGGACTGTTTTGTAAGCTTCGACGGTTTTTTCGACAACTCAAGATCAAGAAACTCTCGGATTGCGAATTGCCGAGCGAGGGACCGACACGGCCGTCGCTACAGTGGAGGTCGGCTCGACATGTCGAGTGATCCGGGATAGCGTGCGCCTTTGACACGGCGCGCCCCGGACTGGTTGCATTCGTGCAACAAAATCCAGGCCGAAACAGAAAATCGAAGGCCGATGATGAATATTTCCAGATTGCATTTTGCTCATCTGCCAACACCGATCGAGCCGCTCCCGCGTCTTTCCGAGGCTTTGGGCGGGCCGCGTTTGTTGATTAAACGGGACGACCAAACAGGTCTCGCCTTTGGCGGTAACAAAACGCGTAAATTGGAATTTCTCATGGCTGAAGCGCGAGACCAGGGTGCGCAGACCTTGATCTCTGGCGGAGCATTACAGTCGAATCATTGTCGTCAGACCGCCGCGGCAGCGGCCCGATTCGGATTCAAATGCATTCTGGTCCTAACAGGCGAAAAGCCAAAACAGCCATCGGCAAATCTGTTGCTCGATGAATTGTTTGGAACAGAAATCATCTACGTTGCCGACCGCAATGATCGGGACAGCATTCTTCAGGGGACATTTGATCGTGCTGCCAAAGAGGGAATGAAACCTTATCTCGTTCCGTACGGCGGTTCGAATTCCACGGGCGCCTTGGGATATGCGTTCGCGATGAAAGAGCTCATGGCGCAAAATCTTCAGACGGATTGGATTGTGTTTGCCACATCTTCAGGTGGGACGCACGCAGGACTCCTCCTGGGTCAGCGGGTATTTCGA
>QHOS01000247.1 GCA_003219415.1 Verrucomicrobiota bacterium | reverse complement strand
ATCACTCTTCCCTCACGAAACGATTGCGCGGCATCGTCTGCATTCTCCGGTTCAACCGCGATCACTTTGATATTGGGTCGCATCGATTTCGCAGCGAGGGCTGTGCCGGCTAATAATCCTCCGCCGCCGATCGGACACATCACAAGGTCGAGATCGGGAACGTCTTCGAGAAATTCCACCGCCGCTGTCCCCTGCCCCGCTATCACGTCCAGATTTTCGAAAGAATGAATCAGCGTGGCACCTGTCTGCGCGATCACATCCGCGCATGTGGTTTCGCGCGCTTGCTCCGTGGGCTCGCAAAATACAACACGCGCTCCATAGCTTTCCACGGCGCGAATCTTCACCTTTGCCGAGTTCGATGGCATGACGATATGCGCAGGAATGCCGCGCAGTTTTGCCGCCCGAGCTACTGCAGCCCCGTGGTTTCCTGACGAATGCGTCGCCACACCGCGCCGCGCCGTTGCATCGTCGAGGGAAAAAATGGCGTTCGTAGCGCCACGCGCTTTGAATGCACCAATCTTCTGGAAGTTCTCGCACTTAAAAAAGAGCGAGGCGCCGCTTGCCTGATTTAGCCGCGAGCTAGTCAGCACTGGCGTGCGATGAATGTATGGTCGAATCCGTTCGTGAGCCGCACGGATAGCCGGCAGATCGAGTGTCATATCTACTTTGACCATCCGAAAAAAGCGTCGATGACTCCGAATGTGTCAATAAATCCGTGAGTCAAAATGCAGGCCCAAAGATTCCGGTGCGCAAGCATGTAGGCCGCTCCCAAAATTAAGCCGGCAATCCCGGAATCAATGATTCCCGACGGACCTTTGTAATAATGCCCGTACCCAAACAGAATCGAAACAACCACGATTCCAGCCCAGTAAGCTGTTGTCGATCTCCTTCCAATGTCGGCAGCGCGCATAAGGAGATATCCTCGATACGCGATTTCTTCACCGAACGCGGCAAACGTCCAGACCAATAACAAAGCAAGCAGCGCGATTTTCGCATTGCCGGTGATTTCATTTGCTAACGCTGGCGCAGTTGGCGTCGGCCAGAAAAATCCAGTAACCGGTTCGATCACGAATTGCCCGAGGAGGATGCGCACTCCTGCCGCCGCCAAGCCGATTAGAAAAATTCGGCGCCAGGACGCCGGCCGCGTGAATCCCATCGCAGACCATCCACCATCGCGCAGTCGTACCGATACCAGCCCAAGCACACAGAGGACAATGACTTCGTTGGGCACAATACGAAAAACATTGTGACCGATAATGATGAATCCACCGAACAGCAACTCGAACGCGCTTAGCGCTCGCGAAGCAAACCGATTGGTAGAAGGAAAGGGAGTTTCTGTCTTGAGTCCCACTGAGCTGGTTCCAATGGTTTGTTCTTCACATAGGATGTGCGGTGCGCCCGAAATGGATTCGAGAATTTTGAGTCTTTCTTAGAATCCAAGCCATCTCTTAAATACGTTTTGTCATTCTGAGCGGAGCGAAGAATCTCAATCTTTTCTGTTCAGTTGCATCGCTGGTCGAGAAAACTAATCAGAAATGTTTCGCTCCGCTCAACAGGACAGGCTTCCTGTATTTCTGGATGGATTCTATCCTGCGGTCGGGCTGTGGAAATGTTCGGGGCGCGGCCCGACGCCGACGAAACGCGCAGGCAGCTGGCGCAGGATTGGAAACCATTTCAGCAAACGAAACACGAATGGAAGCGAAGTCTTCTTCTCATCGGAGGTACGACCAGTAACGACTCGACGATGAATAAAGATTTGCATTCCCTGGATTAGACGAGTTGGCCATTCGCGGCGCGCCTGTACTGTTCGCAGGTCGTCGATGTGAACTGGACCGCGCTGGAGCTTTTCCGCGAGCAAGTTTGCGGTCGCGACTGCATCCTGGATGGCAAGATTGATTCCCACACCGCCCGCAGGTGACATCGCGTGTGCAGAATCACCGATGCAAAGCAGTCCTTCGCAGCACCACTCACGCAAACGATTCACCTGCACTGTTAGCAATTTGATTTTCGACCAGTCGTTTAGCTCGGCCACCCGGTCGCGTAAAAAGACGGCGAACCTGACAATTTCATTTTGGAATTGCGCGAGCCCGCGCTCTTTGATCTCGTCGAATTGCCCCTTGGGAATAACAAAGCCAGCCTGCCAGTAATCGCCGCGGTCGATTAGCACGAGTAGTTTGCCGTGTTGAAAAAAGCCAAGCGATTGCTCGGGATCGTCGTCCTTTTTTGAGATGCGCATCCAGAGCACATCGATTGGCACACCGAACTGTACTTGCTCAAGCCCTGCGCGCGTTTGAGTGGTTGAATGACGCCCGTCCGCGGCAATGACAAGGTCCGCGTGCACCTCCAGATCGCCCTGCGGCGTTTTTGCGCGCACGCCGATCACACGCGAATCCTCCATCAACAAATCGACGACCTCCGTTTCCATGTGCAATTGGAATTCCGGAAAATGTTTGGCGTGACTCGAGAGAAAAGTCAGAAAATCCCATTGCGGCATGAACGCGATGAATTTGCAACGCGTCGGAAGTTTTCTGAAATCAGCGACCGGCACGACCTGGCCATTAACCACAGCTCGCAACTCGCGCACTTCCTGATGCGGCTGTTTCAAGAACTCGTCGAGCAACCCGAGCTCATGCATCAACTCGAGCGTTGATGGATGAATGGTGTCGCCGCGAAAATCGCGGTTGAAATCGGAATGCTTTTCGAAGACAGCGACCGGCACGCCAGCTCGCGCGAGCAAATAACCGGTCATCATACCTGCCGGCCCGCCGCCTACGATCACGCAGCGTGTTTGCAGTTTTTCAACCACCGATTACACGGATAGCACGGATAAGGATTCGTAACCACTAATGCACACGAATAGACACGAATTTGGTTCCTTTCGTAAGTGTGCATTAATGTTTATTCGTGGTTAACGAGCCGCTTTTTATCAACGAAGAACAGGTGCGCCAGCATCTGCGGATGGCCGACTTGATTCCCGCGATGGAGAAAGCGCTGATCGATTTCTCCGCGG
>QHOS01000035.1 GCA_003219415.1 Verrucomicrobiota bacterium | reverse complement strand
TATTAGTTGAAATAGTTATTATCGGTGCGCTGATTTCTTTGGGATGGGACACGCCACTTAGAGATTGGAGCGGCCGGGCAACCACGACAGTACAAACGTTGCTGCACTCCAAGCGGGAGAAACCTTCGGTTGTGACCACCATCCCAGCTCCCACCGCTCCGCGGGAAAGAGAGGGAACTCTTGGGAAAAGTGCAGTACGAAAATTACCTCCCGGTCGATAGAAGCGCTCTGGTGCCGTGAAAGGCTTCACGCGAAGACATCACGTTCGCAACTCGACGCTTTCCGTCAGGGTTAAGATTGCGACCAAGCAGTAGTTTCGACTCTCGTCCGTCAGTGGTCAGTCGCCTAGTTCTCTTGATTGTGTGGGAAGCTCCCTGGTCCGATTGAGATCAACGATCCCACCTACTCCTGACGTCGTGCTGAGCTAGAAGGCGTTTGTGCGAGGCTACGGTCAGGCTTTAACTCTCCTCGCTTTTAGTTGCAGTGAGTGTTCATTGCCACTTGGAGCGATGAGCGTCCGATCAGCGTGGGTTTCTTCTTGGTGCGGGTGGCGTTGGCGTAGCCGAATGATCCTCCCATGCTGGCGCATGAATTCTAGTGGTTGCCATTGCGCTCCCTTGAGCGGCCCAGTCTTTGAAGGGCCTGCTCCACCCAAGATAAATCAAGGCAGCAACAATTACTATTTCAATGAGCAGTCGCATACGAGAGGCCAGATTCGCAAGAGGCCGTGGGCAAAAGCAATCTTAATTTTTGTAGACGCTTAGAGCGAGATTGTCGGTTCGGATGTTAGGCCGGTTGAGTGTCCTACACGATACGAGTCGCTTCTCCCTGGCCAGGGAGAGGGGAGGGTGAGGGTCTCGAAAAAGTTCGCTAACTGGGAGGTGCAGTTCAGACCCCTCACCTTCATCCTCTCCCCTTTGCCTAGGGGAGAGGCGACAATATGAAACTTGTTGGTTATCCCTCGGTGTGCCCTTCGACCAGGACCATGTTTGTCTTCGCTGTGCGGTGGCGCATCTTGCGTGGTTCGCGATATTCCTCGCAATTGAGCCATTCCTTGGCGCGGTCAGCTGATTCGAATTCTAAGACCACAATACGCTTCGGTTTCCAGTCGCCTTCCAACACTTCGGTTTTGCCGCCGCGAACGATGTATTTCCCGCCGTATTTCTCCACGGTCGCACCGGCGAGCTTCTTGTATTCTTCGTAGTCAATAGGGTCGACGATGTCGATTTCAACAATGATGTAAGCAGGCATGACCATCGCCTCGTTAAATCGTTAAATCGTTAAAGCGTTAAAGCGTTAAAGCGTTGAAGCATCGAAACGTTAAGACGACACATCGTAACAAGATCATTCCATTTAACTTTGTAACTTTTTTAACCTTCTAACTGCGCTTCGGATCAGTGGCCGTTATGGCTCCTGTCTTTCGCAGCTAGCTCGGGGATCTTTTTTCGGCGCCGCAGTCGCAGCCAGTTGTTCCAGGTTTTGCGAAGACTGTCGCGCGGGGTCTGATATTTTTGAGTCAATTCATTGCTCTTTAAAAACGGATCCCTGCGCGAAACAAATCATACGGATGCGGAGGAATCGCGAGCCCGCCGCGCTGGTGGATTATGTCGCAGACTTCGCGTGCCGGTTTTCCCTTGAGGTAAGGAAGCTCCGCACCGATGCAGAGAAGATGGCCGTCGGCGGTCGTCACTTCCACTCCTGGGAGAACGAGAAAATCATCGACCGGCAATCCATCCAGTCGCATCAAGCCCTTTTGCAGAAGGTAATTGACCGCATCGCATGTGTTGTGATCGGTAATGGCAAGGCCATGCAAACCTTTAGCGCGTGCAGCTGCAATCAAATCTTCTGGACTGGAGATACCGTCCCCGGAAAAAAAGGAATGTGTATGCAGGTCGATGTTAAACGCCATAGCTCAAAAAGCAGAGTAAGAAGTTAAAAAAGTTAAATGGTTGAAAAGTTGAGTTGCCGCGATGTCACAACACGCTATTCCCGTGCCCCTTTTTAACATTGTAACTCTTTAACTGTCTTCGCTAGACCAACTCTTCAACAACAAAGGTTGACTCAGTGGCTGGTTCCTCTGGAAAACGATTGAATTGGTGATCGTACAACCGCCGATAGTATCCGGATTTTCCGAGAAGCTCGGCGTGCGTTCCAATCTCCTTGATGCGGCCGCCGTCCATTACAATGATTTTGTCGGCGGACAAAACAGTCGATAGCCGATGAGCGATGGCGATTACCGTACGGCCAGCCGCCAGCTCGGCCAGGGCTTTTTGAATTTGTTGCTCGGATTCGGAATCGAGTGATGAGGTGGCTTCATCCAGCAAAAGAATTGGTGCGTTTTTCAGAACGGCACGCGCGATGGCAAGGCGCTGTTGCTGTCCGCCAGAGAGAAGACAGCCTTTATCGCCAATGACAGTTTGGTAGCCCTTCGGCTGGGCCATAATAAAGTCGTGTGCATAGGCGGCTCGCGCTGCTTCGCGAACGTCTTCCGGCGTCGCATCCAGCCTGCCAAATTGGATATTGTTGAAAATCGTGTCGTGAAACAGGAACGTCTCCTGAGTAACGAGTCCGATCTGTTCGCGCAATGATTTCTGTGTGACCGAGCACAGATTGCGACCGTCGATTTTTACAGCGCCGGAAGTCGGATCGTATAGACGCAGGATGAGCGAGAGAATCGTGCTTTTGCCCGCGCCGCTGGCGCCGACCAGGGCATGGGTCTTGCCGGGCTCGATATGCAGAGTCAGATCGCTGATCGCATTAGTGACCGTGTTGGCATAACGGAATGTCACGTCTTCAAAGTCAATCCGCCCCTGTGACGAACCAAGCGCAAAAGCATTTGGCGCGTCCCGGATCGTTGGCTGTGAATCAAGGATCGAAAAAATACTGCCGGTAGCGGCGATTGAGCGCTGCATGACGAGATGGATCCTGCTGAGCGTTTTGATTGGGTCATAGAGAATGAAAATTCCCGAGATCAATCCGAAAAATCTGCCGACGCTCAGGTTTGCCGCATAAACGTAGAGCAACGCGATTCCCACTCCGATTGCGGCCATAGTTTCGACCAGCGGCCCCACAGCCTCCAATGACCGGATGATGCGCATCATCTGCGAAAACTGCATCTGGTTGCTGCGCTTGAATTCTTTTTCCTGATGCGCTTCACGCGCGAATGACTTGATCACACGAATGCCAGCGAATGTTTCCTGCATCGTCACGACCATCTCGGCCATGCCAGCCTGTTCGTTCTGCACCGCCTTACGCGCGCGCCGGCCATAAATGCGAAGGGGCAGCAAACACATCGGAAAAAGAACGAGTGTGACCAGAGTAAATTTCCAATCCATCACTAGCAGAACGCTGATTGCGCCAACAATCGTGATTGGCTGCTTGAAAACGTCGCTACCGATGGTGGTCAAAGCCATCTGCATAACGCGGGTATTGTTCGTGATAAGCGACATCAAAAACCCAGAACGCGCCTTGTTAAAGAAATCCATCGAGTTGCGAACCATCTTGTTGAAGAGCTGGCTCCGGATATCGGTCACGACCTTGTTGCTCACCCACTGCATGCAATAGGTGCTTCCGTAGGAACAAAGGCTACGGAGCGTCATGATCGCCGGGATGGCGAGACAAATAAGCAAAATCGAATTGATCTTCGGGCCGGTATCGAGAGCTCCAAGATTATGCCGCACTGCCATCGGATTGGGAGCGGCACCATGGAAAATCGTGCTTGTCACCCGGGCAATCGCTAACGGAAAAAGCGAATTGACGCCGCCGTAGGCAAGACCCAGTACCAGCCCCGTGATAAAGCGGGCCTTGTACGGTTTGACGTAACCGTACAGCCGTCCGTAAGAGCCGGAGGCTGCACGTAACGTTTCCCAGAATGACAGTTTTTTCTTAGCCGCTTTTGCGCCGCTCATGACGTTCGGGCCGTCGCATGCTGCGACAGCAGGAAATCCATAGCACTAATCACGGCTTCCGTCGAGATTTGACTCATTGGAAGGCGCGGCTGGACCGGGAAAAACTCAGTGACCGGTTGGGGTGTTTTCCCCTGCAGAATGAGCGCAGGACTTTCCCTCGGTCGCCAATGAAACGGGTTCGTGGGCCCGAACAGGATCACCTGTGGTGTATGTGTGCTGGCTGCAAGATGCACCGGCGCTGAATCGACCGTAACCAGGAGCCGTGCCTCGCCAATTAAGGCCGCAAGAGTAAGCAAATCTGTTTTCCCGGAAAGATCGATGATTTTGGTCTCGTTCTTGATCGAGGCAATGTGCGCCTGCTCGTGCTTCGATGGCCCACTTGTCAGAATGAGATCCAGGTCATTGTCTCGACCGAACCGTTCGATTATTCGCGCCCATCGTCCGGCTTCCCAAAGCTTTTCCTGGCGCGCCGAACCGGGATGCAAAACAATGTAGGACTTTCTGACGTTCGAATTGCGTCGGAGCGCGTCGGCTTTCTCATGCGCCGATTGGGGCAACTGCAAATGCAGCGAGGAGGAAACACTCCCGATGCCGAGCGGTTTAAGCAAGGACAGATTGTAATCGACGGTATGCAGGTCGCGCATGCGGACATTGACAAAATCAGTGTAAAGCCGGGCGCGGCTTTTCGACTGATCGCGCACCCGGTATGACACGATGCGTTTCCCGGCTCCGGATAAGAACACCAGAAATGCGGAGCGGTCGTTTCGTGTGAAATCGATGCAATAATCAAACTTATTGCCTGCGACGGCGAGAAAGGCGGCGAGATCACTCAGATTACGTCGCGCCATCAAGATGCGATCGACACCTGCAATGGCTGGGAGCAGATCAGCGCATTCGCTGGAAACCACAATCGTCAGTTCCGCTTGCGGAAAATGTTCGCGCAAAGCCGCGATCGCGGGAGTTGTCAGGATCAGATCGCCGATTCGCTTAAGTTGCAGGAGAAGAATTTTCATCCGCCTTCGTTCTACTAAGGCGCGACAGGCAGGCCACCGGTCACACCACGATCATCGCGCCATTCGTATGGCGGTTTCGTATGCGTCGAGTAATCGCGTCCGAAAATGGTCCCACGTGAAATTTTCAACCACGCGACGTCTCGCGGCGCTGCCCATTTGCTGAACAATTTCGGGATGTCGATGCAGATGCTGGAGTGCCGCTGCGATCGCGTCGACGTCACCGGGCTTCACGATAATTCCTTCCACGCCATCGCGCACCACATCGCCTGCTTCGCGCGTGGTGATTTGGGGCAGCGCACATGCCGCGGCTTCATATGTCACTTTGGCGCTGCCTTCCCATTGCGAGGGAAAAATATGTACCGTGCCCTGGCTAAGATAATTCTCAGGGTCGCGCGCAAATCCCATTACCCGGATGTTATCGCGCCAGAATTGTTTAAGAAAGGGCTTCGCTTCGTCATGCACATGTCCAACCAACCATAGCTCCGCATCAGGCAGGTTGAGGCGATGCCATGCCTCGAGCACATGTTGGATGCCTTTGCGTTTGATCAAAGCACCCGAGAAGACGGCGCGAAATTTGGCCGGCCGATTTCCTGGCTTGAATCGTTCCACGTCCACCCCGCGGGGCAGGTAAAAAAGTTTTTCCTCCGGAAAACCACGTACGCGAAAGGTGTTAGCCGCCCTCTCTGATAAGACAAGCAGGAGGTCAGCCAGTTGGTATTCTTCTATGAAACGCTTTCGCTGGAGCAACAGCCTGGCTTTCCATGACGGGACCCCGGGAGTCTTGCTCGCCGATTCGGTATTCTTTGGCCAATCCACTTTCTTTTTGCCACCATCGCGATGCCAGGTCGGAATCTCGACGATGGAAGGGATGCGGCGTTGTTTTGCTACTTGTAGCGACCGCAAACAGTCGCCCGACCAGCTATGAAACAGATCGTAGCGGCCGGTGTCGAGGTGCCGGGATGCGATCCAATCAAGGTACTTTTTCTTCGCGCCGTAGTAGTAGGGCCGATCGAAAAATGAGATAAGTCGCACCGGATGCCAGCGCAAAGAATGGATCAACGAAGCAGGAATTTCCTTCTGCCTGTTATCATAAGCGATCGCTTTGCCAAGAAATCCCCCGCGATAAGATGCACGCAGGGTCTCAAATGCATCCGTATCCAGGCCGGAACCGCCGATGCGGGCAAAAATCGAATAAAGCAAATGCCTCGGCAAAGTACGAACTGCAGGTGAAGCGGAACGTAATGACTGAGGAGCGTTTAGGGTTTCACCCAGCATCGGCTTACAACTATTCTGGCGAACGTGAGGCGTGTAAAGAGGCGTGTTATGTCGAGACACCTCTCGTTTTGACCAATAAAATCGTTGGCTAAATGACGAAGCACGAATGACGAATGCTGAATGAATGACAAAGCACGAATGACGAAGAGAGGTGCCACGGTTTTGGCTCTGTTGATATAACCCTACGCAGCATGCCGAAGAATCTGAGCATCGTTTTTGTCCGGCGCGGTTATTCGCCGACTGGCGGCGCGGAGGCGTACTTGAAACGCCTCGCGCGTGGCGTGATGGAAGCCGGACATGACCTGCAGCTTGTAGCTACTCATGACTGGCCGGATAATGAATGGCCGTTTGGATCGATCACGCACTTGCGTTCTAAATCGCCGATCGAATTTGCCAGCGAGCTGGAACAAATGCGTGCCCAACTTCGGGTCGATATCCTGTTCAGTCTTGAGCGCGTCTGGAGCTGCGACGTTTATCGGGCTGGCGACGGAGTCCATCGCGCCTGGCTTGAGCGGAGAAGAAAGTTCGAACTGCCTCTGAAACGATTTGTCCGGAGTCTCAATTCCAAGCATCAGGATCTGTTACGGCTGGAGCAATCGCTTTTTTCCGGTGGCAACACCAAGCGCGTGATTGCCGGCTCGCAAATGGTCAAGGATGAAATCGTCAATCTTTATGGTTATTCAGCAGACAAGATCGACATTGTTCGCAACGGTGTCCCGCTTGAGAAATTCCGATTCGGCC
Organism: Verrucomicrobiota bacterium; assembly: GCA_003219415.1. GTDB lineage: Bacteria > Verrucomicrobiota > Verrucomicrobiia > Chthoniobacterales > UBA10450 > Udaeobacter. The sequence goes on along the minus strand of QHOS01000035.1, from coordinate 36,452 downwards.
CGGAGCTTCGCGAAAAGTCGCGCGAGCAATTGAATTTGAAGTCAGACCAAATCGCACTGTTATTTGCTGGCTCTGGATGGGAACGCAAGGGGCTGCTTTTTGCTATCGAGGCGGCGGCCCTTTGCAAGGATCGCAAGATCCGGCTGCTCGTTGCCGGTCGCGGAAATGCAAGGCTTCACAAGACGAAGCGCCTGCGTTTTTGGCGCGAAGACCCGGTGCAATTTCTCGGTGAAGTTGCGGATATGCTGCGTATTTACGCCGCCTCGGACATTTTTATTTTGCCTACGATTTACGATCCATTTTCCAATGCCTGTCTGGAAGCGCTTGCCTGTGGTTTGCCCGTGATCACCACGCGTTCCAACGGTTTTAGCGAAATCATCGAGGATGGTGTCCACGGATCAATTGTCGATCACGCACGGGATCTTCTCGCTTTGCGCGATGCGATTCGACTTTGGTCCGATCCTTCGCGGCGCGCGGCAGTGAGATCGACAAACAGCCGGCTCGCGGCGCAATTCGATATCTCACAAAACATCAACGAGACGCTCGCGATCCTATGCAGCGTGGCTAAACAAGAAACGGAATGATGCGTTTCACTCTGCGCTGATAAACGGCGTATTTTTCCGGAAAATGTTTGAGCATCAAATCTTCTTCGCGTTTGAGTTTCAGCCAGAAACTTACGAACACGAGCAACAAGCCTAAGCATCCGCCTAAATATCCCACGGCGATGGCGGTGCCGGCAAACATGGCAAGGATTCCTGTGTAAATAGGATGACGCACGACGCGGTAAGGCCCGCGCTCAATGAGTTCGTGTCCTTCTTTCAACGTGATCACGCCGCTCCAGTTTCTTCCGAGTATCACTCTTGCCCAAATGGCAAATACGAGCCCGCTAACGCACAGAAAGACACCAACCCAGGCGCTTAATGTGGTGTGCGGAATGACGATCCAATTGAACGGGGCCGGCAAAACGCTCGATTTGATCACCAGAAAATAGCCGATTAGCAGCACTAGCCAATAGCGGGCTCGCTCCGCGCTGCTCTCGCGATAGATCGTGCGCTTGGTCGAAATGGCTCCCACCAACCAGACTACGATGAAGATTATCCAACAGACACGAATGACCCCGAGCCCCGACGAATATGCGTGGACTCCCATCGTATAGCAGCCGGAGAGGCGCGATCTTTCCGCCTTGGTTCTACGCTTGAGGCCGTTTCATGTGGCGGCCAGCGCGGTATCCGTGTCCGGGAAGATCTGGAACACCTGATCGAGCCGCGAGATTTCGAAAATTGAGCGCACAGTCTCCTGCAAGCCAGCGAGCGAAAATTTTCCACCGTACGCTTCCACTTTTTGCATGGCCTGAATAAGAGCCGCCAGGCCCGCGCTATCGATGTAGGTCACATCCGAAAGATCGATCACCATGCGTTGCGGTTTTTTTTCGATCATTGCGGTGAGCGATGCCGTGACGACGGGAGAAACGTGCAGATCGATTTCGCCCTTGAGTGGCAGCACATCGGGCCGGTCTCGATACGGCTTCGGAGCAGGTGGGGAGGCGTCCTTCTTTTTCATCAACCCTTCATTCGTCAACGGATCACCATCCGAGCGTATCGATCACCTTTTCCACATTTGAAAGGTCATCGATCAGGAAATCCGGGTGATATTGGGCAAGTCGATCGCGGCTCCAGGTGCCGGTCGCCACGGCGACGGTGCGCGCCCCTAAGGCCTTACCACAAGCAATATCGCGCGGCGTATCTCCGATTACATCAATCTCGGAGGCGGCGAATTCGCGGCCGTGCTTCTCAAATGCGCGCGCACGAGCGAACGGTCCGAGCCGGTTTCGGTCTCGATGATCATCGGCGAACGCGCCAAATTCGAAAAAGTGCCAGACACCGTAATGCTCGAGCTTGAGCTGCGCGCCGCGGGAGACATTGCCAGTCAGAAGAGCCAGCACGAGATGCGGCCGCGACTTGAGACGACGAAGCAATTGCAGAACGCCCGGAAGCAGTTTGCCTTTGCGACGTGGCAATTCGAGCGAAAGAAAATGCACGTAGCTATCGAGAAAGGCGCTCATGTTTTCGTTCGTCGCCGGAATCTTATGCTTGTTCAATATGCTGACGACGATGCCCGAGTCGGTCATACCGGCAATTTCGATGTCGTGCAGATCATCGGCGACACCGAAACGTTCTTTGAAAGCCGATTTAAGCGCATGCACACCCGCCCCGCCAGAATGGATCAGCGTTCCGTCGATATCGAAAAGCAAAAGGCGCTTTATACGTTTTGTCATTCCGAGCGAAGTCGAGGGATCCCGGTGCATCATCCTCGAGTTTGCCACAGGATCGCCCGGACTTACAAACTTGGGGCGTGCATCATTAGCACTGCGATCATGCTGCCGAGAAACACGAGCGCCACGATTGCCAAACCGATAAAAATTCCATTGCGAAGCGGGTCGGTCTGTTGTTTCTGGCGACGGAACGGAGAAACATTGGTAAAATCCGCAGGGGCGGCGCTCAGTTCTGCTGGTCTTGCTTTGATCTCCTCGAGCTGGGGAAGCGGTCGCGATCCGCTCGCATCCGATTCGAAGCGGGCTTCGGTCGCGCCAAATCGGATCCGATCATCAAAGCTTAGTAGGGTTTCGGTAACCGGCTTACCATTAACGTGTGTCCCGTTGGTCGAACCGAGATCTTTCAACCGGTATGTTTCGCCGGCCAACTGCAAATGCGCGTGCCGCGCCGAGACCGAAGGGTTATTAATGACTATCGTGTTGTCCGGACCGCGCCCGATTGTGATCAGGTCGTCAACAAGTTCATACGTAGTCCCGCTGATAATGAGCTTTGGCATGTTGGAATCTATCTGGAAATTTGGCATGCGGTCGAGTGATTCTTTCGGTCCGAAAGCAACGGAATTGAGCGTCGGTATTCCCTGTCATTTGACCCTCGGAGTCGGCAGCCCTAGCATTCGCTTTATCTCAGTCGGATCGAAACGAACCCGGAGAATACTGAAAGGAATAACAATATGGCGACGTACATCAGTTTGGTGCAATTTACTGACAAGGGTATCCAGGCCGCAAAGGAAACGACCCACCGGGTAGCTGACTGGGCCTCCAAGGTGGAGTCGATGGGAGTAACCATTAAGCAAATGTATTGGACACTTGGGCAATATGACCAAGTCTGCGTGTTCGACGCTCCGGACGACGAGACGGCGGCCAGCGTATTGCTGGGGGCGGATATGCTGGGCAACATTCGTACGCAGACATTACGCGCTTTCACCTCGTCCGAGATGGAGAACATCCTGGCCAAGATGCCCTGACCACGCCGAGGCAGCTTCTGCAATTGTGAGCCGCAACAGCGCGAAAACCGCAGGAGTAGGCTGGGGCGAGGTTTACCGTCGACGCTGGTCAGTGAGAGTGAACTCTAACGCCGTTCCATCGTCATTGGCTATGGCCTAGCAACGAGTCGACTAGACGCGCGGCGCCGGCCTCGGTGCTGGACCGGATTTGCGTGCAGTATCTCCCACTACTATTCCAGTAGTTCTTCGAGAATCATTGCGTGATTTGCAGTCCATCCTGGATCATCCCGTTGAGTAGGTTTGCGACGTAGTCGTGTTCGATGACGAGCGCAGGGCCAAACCACTGAGAATCATCCTGGGCGTGTTGGCTAATCCATTCACTCGCCCTCTGAGTGAGCGGCCTAACGAGCGTTAGCGTTCCCTGCGGCAAAATCCAGAAGTCGGTTTTACGCGTGGGCCGATTCATAGCTTACGGTCTGTGTTTGCAAATGGTGGCCCTGGCTTGATCGGAAACAGCGGCCGTAAAACCGCGAATGTGTGCGATAAGCACGCAAAAGAAACGATCAAAAACATTGCTACACACTTCATCGTACCTGCTTTCAACATTCTTCTCCGGAAATCGGGAAGCAAAGTTCCAGAAGATATTCCAAAAGAAGGCCAGGAAGCCATGAGCGCCGACTCTTAGCAGTTTAGCGGTAATTGATGACCGTTTGCAGTGCGGGTTTGCTCGCTTCTCACTGTGCGCTCACTTGCGGCGGTGTCTAGATTCTAATTGTCACGATCTCGACGGAAGGGAGACGTTGCGCACATCGAACGTACATCGACACCTGACTGCGCGGTCGAGCGATTTTCTCTGGGATTTCGGCTAGCAGATCACTGTGCACTAATTGACCCTGCGCAGCCGCACCCGCATAGTGCCCACTTCCATGGGAATTGAGTTTACGCGCAACTTCTGCATCATCGCGCACATCGATCACGGCAAAACGACGTTGTCGGACCGATTGCTCGAGCGCACCGGGACGATCCACGAGCGGGAAAGGCAGGACCAGCTTCTTGACTCAATGGACTTGGAGCGGGAGCGCGGGATCACGATCAAAGCGCATCCAGTGGCGATGCGTTACACGAGCAAATCCGGGCAAAACTATCGATTGAACCTGCTCGACACTCCCGGGCACGTCGATTTCAGCTATGAAGTTTCGCGTAGCCTTGCTGCGTGCGAGGGCGCGTTGTTGATTGTCGATGCAGCGCAGGGAGTCGAAGCGCAAACCGTAGCGAATGTTCACCTCGCGCACAAACAGGGACTCACCATTGTGCCGATCATCAATAAGATTGATCTGCCGAATGCCGATGTGGCCTCGGTGCATCGCCAGTTGGAAGAAATTCTCGCGATCCCTGCCGAGGAAGCAATCGATGCGAGCGCAAAGATGGGGATCGGGATCGAGGAAATTCTTGAGGCAATCGTGAAACGCGTCCCCCCGCCGCGACCACCGGTAGACCAGACATTACGCGCGCTAGTTTTTGATTCGGTCTTTGATGCTTATCGCGGCGTGGTCGGTTATGTGCGTGTCGTTTCCGGAACAATGGAAGCGAATCACGCAATCACATTGATGAGTAATAATGCGCGCTTTGAGATCAAAGAGGTGGGCGTCTTTACGCCGAAGATGCTCGCACAGGAAAAGCTAAATCCTGGCGACGTCGGTTATTTCATCGCAAACATTAAGTCGACTGCAGACATGAAGATCGGGGATACCATCACCGATCAGCGTCATTCCGCCCGCGAAGCGCTTCCGGGTTTCCAGGAAATTCATCCCATGGTCTTCAGTGGGATCTATCCCATCAATACCGGCGACTTCGAACATTTGAAGACGGCAATCGCAAAGCTGCGTCTGAACGATTCCGCGTTCATCTATCAACCGGAGAGTTCCGTTGCGCTCGGATTTGGATTTCGCTGCGGATTTCTGGGATTGCTACACATGGAGATCATCCAGGAACGACTCCGGCGCGAGTATAACATGGACATCATCGCCACGAGTCCAAGCGTCGTCTATGAAGTGCTGACTACGCAGGGAGAAACATTGTTGATCGATAATCCCGCTCACCTGCCTAATCCGACAACGATCCAGGAAATTCGTGAGCCGATTGTAAAGGCGTACGTACTGTGCCCAAATGAAAATATCGGCGACATCCTGCAATTGATTCTGGAGAAACGCGGCCAAATGGCACGCACCGAGTCGCTCGATACACGACGGGTCATGTTGCATTGCGAATTGCCGCTAAACGAAATTCTCGTCGACTTTAACGACAAGATTAAGAGCATTACACGCGGCTACGGCTCCATGGATTACGAGCATGCCGGCTATCGCGCGGCGAAATTGGTAAAACTGGATGTGCTCGTTAATGGCGAGCCGGTGGATGCGTTTTCTACGATCGTGCACAAAGATCGCGCGGAGGCGAGGGGACGCCAGCTGGCGGCCAAACTAAAGGAAGTAATTCCGCGACAGCTCTATCAGGTGGCGATTCAGGCGGCTATCGGCGGAAAAATTATTGCGCGTGAAAGCGTTTCGGCATTGCGAAAAAACGTAACCGCGAAATGCTACGGTGGCGATATTACGCGCAAGCGGAAGCTGCTGGAGAAACAAAAGGAAGGAAAGAAACGGATGAAGAGCATTGGAAAGATCAACATTCCTCAGGAGGCGTTTATTGAAGTGCTAAAAGCACAATGACGAAATCCGAATGATAAATCTGAAACGTCGGCCCGTTTATTTCCCTTGTTGCCTCACCTGTTAGGGCTTCAACATTCATCGTCATTCGACATTCCTGCTTCGTCATTTTCTAATTCATGTTTACATCGCGCCAATTGAAACATAGCCGACTGCTCCTGCGACACGCCCGGAAGTATTTGCGCTATAAGGACGATCAGCTCAGTAGCGCGGACCGCGACCAAATCACTGCGGGCATGAAGGATCTCCGCGAAGCGCTATGGCAGAGAGATCGCGAGAGAATACACAGCACAGCCGATGCGCTGGATAAAACTCTTCACAGGCTGACACCGGTGACGTGGGAGTCGCATTGGCGCGAGAATTGCGAGGTGATTTTGGTGGCCATCGTTGTGGCAGTGGGCATTCGCTCTTATTTCTTGCAGCCGTTTAAGATTCCGACAGGCTCGATGCAGCCGACCTTGAACGGGATTATTGGTTATCCGAGCACAGCTCCCGGGCCGAACCTTCTGCGACAGATTGGCGAGTTCATCGTCCGGGGTCGCAACTACATCAATGTTGTTTCCCGCGAGGATGATCAGCTTCTTGAAATTCAGCCAAGGAAAATGTTTTTTTTCTTTACGCTTTCACAGTTGATCTGCCAGCGGCAAAAATATCTGGTCTATGCGCCGCCCGACACTCTCAGCCATGATTTCAATGTTTTCCCAGGCCGCATTTATCATCGTGGCGACATCATTGCCAGAGGCGCGATTGATACCGGAGACCAGGTGTTCGTCGATAAGTTTACTTACAACTTTGTTAAGCCGCATCGTGGCGACGTTTTTGTTTTTCGGACAAATCACATTCCGGGTATTCGCGAAGATCCTGAGGCCGGTTCGCCATTTTATATCAAGCGGCTGGCCGGACTGCCCGGCGATCGTTTGAGAATCGACCCGCCGTTTCTCTACGTGAATGGCAAGAAAGCAGAGGGTTACGGTTTTGAGCGGGTCATGTCGGCGAAACCTCCTTATCGCGGTTATGCGTTAGGCCGCGATAACTTGTCGCAACCAGATCGTACGTTCACCGTGCCACGGGATGGCTACTTTGCTTTGGGGGACAACAGTTACAACAGCTATGATAGCCGCTATTGGGGAGCCGTGCCTGAAGAAAACCTCGTGGGCAGAGGTTTGTTAGTTTACTGGCCGTTTGCTCCGCACTGGGGATTGATTCGGTAGATGATTTTAGAACTGGCAGGGATCTCCCAATTGCGCGAGGACATCCGTTCGTGTTCGGCGCGCCCGGCGATCCCGCCCTACCGAAACATCACTTGCTAGCATGTGGCGACACCTGCCGCCCCTGTATCCGCTGCTTGGACTTTGCGGTGGCTATGCGATTGTGATGTTCTTCAATCCGGTGCGGCGGGCACTGGGAGACGGGTTTCGTTGCATTCGGCGCTATAAACGCATCTGGATTACCTTTGCGCTTCTTGGGTTTGGCTATTTCCTTTTCCAGTTCGTCACTTTTACCCCGATCCGAAACTGGGCCGATCTTGATTTAAACCAGATCATCTCTCTACCGCGCTGGTATTGGCCACGATTCGTGGAGATATGGCGCGAAACGCCGTTGCCCGCCCTCGAGGGAGTGGCAGGCATTTTCGATAACGCTACGACAACTTATCCGCTTTCTGTCGTGGCTGCCGTGTTCCTGCTGGCTAACTGGCGTGGACTGCACGGCGCATTGCTTCGAGCTTTGTGGAAGCGTTATCGTTTCTGGGGTCATCTTACCTATTTGATTCTGTTGCTGAGCGCACTGGCGTCACTCTTGAAACCAATTGTGTTCTGGCAATTGCCGGAGTGGAGTGGTTTGGTCTCGGCTGCCGGGCTCCTGCGGATCTCAGCCACGGTCGATGCGACCGCGTTCATTTTCGAATACCTTCTGGGAGTCTATATCCAAGTCTACCTCATTACCGTTTGTCTGGCCTGGATCAAGGGAGTCAGCTTCGAAGAAGGAGAACTCTTTCGCTTCGCCATGCGCCGCTTCAGTTATGTCTTGGAATGGGCTGGGATTGTCGTTGCGGTAAGCATGCTGATCGTCCGATTGCCCTTGCTTCTTGCCTATTTCACTAACATTCCCGGCGTCCTTGATTATCTGCCAATTGCCAGAGTGCTGATGAGTATTTTGATTATTGCCTTTTGCTCGGTCCAAATCTCTCTGGCTCTCCATAATGAGACGGTCATCGAAGCAATGCGGGCCCACAGTCTGTTTATCCGGAGAAACGCCGTTCGCCTTGGGTGGTTTTTAGTTATCTGCGGCATCCATTTTTTTTGTATCATGGTCTGCGATGCCATCGTGCGCAGCGCAATTGCTGATCGATTAGGCGCACTGTTCCTTTGGAAATTGAGTTTCGCCTTTCTTCGGGGAGTAATCACCGGCTGGCTTTTAGCTTCGTGGGTCTGTTTGTTTCGCCACTGCGAAACTGGCCGCATTAGCGGCGAGAAATGGATTCAGTATTAAAAAAGCAGGCTTTGGAAGGGCAACCGTGAACGCGGCGACAATTACGCGCCAGAGCTAATCGAATCTCGCACTCGCGTTCGTTTCCTTAGGTCGCGAGCGGAAACTCGATATCACCGTTTTCTACGCGTTCTGCCGCGTCATCGACGATATCGCTGATTCCTCAGAGCTAAGCGTGGTGGAAAAGCGAGTGCGTCTGGCAAAATGGCGCCAGATGCTTCACGCCACGACCCAGGACGAGCCGCTTCTTGCTCGCGACGTAAGGCAGTTGATTGCCAAATACTCGCTGCCGTCCGACATGCTGGAGGAAATCATTGCCGGCGTAGAAATGGACCTAAGCACGCTGCGATATTCCACGTTCGAAGAGCTCCGGATTTATTGCTATCGAGTCGCCAGCGCAGTCGGCTTGGTAAGCATCGAGATTTTTGGCTATCAGAACCAGCGCTGTAAGCAATACGCGATCGAGCTGGGGCTGGCTTTACAGATGACAAACATCATCCGTGACGTTTGGAAGGATATGCAAAATAACCGGATCTATCTTCCGCAAGAAGACCTGGCGCGGTTTCATTATTCCGAGAGCGAGCTGACACAGCGGCGTTACAACGAGCGCTTTGTTCAATTGATGGAGTTCCAGGCACGGCGGGCCCGTCAGTTTTTCGCTAACGCAGCCGCGGCTCTGCCCGCTGAGGACCGGAGAGCGATGACGCCGGCGGAAATCATGGGCTCGGTTTACCGCGGTTTGCTCCGGCGAATTGAGCTGGACAAGTTTCGTGTCTTTGAAAAAGATTACCAGCTAAACAAGATGGAGAAGGCAGGTCGGATCGTCGCGGAACTTTTCAAATCTTTTTTGAATCCGCCGCGGCAAACGTCCGTCTGACTTCCCGATTGCGAACCTAACTTACCAATATGAAAGCAAATTCACTGAAAATTCTGTCAGCAGTTGTAACTGGTCTGTTTGTGCTGGGCACGAGTTTGTACGCGCAAGGAGGAAGGGATGCAGTTGATTCCCGAACGACCCACCCGGTCATGACGGCGAGCGCGATCACTAAAGCAGATGCGGAAAAAAAATACCCGCCATCAGGAGGCCACTATCCGCCTGGGACCCGTAGCCCGCATGATCCTTCGGGAGTTGTAACGAGCCCATATCCGCCATATCAACAGTATGACTGCTCGAAAGTTGCGCATGGCGGGCTAGTCTTGGACGTGCGTGCAAAGCACGTATTTGTGTACCCCTAGTACCAGTCCGGGCCGACAAAGGCTGTCTTGAGAGCATTCCCGCAACACCCGGCGGGCTGCGCAGTTTAATGTGCAAGCGGAATTGCACTATGGGAACGAAGATTCTTAGGGTTACCTCGGCTATCGGTCTAGTTTGTCTCGCGCTCGCCTCATGCGACACTCCGGTTGGTCAGGGCGCAGCATGGGGTGCTGCGACCGGGGCGATCATCGGCGGTGCGGCGACGGGTCATGTTCGCGGCGCGTCAATTGGCGCCGCCGCAGGAGCCGCAGCAGGCGCGTTAACCGGCGCAGCCATTGAGCAGGATCAAGCTGAGCGTTATGGCCCGCCTCCGCCGGGTGGCTTTCCATACGCGCGCTGGGCCGGGACGCCAGGCTTGTATTACAGTCCATACACAGGACGCGTCTATGACCTTCGAGGAGTTCCACCCGGTGGACTTACGCGCGACGTAGATACCGGCCGCCTTTTTCGCAAACCATAACTGACTGCCAAAGATCGGATCAGCGCGCTTGCGCTTGGAGTGCATCCACCAGCGCTCTCGCTTCATCGGTCATCTTCAACAATTCCGGCCACGGACGACGATAATTTTCGCCAGGCAATTTGCGCGTCGCATCAAACCCCATATGTGAGCCGATGTTTTGTTCGCTCGGGGCGTGATCGAGCGAATCGCTTGGATTCTTGATGACGGTTGTGTCGCGCGCGGGATCGGTATTGGCGCACAACCGGAAGAGCACTTCGCTTGTATTGTGCACATCGCAATCTTCGTCCACGGCCACGATGTACTTGCTGAACATCATCTGACCCATGCCCCAGAGGCCATGCATCACCTTAAACGCTTGGTAAGGATACTGCTTCCGGATGCTGATGAAGACCAGGTTGTGAAAAACGCCCTCGGGCGGCAGCGCCATGTCCACAAGTTCTGGAAAATTCATTTTGAAGACCGGCAGAAAAATACGCACGCACGCTTCCCCGATGTAATAGTCTTCCATCGGTGGGATACCGACGATTGTTGTTGGATAAACTGCGTCACGTCGGTGCGTGATTGCCGTTAGATGGAACGCGGGATAATCCTCGATGGCAGTGTAATAACCGGTGTGATCACCGAACGGCCCCTCCGGGCGCAGCTCGCCAGGTTGGACGTATCCTTCCAAGACAAAGTCAACGTCCGCTGGTACCTCAAGGTCGATCGTCTTGCAGCGGACAAGCTCAACTGATTTTCTTCGCAGAAAACCAGCGAACAGAAGCTCGTCCAGCCCATCCGGCAGTGGTGCAGTTGCAGCGAAGGTATATACGGGATCGCCACCCAGTGTGACTGCAACCGGCATGCGCTCCCCGCGCTCGTAATATCGCTTGCCGTGTCGCGCGCCGACCTTGTGAAGCTGCCAGTGCATGCCGGTCGTGTGTCTATCGTAAACTTGCATCCGGTAGATGCCGACGTTGCGGGCCCCGGTCTCGGGGTCGCGCGTGTGCACATTTGCCAGCGTGATGAAACGTCCGCCGTCTTTCGGCCAGCATTTGAGGATCGGCAGATCTTCCAGGGAAAAATCTCCATTTTCCATGCGATGGACGACTTCCTGACACGGCGCATCGTGTACGGATTTTGGGCGCGCATGCAGGAGATGAATTCCCTGTTTGAGCAAGTTCCAGCCTTCGCGAAGATCGGTAGGCGGTTTTGCTTTCAGGATGAGTTGAATTTCCCGGGCGACATCTTCGATGTCTTCAACTTGAAGCGCCATTGCCATGCGGCGGCGCGATCCCATCGTGTTAATCGCAACAGCGAATTCTGATTTTTTTCCATCGACAATCGGCTGCTCGAACAGAAGCGCCTTTCCGCCACCTGGTGATTTCATCTCGCGATCAGCCCACTCTGCGATGAGCAAATCGGTATCGACCGGAACTGCGATGCGTTTCAGGTCGCCCGCTTTCTCAAGAGCGTCGAGGAAACTGCGGAATGAGCGGTAAGCCATTGCTGAGGCGTCACGCTACACTGATTCGTTTCCTGGCGGAATGCGAACGAAATTGTTTACCAGCCTAATGGCGGTGGCGACGGCAGGTGCCGGAAAAAAACAACTCTGCCGTTCGCGAAAGTGACTCCTTTGGATGGGTAGGGGAACTTCGGCGGAATATACGACCAGTCGAATGGCCCGTAATAGTACGGCCCCCCGTAGCTGGGCGGTGTTTCATAACGCAGATACACCCACGTCTCGGTGGGACGACCACGCCCGTAGCCCGGGATCTTTTGCTCTGGTGTACCCCAGGCCAGCCATACCGCGTCCATGGTCATACCCGGTCGGATCTGTCCTTGACTGACCAGCGCCTGGTCCCTCGGAGAAAGACGCTGATAGATTTCCGGATGTTGGGAAATACGCTGGCCTGTGGTTCCACAACTGGTGAAAAGCAACGCGGTGGCTGCTATCCCGAATGTCAGCGCGACCCACGGGACTCGACGCTTCATAGCGCTACGACCATACGTTCCCTGGAAGTCGAGTCAACGATTGTGAATTCTTGATTCAACATCTGCTTGCCGTTAACGTCTTGCTGCGTGCAAGATCACTACGGTCATCGGATTTCCTATCTGCGCGTCTCGATCACGGACCGTTGCAACGAGCGTTGCACCTATTGCATGCCGCAGGAATTACAGGAGTGGTTACCGCGTGAGGAAATTCTGACCTTCGAAGAAACGCTCCGCCTCATTCGCATTGCGGCAGAGTTGGGCGTTTCGAAAGTGCGAATTACCGGGGGCGAGCCGTTGACGCGACGCGATGTGCTCGATTTCATCAGGCAAATCCCTGGAATCCCCGGCATCGGAAGCATCGGTCTTTCGACAAATGGAACATTGCTCGCGCGCGGAATCCCCTCTGGAGAAACAATGGCTAGCGCTCTGCGAGGGGGCGGCGTGCGATCAGTCAATATTTCACTCGATACATTAGATCCGGCGACCTATTCGCAAATTACCGGACGCGATTTCCATGAACAGGTTCTCCGTGGCATTGATGCAGCCATCGCCGCGGACTTCGAGCAAATTAAGTTGAACACGGTCCTCATGCGCGGCCGAAATGAGGATCAGCTGATTCCGTTGATAGAATTCGCAGCGTCGCGGGGTTTGATTCTTCGTTTCATCGAGATGATGCCGGTTAGCACAACCGAAGTGCTCGATGATAAAAACTTCATGCCGGTCCGCGAGGCGAAGAGGATCATCGAATCGCGTTATGGTGTTTTGATTCCTGAAGCTGAGTTTCGAACCAATGGCCCGGCGACTTACTACCAAATCCCGGGACGCCCACAGCGCATCGGCTTTATCGGAGCAATGACAAACCTTCATTTCTGCGAAAGCTGCAACAAGCTGCGTCTCACATGCGACGGTAAATTGCGTCCCTGTCTCGGCAGCTATCTGGAGTTCGACATCATGAAACCGCTGCGAGCCGGTGCTAGCGACGCGGAGTTAAAGCAATTCTTCTTGGATGTGGTCGATCGAAAACCGGAGCAGCACGACTTTCGAAATAACTACCAACCAAACCGCAGGATGATCGCCATCGGCGGTTAAGCATTAGGCGATTGAACGCTTTTCTGTCATGTTGAGCGAAGCGAAACATCTCTGATTAGTCCTTAGTACCTGATAGAAGAATGATCAGAGATTCTTCGCTTCGCTCAGAATGACAAGCGTGATGAAAATGAGACAACTCAGTCATGTCGGCGCTGATGGTCGCGCGCAGATGGTCGATGTTTCGGCCAAGCCAATGAGTAAGAGAAAAGCTGTTGCGAGTGGAAAGATTCAGCTTCAACGCGACACGATCGAGCTGATTACGAACGATCAAGTCGCGAAGGGAAACGTCTTAGCCACCGCGCGGATCGCCGGTATTCAAGCCGCGAAACAGACCGCGCAGCTGATTCCGCTCTGCCACACTCTGCCGCTCGGTGAAGTTAAAGTCGATATTGTTACGTCGAACGATGGCGCAGAAGTGAAATGCACCGCACAAACCATTGCGCAGACCGGAGTAGAGATGGAAGCGCTCGTCGGCGCGACGGTTGCCCTGCTCACGATCTACGACATGTGCAAGGCAGTGGACAAAGAAATGCGGATTTTGGACGTGCATCTGCTCGAGAAGATAAAGACTGCGCCCGATCAATGACCTCGTGATTCAGAGTAAAGTTTGCGTCCGGTTTCTCGCCGTTTTTTTGACCCTCTGTTCATTTGGCGTTGCGCGGGAGCAAAACCCCCGCGATGAGCGCCAACGAAACGGGGGCCCCGTCCCTGTAGAATCAAAGAGCGATAACGAGCATTATGAAGCTGGACGATCCTTGGAAGAACAAGCGCGGTACGAAGATGCAACACGGGAGTTTCAAAGAGCGATTTCGATCAACTCAAAGAATAGTTTCTACTATGACGATCTGGCATTTTGTCTGCAGAAACTTGAGCGTTACGACGAGGCAATTGAGATACTTAATCGGGCCATTTCGCTCGATCCGAAGGATAGCTACGCCTATCGCGAGTTAGGCATCGGCTATTATGCCAAGCTGCAGCTCGAGAAGGCAATCAAAGCGCTCCGGCAAGCTCTTTCGTTAGATCCTTCGGATTTTTTCAGCCATCTGTATTTGGGCTATGCTTTGTACCGATCGCAAAATTACGACGCAGCCAGCAACGCACTGGGCGAAGCGCTCAAACTCGATCCGAAAGATTTTGACGCACAGTATTGGCGCGGCTTGAGTTCGTTGCGCGCAGGTCGATTTGAAGAGGCCTCTCATTCGTTAGGCAAAGCGGGTGAGCTTCGACCGTCAGATTTTAACGCCAATTTTTGGGGAGGCATGAGTTTGGTCCGCGCGCGTAAATTTCTCGAAGCTATTCCGAGTTTTGAGAAAGCGCGCGAGATAAAGCCGCAAGACAAAGCCTCTCGCGACGAGCTTTTCACTTGTTATTTGGCAACTCAACAGTTTCAAAAGGGGGCTCGAATCTTTCCCTTCTTCGTAGCCGCTTTGGGGGGCGTGCTCACAGTGGTTTACCTAGTCGGTTTTGCCCTCCTTCTGGCCTTTAGTTTGCCAATACGCTCCGCGACATTTCCGGGATTGCGTTTTTCTGTCGCCTGGCTGGTTCTTTTCTTTGTAGGCCAAAGCGCATTCTTCCTCCTGTTCACATTGTTTCCACCGCTTGGGTTGAATGAGAGCGTGTTTTCAGGCCTGATGGTTGCTGCATTGCCGATTATCTTTGTGGCGGCGATTGGATTTGCCCGCCAACCTTGGGGAATGTCGTTTCAATGGCCATTACGTTTCGGACCGTGGAAAGTAGCGGCGATCTCACTCCTACTGTTGCTCCTGCTCTTTTTGATGAGCGCTGCGTTCTCATGGCTCTACGTGGAGATCATGCATAAACCCCTGCCGCTTCAGCACAGCATTCCGTTAATACAAAAGGCACTGCGGACAAATCCATTAATAGCTTGGCTGGCTGTTCCTCTTGTGCTTCCGGTCATCGAAGAAATTCTATTTCGGGGTTTGTTCTACGGGGTTTTCGAAAAACGATGGGGAATTCGAGGAGCAATTTTAGGTAGTGCTTTCTTGTTTGCGTGCGTCCATCTACAAGTCGTAGGATTTGTTTATCTATTTTGTATCGGCGTGATCTTGGCGTGGGCACGGTGGCGATCCGGTTCACTCGGCCTTCCGATCGCAATTCACGGCTTGAATAATGCGACTGCACTGTTGGCATTGACCTTTTTGCCTGCGACATAAGTTACTGAGAGTGTATGACAAATCGGAACGAAATTGTTGGTATTATCACGATCTCAGATCGCGCCAGCGCAGGTCATTATGAGGATCTTGGCGGACCAGCGCTCAGAGAAGCGGCGCAAAAGGAGGGATGGCAAGTCTTATCGGAAGCAACTGTTCCCGATGACGCGGAACGGATTAAGCAGACGATCCGTTCGTTTTCACAACAAGGCTGTGGTTTAATCCTGACGACGGGTGGAACGGGCGTCGGATCGCGCGATGTCACACCCGAAGCGATTCGCGCAATTATGCGCGTGGAGTTGCCCGGTTTTGGTGAGGTGATGCGCGCTGAATCCATGAAGATCACGCCCAATTCCATTCTGTCGCGCAGTTTGGCAGCGATCGTCGACCTTTCGCTCGTGATCGCCCTTCCGGGAAAGCCGAGCGGCGCCGTCGAGTGTCTCGGCTTCGTGAAGGAAGCGATCCCGCACGGAGTTGCGCTCGCGCAAGGCACGCCTACTTCCTGCTAATCATCACCAGCCGGAACTCGACTCCTTTAAACAGTCAAGTTCCCGCACGGTTCCGACTTTAGTCTGGCCAAATCAGCAGCCGCATCAATTGCCTGCCGTAATCTGTGAGGTGTGCACTTGCGCCATGGCCGGAAATTACGTCTCGGGTCGTATGGGAATAATCAACCGAACTTTTCCTGGCATAACTGAGCTCCGGCTGCGTCACGTTTTTATCGCTGGATTCTATTCTCAGGGGCACACCGGATTGTGCAAATGAGACCTCCCAGGAGGACTTCTCGCTTCGGTTTCCTTCAGTGAGCATCCAGGGATAAAGTTTTGGGAGCTCGAAATGTCGCGATTTGGGAACGGTCACCTTGTAAAATATCTCTTCGCGACTGAGGAATTGAGGAATAGTCAGCGAAGGATTCTTGTGTAGCGCAAGGTACAGCCGCGCGATATCGAGCCCGATTAGGTTCATGCCATTATAAATGCCGTTGTGATTGGGATCGTTTCTAAAGAATGTGTTGTACCAGGCCTCGAATTGATGACTGAGCATCAGGTTCAATTCCAAATGGAGATGCGCGCGTTCCCGGTTTAGTCCCGTTCCCGTGTACCCCATCACGGCGATTCGCTGGCCGCGATTGACTGTGTCGCCGGATTGCACTGCGATCGAACTCAGGTGGCCGTACAAACTGTAGTAACTTGAGCTGTCCCAGTGGTGCTCGATCACGATGTATTTCCCGTAGTTCGAGTAGCCGGGCACGAGATTGGTGTACGTTACTTTCCCGTCGGCAATGGCGCGCACTTCATCCAGTGGTTCACCATGTGCATCACGGTGCAGGGGGCGAATGTCGATCCCTTCATGAAAACGGGTATAAACGACGCCCCCTGCTGTGTCCGTTGGATCACGCACAAAACCGTATTGACCGCCTTCCCATGGCGTGGATTTCACGCCGTTGTAGTTGCGTTCGATGTACTGGTAAAAGGCAGCCCCGCCGCCTGAAAACAGGGAATCATTGTCAGTCGGCAGGCCGAGATCGACAGCCTGATTCTCTCCCATCGCTGTGGAGCACACCAAAGCGAAAGCGAACGTGAAAAAAGTCACCGTCAAAAGACGATTCATGTGTTACAAGAGACGCCAGTCAGTTCCCGGTAGCATGTTATCGCTTCCGTTGTCCAATCATGCGCCAGTCCTTTTTCATTAATTCGATATCCGCCGAAGTTAGCCCGGAAGGGATGTAGATTTTTCCGTCGGAAACGCGCTTGTCGATTTCGAGTTCGGTAATCGGGCGGCCATTGATGAACACAAAAAGAAGACTGCCGCGACGTTCAACGCTTAAAGTGTCGAGCACGACTCGCCCATGCTCGTCGAGTTGAAGCAGCGCGCCATAAGTCCCGTTCGCGGCCGGGTACGAGGAAAACGCTATGACATCGCGCTCCGAAATCCACGGCATTTTTTCGATTGCCACGTTTTTACCTGACACCTGGGCCCGAACAGATGTCGCGAATACCTCCGTATCCCGAGGGTTTGCTTGTGCATGCAACCGGAACGTGCAATGTCGTTGTTTCGCCGCGCCTTCGGTAGCGGCGAAAAACAGGCAAAACGCGAATGCACAGAGAGTTTTCATGCGGATTGGATAAAGGGTGTGACAGGGTTTTTGCAACCTCGAAAGCTTTCGGGTCTGTTTTAACCCGACTATGAAGGGACGAGCAGTTTTGCACATTCTGATGCTTTTCCTCGTCGGGAGCATATTTGCTCAGGACGCACTACCGACGTCCACACCCCTACGCAAGCGCGGTTGGCTGGGCCGCCTCCTCCACCCATTTTCTCCCGAGGCGATTCCCCAATACAAGGATGCCAGACTTCGCGGCCTTACAGTTGATCTGCAAATCACACCGCAAAGCATCAAGCTGTCTGAAGTGCGCCAGCTTGGGATAAAATTGACACTGGCAAACATATCCAAGCGACCGGTGACCCTCGATTTTCCGACCAACCAGCGGATTGAAATTTATCTAATGAATTCCGAAGGAAATATCCTGACAAAATGGTCCGACAACCACGCTATCGCAGAAAAACCCGCCACGATTTTGATTAACCCGCAGGAGCGGATTGAGTATAACGAAACAATCGCAACGCGGGACCTGACGCCAAACAAGGTCTTTATCGCCGAGGTCTTTTTCCCTCAGTACCCGGAGCTGCGTGTTCGGCAAAAATTCCTGGCTGTGCCGTGAGAGGTTGACCCCGAATGCGTTCGGTGTTGATAGTCGATAGAGCTGAATCGTGTCCCCCAATCCACTATCAACTTCGAACTTTCAACTCTTCTCTGATTACCATACTCATCCACAGGGACATCGGGTGCAGCGTTACACGCCAGCATTGCTTCAGCCCTGGGCCGATTCTGCGCGTAACTTCGGTTTGACTGACATAGCCTTTACCGATCACGATCGTTATCACGCCGGAATCGACTTCGATGAAATCGATCGTTTACGGGAGAGAAATCCCGATCTGAGAATCCGCGCTGGCATTGAGCTCGATAACGATCCCATTCACTCGGCGGCCGGCCGAAAATGGATTGAGAAACACTGGGACAAACTCGATTTTGTCCTTGGCTCCGTGCACTTCCTTAATCGCGACGACCAAATGTTCGATAGCGTGCCAGATGGCGCACAGCAATTCGAAGGCCAAGATGTCGATGCACTTTACGCCGATTATTTGCGCCGTGTTCGCGAAATAGCGGCAACGGGCTTAATCGATTGCCTTGCTCATCTCGATCTTATTAAGATTCATGGTCATCGCCCCCGTGCGGAAATCGGAGCCATCGTCAATGAAACGCTCGATTTTATTCGCGCGCGGAATCTCGCAATTGAACTTTCCACCGCTGGATGGCGCAAGCCGGTGAACGAACTCTATCCCGGCGACCGGATCATTGAACTGGCAATAGAGAAGCGGATCCCTTTTACGATTGCCTCTGACGCGCACTCGCATGCGCAACTGGGCCACAATTACCCAAGGCTTGCAGAAAAGATGGCGGCCTTTGGGGTTCGCCAGATCAGCATTTTCGAAAACCACCGACGCGTTATGCGCGCGGTTTGTGCCGAACCGCTGCTATAACTGAAGATCGAGCTGCGATTGTTTCTGCGCTGAGGTCGCTTGTTCCGTTTCCGAAGGCAGGCTTGCCTTAAGCCCCAAACGTTGGGCGAGGCGCTGGCAGGTTTCAGGCGCAAATCCTTCGAAATGATTGCTAACGAATGCCCAGACATTGCGGACTTCGGAAAGATGCCGCTCAATCTTAAGCGACCAGCTTTCAAGTGCAGCTTCGCGTTTCCATAGCAACTTTTTGTAGCGATGGATGTGTCCGCCATCGACATCGTATTTGGTTGTGTAATCGCCAAGCAGACGCAGATAGAGAAAATCTGAAGTGCGTGGTAGGAATTCGAAAGGTGCAAGGTTTCGCTCGTTAAGGGGAGTGGTGTCCGCCCAGACCCAGCAGATGCGATGCTTTTCCAAAAGCCGGATGAACTGCGGCCGATGCCATCCGGCGTGACGAAATTCAACCGCGAAGCGGAAATCCCCTGGCAGTTGGCCAAGAAAATTGCGCAGCGCCAGCTTGCCATCCTTTGGCGCGAAGGAAGGTGGAAGCTGGATCAGGATAACGCCGAGTTTTGCTCCAAGCGGTTCGATGGCGCGGAGAAACGAATTTAGCTCGGCGGTGCAATCGTGTAGTCGGGAAGTATGTGTGATCTGACGGGGAAGTTTACAGGTGAAACGGAAGTCAGTGCGGGTCATCTGGACCCAACGCCAAACGCTCTTTTCCGGCGGAACAGCATGAAAAGTCGAATCCACTTCAACTGCCGTGAAATAGTTGGCATAAAATTCCAACCAGTGACCCTCTGGCAAATCCGGCGGGTAAAAAACGCCGCGCCAGTCTTCAAAGCTCCATGCGCACGAGCCGATGCGTATCTTCTGCTGATCGGTCAGATTCAAAACGAGATTGCAACGTTAGCCAATCTTCTGTCCTTGGAAAAGGGTTCACTTTTGGAAAACTTGGTCAATATTCCACGCGTGCGACGGTGGCCTCCAAAACTTGACTGAGCGCATAAGTCAACTACCCTGCCACACCCATGCATTTTGCTATTCGTGTGCTTCTAGTTTTGGGCGTTGCCGCATTTCTTTTGCCCGAATCCGGCAAGGCCTCTGTTGTCTTCAAACCGGGTAAAAAACCGGAGTACGTTGGCCCGGACGGAGTAGAAGAAGAACTGAGCGGCGATGCTGTGGACCTATTCCAGATTGGTCAGGCTGCCGAAAAAGAAGGCAACACCAAGCGCGCAATCAGAGCTTACAAAAGTCTCGTCAAACGCCATCCCAAAGACAAGGTGGCCCCCAATGCGCTTTATCGGGCCGCTCAATTACAGGAACAAGAGCATCTTTTTTTTGCGGCGGCGGATTCATTTTCGCAGTTAGTCGAAAAATATCCCGGCAGTCCGCATTTCGACGAAGCAATCGAGGCGCAGTTCCGAATCGGCGAAATTTATCTTAACGGGAAGAAGTTGAGGTTCCTTGGCATTCCGGTTGCCTCGGCATTGGATCGTGCTGTAACTGTTTTCGCCAACGTGGTCCGAACCGCGCCCTATGGAAAATATACCGCCCGGGCGCAATTCGATATCGGTCTGGCTCGCGAGAAACAAGGCGCCAATGACGCAGCCATTCAGGCATACCAGGCTGTTGTGGACAAGTTTCCTAACGAGCCTATCGCCGTGGATGCCCAATACCAAATCGGCTACATTTGGTTTACCGCTGCGAAATTAGGCGCAAAGGACGCCGCCGCCGCAACGAACGCCAAGACTGCGTTTGAAGATTTCCTCTTCCATTATCCCAAGAGTGAGAAGGCAACCCAGGCGCGCGCTAACCTCGAAATTCTCGAGCACAAGCAAATAGCTAACTCATACAAGGTCGCAAAATTCTACGATAAGCAGAAATATTATCGCGCCGCGGTTATCTACTACAACGAGGTGATTCGCCAGCAGCCAGGTTCTCAGGAAAGCAACGAGGCAAAGAAACGGATTGATCAACTACGCGCAAAATTTGGAGATGCGGCGCTTCAGCCGGCGCTTCCTATGGGTCAGGCCAGCAAGAAAAAGAGTGACATGCACGGCGCGCGAACTGCCGAAAGCGGGTCGGCGAAACCAGGTCCGGCAAATAACGAAGCACCGTTGCCGACGTCGGAGAGCGATAATTCGCTTCCGCCACCAGCTTCGCTTTCTCCTGATACCACTACCGCACCTGACCCACTACTGGCTCCGCCGGGTACAAGCACAAGCTCCAGTACGTTGCCCACTTCCGAGGCATCGGCTTCTCCCGGAGCGTCCGCCTCACCGGCGCCTTGAAAGCCTTATTTGCCACCCTATTCTGCTTCGCCCTGGGTGGTTGCCTTGGCTATCACATTGGTCCAGTAAAGCCATATTATCTTCGCGATGTTCACACGATCGCAGTACCGACTTTTAAGAATCGCACGCTCGTCCCTCGGATCGAAGTGTTGGTTACCGATACTGTGATCAAGCAGTTACAACAAGACGGGACGTTCCAGATTACCAATGGGGATAAAGCGGATGCTACTCTGTCAGCTGAAATAGCCCGTATCACTCGAGCACCGGCGCGCTCGGTGCGTGGCAACGTCCTCGCCACGACCGAATTTAGTCTCTGGCTGGTGGTAAAGTACTCGTTAACTGGACGGGACGGCAAACAACTGGTGCCGCCGAACGATGTGATCGGAACGACCACCTTCTTTGTGAGCAGCGACGTGACTAGTGATGAGCGTCAGGCTTTGCCGCTTGCGACTGAGGACCTCGCCACCCGGCTGGTTACCCAAATAAGCGAGGGTTGGTGATGAGTAATGAAAGGTGAAGAAAAGCTTTGGACCATCCTCAACGACAAACTCGATACGCTGCGCGCTACAAACCGGTTGCCCCAGGCGATTCGCGTGGCCGAAACAGCGCTGGAAATCGCCAAGCGCGCCTTTAGCGGCACCGACCTTTCGCTGGCGACCAGTTTTGAGAAACTAGGACAGCTTCTCGATCAAAAGGGAGATCGCGCGGCGGCCAAAGGATATTTGCTCAAGGCGCATACAATTCTCGAAAAGGTAAACCCGCCAGATCAGCGTGCCATCTACCGTTCCGCGAGGCGTCTTGCATTTCTATGCGATAGTCTTGGCCAGTCTGAAGAGGCCATTAATTTCTATCAGAAAGCAATCGCCGCCGGTGCCGAGATCGAAGATATTCATTATTCGGATCTCGGCACCATGTTAAACAATGTTGCTCTGATTTTGCGCAAGTCGGGACGACAAAAGGCAGCTGAACCGTGCTACTTGCGCGCATTGCACATTTACGAGAAACAACTCGGGCCGGACCATGCCGATGTGGCGTCAGTGCTGAATAACCTCGCTGTGTTTTACACCAATGAACGTCGTTTTACTGAAGCAGAGAAAATACATCTTCGCGCGCTGGCCATTCGCGAGAATTTAAACCCACCTCCGCTTGCCGACATTGCGCAGTCAAAATGCAATCTGGCGGTCGTCTATCATTCGCGCGGCGATTATGCCAAAGCAGCAGAGCTTTATCAGGCTTCTCTCAAAATGTGGGAGCAAGTGAAGGATAAACCGCTAAAGGATTACGAGATCGTTGTATCCAATTATGCTGACCTTTTGCGCTCCCTTGGCCAAGTACGCAAGGCGCACCAATTGGAAGTTCGCGCACGGAAGAAGAGTTCGGGCTAACTTCTGACCATCCAGCCTTCGTCGTTTGCATTGCCCGGGTTTGGCCTTGCAGGCGACTGGCACGCGCGCATTGTAAGGGCCACCGGTTTTGCTCGCGTGGCGGAATTGGCAGACGCGTACGGCTCAGGACCGTATGGGGAAACCCGTGGAGGTTCGAGTCCTCTCGCGAGCAGTGCTTGACTCCGCAACCTATTTGGAAGCGAAGACTATCGGTAAGCTGCGGATTCCGGTTGTATTGATCGACTACTTTCGCCCCGCAGTTTTCCGTCGAGCCGCCCAGCGAGCCTTCATCAACTGCGACAGCCTTTTTCTTCCGGCAGGTGTGAGTCCACCTTTCTTTGCTGAAGGTGCTGCCTTCGTTCCTCCGGTCTTTCTTCTTGCCGCCCAGCGTGCCCTCATGAGTTCCGAGAGCTTTCTCCGACCAGCAGGCGTAAGTGCGCCTTTTTTTCTGGTAGCGGTTGGTTTGGTCCCTCCCTTGAGTCTCGCCCAACGGGCCCTGGCAGCGGCTGCAAGCTTGGCCCGGGTTGAAGGCGAAAAGTAACGCCCGGCCTGCCTAGGGGCTGTTGTGGGTCTGGCCGCTGTTGTGGGTCTGGCGGCCGTTGTGGGTCTGGCGGCCGTTGTGGGTCTGGCAGGCGCACCTCGCAGGATTGAGGAAAGCTGTCTTTCCAGATTGTCAATTTGCCGGCGTATTGAAACTGCTTCTTCTAAAGCTTTAACAGATATATCCATGCTTGTGACATAGCCGGGTTCGTTGCATTGGCAATCCTTTTTTATAACAAACTTTATGTCTAACATTTCTGACTCGTGGCTCTCGCGCGCATTAGTTACATCCATGTGGTAAACAAGAAGTGAGCTATCATAGCATTGTGAGCTGACGTTTTATCCACCTTCAAAATGACAAAATCCGGTACCGCAACAGAGCCTGCACGAGTTCGGCAAATGTTTGGCGGCATTGCCAGACGGTATGATCTGGCTAATCACACTCTTAGCTGCGGGATCGATTTTTATTGGCGAAAACGTGCTGCCAACACGGTCGCAAGCTGGCGCCCGTGCAAAATTCTCGATCTTGCTACCGGCACAGGAGATTTGGCGCTTGCGCTGCAGAAGAAGCTGCCGGATGCGGAAGTCACGGGCGTGGATTTCCTGCCTGAAATGCTGGAACTGGCGCAGAGGAAAGGGGTTCGCCAAACCATCCTTGGCGATGCGATGAAGCTGCCATTCCCCAATGGTTCCTTTGATTGCGTTACCATCGCTTTCGGGTTGCGTAACATGGAGAATTGGAGAGGCGCGCTTGCTGAGATGTCGCGGGTGCTTAGGCGAGACGGCCATTTGTTAGTGCTTGAGTTCTCGCTGCCAACAATATCGATTGTGCGTACCATCTATCGTTTCTATTTGCATCGCTGCCTGCCAATGCTGGGCTCTTTTTTGACTGGAAGAAAGAGTGCCTACGACTACCTCGGGGATTCGATCGAAGAATTTCCCAGTGGCTGTGCAATGATCGATTTAATCGAAGCGAGCGGCTTTCGGCGCGCGACGCTCCAGCCGTTGAGTTTCGGCATCGTAACGATTTACACCGCGCAGAGTCTCTGACAGCGAAGCTGCTTACAGGATCACGGCGTAACGCTCGGTGTCGGACTTGGCATGGGCAACGGTTGTGCCACGAGAGGTACCCTCAAGTTATTCAAATCCGAATTGCTAATCACAAACGTACCTTCGCGGCCGTCTACGTGAGCGCACCATGTTCCGTCGCTGGCCGGAGCGCCGATGATCAACTTGTGTGATGCCTTATTGTCAGGCGAAGTTGTGAATGCAAGAGTCAGCTGCGGCTTTTCCAAGCCATCTTGAGGCTTCGTTGCTCCGAGCCAACGCACTGCATGCAAGGTCGACAACGTGTTGAGTAGCGACTGCACATTTGTCCTATCGATCTCACCACTGCCTTTTAGCCAATGCCACTGGTTATTTTCGCCGCGTTCCAGCGACAGCTCTTTGTCCGTCATTATGCTCAGGCGATGAATCTCGTCAGGTTTAAACTTAAAGATCGATAACTCCTGCCATCGCAAAGGATCGGCTGAGATCCGGTCCAGCAAACCGCGACGGACTGCCACGACAAACGGCTCATCGGTAAGTCGCGCGAAAACATTGTCTCCGTCTTCCTTTCCAAAGGCAAGTGTAGCAAACGGCTGCTCACCCGCTTTAGTCTCGGCAGTGTTCTCCGACGCGAACGAGCTGAACGTTAATTGCAGATGCGGTTTGTCCAGGCCGTATTTTGGCAGATTCGAAGCGACATCTTCCACGAACTTTGTGACTCGCTGGTTTTGCAACGTATCAATTAAGCGTCGGACGGCGCCCGAATCTGCGGGCGCATTATTTCGGCTGGCGATGGTCCAATTTCCATCCTTGCGCGCAAGAACAGTCTTACCCTTACCTGGAACATCGATCGTGATGCGATCGAGAACGTTTGTGTCAATCCGGACCAAATGATAGTCGCGCAGATCCGCTGGCTTAATGTTGAGGACCTCTTCAATCTTCCTGGGCAATGTGTAAACGGCCCCGCGAGGAGCAAACCGGACATATACCTGATCCTTTTCTTTCTCAGGCACGCTGCCGATTTGCAGCATTTGACCTTTGTCCTCCTGGCCAAAGACTTTAATCGAGTCAGCGATCTCAACCTTTTGGTCCTTTTTTCCTTCCTGGCTAAATAGCG
This sequence comes from Verrucomicrobiota bacterium, assembly GCA_003219415.1. GTDB lineage: Bacteria > Verrucomicrobiota > Verrucomicrobiia > Chthoniobacterales > UBA10450 > Udaeobacter. Next base: position 11,058 of record QHOS01000035.1, on the reverse strand, counting down.
TGATCGCCCCGCGTGGCTCGGCCAGTCCGTAAGGTCGCAGGTCGCCGTGATCGTCGGTCACAAATTGTTGGATGCGCGCCGTTGTGACTTGTGCAATCAAATCGCCGACTTTCTCGTCATCCGCCCGTGCGCGAAGCGGTTTCACGATATCCCAATGATCGCCCTGCTTCTCCAACTCCATTTCACCAGCAGGCGTCTTTAACGCCGTGCGGCGCACCTGCGCAGTGGTCAGATCAGTTAATTTTTTGTCACGGAATTCTTCCGCCTTTTTGTCGATGTCCTTCTTGACCGATTGTTTGGCAAGAAAGGTTTCCTTGGAATTCTCAAAGCGGATATACATCCGGCCTTCCAACGCAGCGTCCTTTCCGAACAAGATTTCCGGTGGTCTGTCAGAGCCGATCAATTTTAGCTTAAGCTTTGGCCGGTTCAGGCCGTATTCATTCAGCTTGCTCTTATCGGCGTCGATATCTTTCGCCGGGATTATTCCCTCTTTCTGCCAGCTCTCCAGGTCCGACAACAAATTTTCGACCAAGGCACCATCTGCTTGATCCTTGAATGGCGTTTCGAGCCGCCATTTGTTGTCGTGGCGTCGTATTTCTACCTTTTCATCGCCATTTTGAATGACCACCCCATCGATCTTATTTCGATCGAAATTCACGACGTTTTGCGCCTGCCGTCTCGCTTCTCCGGTGCTCGGCTGTTTCATCTCAAAGAACCTGAGGTAGGCGAACACGCCGAGCACAACGACAGCGAGAATTAGCGTAGTTTTCCAATTCATGATTCGATTCTTGTCATTCTGAGCGAAACGAAGAATCTCGGATCATTCTCCTTGCGGCGCAGCCAAACAATAGCCAGAGATGTTTCGCTTCGCTCAACATGACAACAAAGGCTTACACGCGCCGTTGCCACCAAACCACCGTTCCGATCAACGCGGGGATCAACGGCATAAAAACGAGAACGATCCAGCGCAGACGAGCCAATGCGTCGGCATTCAGACTGAACGTGAGAGGTTTTGAAACTTTTGGTGCAATACCAATCAGCTGTTCCCGGCTCAGCAGCCAGTTCACACTGCCGGATATGAAATCGAGTCCCTGCTGATCTTGCGTGATTGCGTTGTCCTGAACGAACGTGGCATTGCTAACAACCACCAGGCGCGATGAGTTCACCTGTACTCGTTCGTCGGCGCTACCCCCCTTTTCAATCGCTGCCCCTATTGTTATTGGCGTGTTGTCATCCCGTTTCGCGTCAGCCTGGAATTTCGCCTGATTGTCTGTGTTATAATCAGTTTCGGCAAAATAGCCTTTTTCTGCCTGGATTAGCCGTTCGATCCCGATGTTGGCAGCGCGGGCGCGATCGGGCTCGAGCGTGAGCGAGGAAGTGCCACCTAAAAAGAGCGCCCGCACATCGGCTAGTCGTCTTGTAATCGGGCTGTCGCCCAGGAAACGCGCTTGAACATCTCGTGTCAGTGCCAGTTCCTGGATCCCCGTTCGCAAAAAAACCATCAATCTGTCGTCATTTACCCTTACGCCCAGCTCGCTGACAAACGCGCCTAACTTCGGCGTTTTCGCTGCAGGATCGAGGAGAAGCAAGATCCGCCCCTGTTTATCCCAGAAGTTGCGCAGCAATTTCATTTCGCGGTCCGAAAAATCGTACTGCGGCCCAATTATCATCACGGTTCTTACGTCTTCGGGAATCGCATCCAGATCGAGAAGATTCAGTTCTTTGAACTGGATGTTTTCGTTTTCGATGAACGTCTTGAGGACGGAGATCGCGCTCCCTTCCGTGAGTGGTGGTTCCTTGTGACCGAGGACGTAACCAAGAGTCTTCTTTTTACCTTCCACAAGATCGATCATTGCGCTGGTGATGGCTTGTTCGCCTTTGAACGCGGCTACACGAGGGCCTTCACCTAAGGCCATTCCGCTCTGGTCGATGTCCGCCATCTCGGACGCCTTGACCGTTTTGTTGCGTCCTTCGTAATCGACTACCAGGAGAGGCTCGTCGGTAACGACCTTGTATTTGTCGAACAACTCCTTTGCCCGGGAAAGATTGCGCTCGGGATCAAGGTGCTCGATATCGATTTTTCCTTTACCAGCATACTGATATTCCGTCAGCAAATTCTGAACATCTGTGGCAATCGGCGTGTTAGGCGGAAAGAAAACGGTGATGCGCATCTTGCCCTTGAGTGTATCGAGGAAACGCTTCGTCTTATCTGAGAGCGCATATTTTTGATCGCGGGAAAAATCCCAGCGAGCGTAGTGTTTAAAGGCGATCGAGTTCACCATCGCGACGAGAAATAAGACGAGCACGATTTGCGCGAGAACGTTGAAACCGATTCGAACCCGTCGAATTTTTTTCCGAGGACGTGTTTGGCGCGCGTTTGTTTCCTCAGCCATCGCTCAAAGCCTCCATTTGCGGGATTGAAATGCCTGGTGCGTGAGCACCAGCATCACGATGGTCATGCTCACGTAGAGAATGATTGGCCGTGTATCGATCACTCCACGCGAGAACGTCCCCATATGTTCGATCGCAGAGAAGTACCCCAGTAGGTCGCGCGTTTCGGAGCTCACATCGAGCAGAATGAACTGAACCAGACCGAGGAAAAAAAGCAGCGTAATTGCGCAAAAAGAGATGACCGCCGCGATGATCTGGTTTCGGGTTAAAACGGATGTTAGACAACCGATCGAGAGATAAAACATTCCGAGTAACAAGAGCATCAGATAAGACCCGGCATATGCCCCGGCAGAATGGGCAGCCGGCTCGTTGGTGACTTTAAGGAAGATGGCAAAGTAAAGCAGCGTCGGGATCCAGAGAACCACGTAGAAAACCAGCGCGCCAAAAAATTTCGCAAGTACTACCTGCCAGTCACGTACCGGGACAGTCGTCAATGGCTCAATCGTGCCGAGCTTAAATTCTTCAGCAAACAGACGCATCGTGATGAGCGGAAAAATTAGAACAAAGGCAAACCAGAAGAAGACGGAGTTAAAAAATGCCTCCTGTACCGTATACTGTACCTGGCGCTGGTTCATAAAGGAGATCTGGAAATAGAAATCGATCCCGCTGACTATCAGGAAAAAGATGAGCACGATGTAGGCGATCGGAGAATGGAAATAGCCGCGTACTTCGCGCGAAAGGAGAGCGTAGAATTTCCTCATAGGTACAACCAGTGTGTCATCCCGAGTCGCACAGACGACGAGAGACCTCGCGTAAGGCGGTTGATCATACAAGCGATCCCGAAGCGACGCCTCGAGTCCATGTGAGATCCTTCCCTTCGCTTAGGATGACAGCCAGTGAATCGAGCAGGAGCACGGGCAAGAGGGCAGCTCTGCATTGGACATTGAGCGTTGGGCATTGAGCGTTCGGCGTTTGCTAGTGGCATATGATCAGACTGCGTCGGAATGCGTGATTTCCACGAACACATCCTCAAGCGTCGCCCGACGCTGAGTCAGCTCGCGCAGGGCCCAGTGTCGCTCTGTGGCGAGACGAAAAATCTCTTCGCGCACATCGACTCCTGATTCCACCCGCAGGGAAAATCTCTTCCAATCATCCTCCCCGTCGGTGATTACTTCCCGCACACCTGAAATCTTCTTTAGCTCATCTGCGCCGTTATCCATTCCCACTTTTGCTTCAAGAACAACACCGCCGGCCTGCCTGATTTTTCCCAGTAAATTTCCCGGAGTATCACATGCCTCGATTCGTCCTTTGTGAATGATGATCACGCGGCTACATGTCATTTCCACCTCGGGCAGGATATGCGTCGAAAGCAAAATAGTATGCTGCTCGCCCAGGTTCTTGATTAGCTCGCGCACCTGCCGGATTTGGTTGGGATCGAGGCCGATTGTCGGCTCATCCAGAATCAGCAGGTCCGGTTCAGCGACCAGCGCGTCCGCGAGTCCCACCCTTTGCCGAAATCCCTTGGATAGGGCCCCGATCAGCTTGTTCTCTACGCTCTTGAGACCACAAAGTTCTTTTACGTCGCCAATACGTTCGGTGATGCGACGATGGTGGACACCCTTGAGGGCTGCGCGATAACGCAGGTATTCTGTGACGCGCATGTCGCTGTAGAGCGGCACGTTTTCCGGCATGTAACCGAGATGCGCTCGGGCCTGCAGTGATTGTTCAAAAACGTCGAATCCCGCGATCGTGGCGCGGCCGGAGGTTGGCGGCATGAAGCTTGCCAAAATTCGCATGGTGGTGGTTTTGCCAGCACCGTTGGGCCCGAGAAACCCCATGATTTCGCCGCGGCTAACCTCGAAATTCAAATCCCGGATGGCAGGCTGGCCAGCATAGCGTTTTGTCAGATTTTCAACTTTAATCATTTCGCAATATTTCCATGAGACAACTGAAGCTCGATTGCGTTGCCGTTTTTTTTTAACGCGCCGTCATGCTCAAAGTGCCGAGCTGCCGGGTTTGTCGCCCGGTACGGATGACGCCAACTGTGAATTCGAGTTTCGCGCCGCTCTGCACACTTCGAAGCAATTCCTCGATTTGTTTGACGGAGTTCGTTTCGGATTTGCCCATGCGATAAATGACCAGACCGCGCTCAAGTCCTGCCTCGTCTGCAGGGCTATCCGGTTCGACTGCGGTAATCAAAACGCCACGTCCTCGGATGTACCCCAGCGCATCGCTTAGTTCCTGATTCAAATCCTGTAACTGCAGTCCAAACAGCTTTCCTGCATTCGATGCGGAACTATCGGCGGTGGATGCAGGCTGGTTCTTTGGTGTGCCCTGTTTTTGTGCGACCTTCTTGAATTGATTTACGCTATCGCGCACTACGTCCGCCGGAATTGCAAAACCCATTCCCTGAGTGGGCACGCCTTGCGGTGTGAAAGCCATTTTCGCCGAGCTGATACCGACCAGCCGGCCCGATAGATCGATCACTGGTCCGCCGCTATTACCCGGATTAATTGCCGCGTCGGTCTGTACCAGTCCCTTATACTCCGTATCGTCCACGGTGATGTCGCGTTTGGCCGCGCTAAGAACTCCGCGGCTGATCGAACTACCATATCCAACCGCATTGCCTACCACAATTACCGTCTGGCCCAGCAGGTTCGGCGAAATATTATCAAGGTTAATAAAGGGAAATGCGGTCTCGGCATCGATCTTGATGAACGCCAGGTCGGTCTTATCATCGCCGGTAATGTAGTGCGCATTGTAGGTCTTGCCGTCGTCCGTCGTGACGTGAATCTTCAAGTCCGCGGCGCGCTCAACCACGTGCTGGTTGGTAACGATGTAGCCTGCCGGATCCACAATAAAACCCGAGCCGAGGCTTTGCAGGGTTTGGCGAATTTGGCGGGGGCGGACGCGATTGTAGCCGAAGAACTGCGCGTAAAAATCCTCAACCGGATCGCGCACCGTGCGCTTCACCACGCGTTCGGTATTAATATTCACAACCGCAGGCAAAACCTTTGCCACTGCCAGTACAGATGGTTCCGAAGCCGGATCGGCCTGGCCAAAACAAACGCCTGTTTGCGCCAGAATCAGTAGCGCAACTAACGCATTTTGGTGTGGGTTTGTTTTCATCCTCAGATCGCTTCCAAATTCTACGATCTCTGTTGGAACCTTGCGCAGCAAGTAACGAGGCTGCCTGTGCACTGTCAACCTTGCCCGGCCATATCATCCTGTCATGTTGAGCGAAGCGAAACATCTCGGATTTATTTCCGTTGGGAGCGGCCCAGAACTGATCAGAGGTTCTTCGCTTCGCTCAGAATGACAAAAAGCAAAGTGGCCGGCGATGACTTGCCGCACCGCGTAATCGTCGGAGATTAATTTCACTATGCGCACTTCAATTGGTGCTCGCGCAAATTTAGAACTGATCGAAGAGAATTATCGCCGCTGGCAGCGGAATCCTCAGTCGGTCGATTCTGGATGGTCAGCCTTTTTCGAAGGGTTCGAGCTTGGAAATTTACCGCAGCGCGATGGCGCGACGGCTGCTGCGGCTCGCGAAGCGGCCTTACAGACACGGGTTGATGGTCTCATTTACGCGTATTGTTCGCTTGGTCATACCATTGCGCGGGTCGATCCCCTGGCAGAGACGCGCCCGCAAAATCCATTGCTGAGTCTTCGCGAATTCGGTTTCAGCGAGTCGGACCTGGACCTTCGCGTTTCATCCAAATTCTTCCTCGACAATCAGTCGATGACTTTGCGCGAGATGGTTTCCGGGCTGGAGAGAATTTATGCCGACTCCATCGGTTCCGAATTCATGCACATTCAGGATCCGCGAGTGCGTGATTGGATCCGCAAGCGATTGGAGACGCGACCGCACAAGCATTCGACTCCAGCAGCGGTGCAGGTGGCCCTATTGCGGGCGCTGCTTGAAGCAGAATCCTTCGAGATTTTCCTGCATACACGTTACGTGGGGCAGAAAAGGTTCTCACTTCAGGGTTCAGAATCGCTCATGGTGATTCTCGACACCATCCTGCACAAATGCCCGGAAGGCGGCGTCGAGGAGATTTGCATGGGCATGGCGCATCGCGGTCGACTCAATATCCTTGCAAATTTTCTGCGCAAATCGCTCAAGATCATCTTTACCGAGTTTAGCGAAAATTATGTTCCCGAGTTGGCAGCCGGCGACGGCGACGTGAAATATCATCTCGGTTATCACTCGGTACGGAGACTCGTTTCCGGAGCAGAGGTCGAGATCCGGCTCTCATCGAATCCCAGCCACCTGGAAGCTGTCGATCCAGTAGTCGAAGGACAAGCGCGTGCCAGACAACGACTTCGCGGTGACACCGAGCATCGCCGCAATGTTTTACCACTCTTGGTGCACGGCGATGCTGCTTTCATCGCGCAGGGTATCGTGGCTGAGACGCTCAATTTGTCGCAGTTACCCGGGTACAGCACCGGCGGAACCATCCACATCGTTGTCAACAACCAGATTGGGTTCACTACACTTCCCAAAGATGCGCGTTCCTCAATGTACTCGACCGATATCGCGAAAATGATCGAGGCGCCGATCTTTCACGTGAACGGGGACGATCCATTGGCCGTTAAATTTGTTAGCGATATGGCGTTCGATTTTCGCCAACGATTCGGGCGCGACGTGGTAATCGACATGTATTGCTATCGCCGCTATGGCCACAACGAAGGCGACGAGCCCTCATTTACCCAGCCTGATCTTTACGCAAAAATCGAGAAGCGCCCATCAGTCACGCAGCTTTACAAGCGCGAGTTGCTGGAAGCAGGAACGCTGAGCGAAGACGATGCCGTCTCGCTGGAAACCGAGTTCGGTTTGCGGCTCGAAATGACGCGAGATGAAGTCGACGCCATCGAGAAACGCAAGGCCAGCGAGAAAGCCAGGTTCAGAGAATCCACAGCGATATTTCAACCTGAGTACTCGAGCGAGTCTGAGCCAACTGCGATCAGCCAGAAAACGCTTAAGACCATTGTCGATGGTCTCACCCGCGTTCCAGAAGGCTTCGAAATCCAGCCGAAGATCAAGCGCATCGTGCTTGATCATCAGCGCAAAGTTTTCGAGGAGGGCGGTCCCTATGAGTGGCATTATGCCGAAGCGCTCGCGTTTGGATCGCTGCTTCTGGAGGGTATTCCGATTCGACTGTCAGGCCAGGATAGCTCACGCGGCACTTTTAGCACACGGCACTCCGTGCTTTACGACGCAAAGACGGGAAAACCCTACGTGCCACTCATGCATCTCGCCCAGAAACAAGCACGCATTTGCATTTACAACAGTCCGCTTTCAGAGGGTGCGGTCCTCGGGTTCGATTATGGGTACTCCCTCGATTATCCGAAGATGCTTTGCTTGTGGGAAGCGCAATTCGGTGATTTCTCCAATGGCGCGCAGACTATTATCGATCAATTCATCGTGTCAGCGGAATCCAAATGGCAGCGGCCGAGTGGGATTGTATTGCTGCTTCCGCATGGCTATGAAGGTCAGGGCCCCGAACATTCCAGCGCGCGCCTCGAGCGTTTTCTCCAGGCCTGCGCCGAGGACAACATGCAGGTCTGCAATCTGACCACGGCCGCGCAGTATTTTCATGTGTTGCGGCGTCAGATGAAGCGCGACTTCATCAAGCCCCTGATCATCGTGACCCCGAAAAGTCTGTTGCGTGCCAGCTTTGCTTCCTCGCCTGCTGAAGAATTCGTCCATGGCCGTTTCGAAGAAATCCTCGGCTCGCCCGAAGTGACTCCCGCCGACAGAGTAAAGCGGATCATCTTTTGCTCCGGCAAAGTTTATTATGATCTGCTCAATTACCGGACCCAGCGCAAAATCGACGACGCTGCGATCATTCGCGTAGAGCAGCTTTATCCGCTGGCTGAAAAGAAACTGCGCGAAATGCTCAAGCCATTTTCAAAGAACGCGAAGCTCGTCTGGTGCCAGGAAGAACCAGAAAACATGGGGGCATGGACTTTCATCGAACCCCTGTTGCGCACGATTTTTTGCAGCGAAATTGCCTACGCAGGTCGCGAAGCCAGCGCCAGCCCAGCTGTCGGCGCGCTGGCTCGCCACAAGCGCGAACAGGCCCGCTTGGTAGCTGACGCGTTTGCGGTTTGAGCCGGCGATTCGCCCCATTTGTTGACGAAACGCATCTCGACCGCGACGCTCGATTAGCTTACGTAATTCCACCTATGGCGATTGAAGTTAAAATTCCCTCGGTAGGTGAATCGATCACCAGCGGTGTTGTCTCTGCCTGGCACAAGAAATCCGGCGAGCTCGTAAGCGAAGGCGAAGCCCTCTTCACGCTCGAGACCGATAAGGTTTCTACCGAAATCGTCGCTGAAAAAACAGGCATACTCGAGACGAAAGTACCCGAGGGCCAGGAGGTGAAGATCGGCGAGATAGTTGCCATAATCGACGATTCAAAACGGCCATCAGAGAAACAGAAAGTCCCCGAAGCAAAGAAGGCTGAGAAGTCTGCGGAAAAAAAGAAAGAACCTGAGGAGAAAGAGAGGGAACCCGAAGCAGAAAAAAAGGTCGCAGAAGCAAAAGCTCCTGTAGCCGCGGGCGACTTGTCCGCCGTAGCCTCGGCGAAGGCGGATGACCGCGGCAGGCCGCAGCCAACGGCAGCGCCTACAACGCTTTCGCCCGCAGTCCGCCGGATTATGGAAGAGGAAAAGCTTGAGCCCGGGACAATTCGCGGCACAGGCGAAGGAGGTCGCCTAACGAAGGGAGATGTACTGGCTGCGGCGCAACAGCGCGGCAAAGCTGACTTGTCCGCCGTAGCCCCGGCGAAGGCGGAACAAAGGGTTGAAGCTCGCGAAGTTGAACCATCGGGCGACGGGCGGTTTGTCCGCAAAAAGATGTCGCCGCTGCGCCGCAAGATCGCGCAGCAGCTTGTAATGGCCCAGCACACGGCGGCAATCCTGACGACTTTCAACGAATGCGACATGAGCGCCGTCCAGGAGTTGCGCCGGAACAAACAGGATGAGTTTACGAAAAAGAACGGAGTTAAACTCGGTTTGATGTCGTTCTTCGTTAAAGCATGCGTAGAGGCGCTAAAAGCCGTGCCGGTAGTCAACGGCCGCATTGAGGATGAAGATTTCATCCAAAACAATTTCTATGACATTGGCGTAGCCGTCGGCACGGAGCGAGGGCTCGTGGTTCCGGTCGTGCGCGATGCGGACAAAAAAAGTTTCTCGGACTTGGAGCGCGACATCGCCGATTACGCCATCAGAGCGCGCGACGGAAAACTAAAGATTGAAGATTTACAGGGCGGCACATTCACCATCACAAACGGCGGAGTGTACGGATCGCTTTTCGCCACGCCGATTTTGAATCCGCCACAAAGCGGAATCCTCGGCATGCACAAAATCATGCCGCGACCCGTTGCCGTAGGCGGGAAAGTGGAAGCTCGGCCGATGATGTATCTGGCACTGAGTTACGATCACCGCGCAATCGACGGGAAGGAAGCCGTCACTTTTCTAATCAAAGTGAAGGATTGCATCGACGATCCGAAAAAACTGCCGTTGGATTTTTGAATCAAAAAGCGGCGGTACTCCGCCGCTTTTAGTTCTCGATGATTGCTCATCTTCGTCCCGAATGACAAAATAACATATGGAAAAATTTGATGTCGTTATCATCGGTTCAGGGCCGGGCGGTTACATTGCTGCGATCCGGTCAGGTCAGCTCGGTTTGAAAACTGCCCTGGTCGAAAAGGACAAGGAGCTTGGTGGCACTTGCCTCAACGTGGGCTGTATCCCGAGCAAAGCGCTTCTGACTTCGAGCGATCATTTCATGTTCGTTAAGAAGGAAGCAGCCAAGCACGGCATTGTGATCGACGACGCGCATGTCGATCTGGCGAAGATGCAGCAGCGCAAGGACAAAGTTGTGAAGACATTTAACGGCGGCGTGCGCTCGTTGATGAAGACGAACAAGGTGACGGTCCTCGAAGGCATGGCCACGATCACCGCGCCTGGAAAGGTTTCCATTAAATCTTCCAAAGGCGAGACGCAGGAGATCGAGGCGAAAAATATTGTCATCGCTACGGGTAGCGCACCGATCGAACTGCCATTCGCGAAATTTGACGGCAAAACAATCGTTAGTAGCACCGAAGCACTTACTTTCGCCGAAGCTCCAAAGCAGCTCATTGTGATCGGCGCCGGCGCGATAGGGTTGGAGCTAGGCTCCGTTTGGAACCGCCTTGGTTCAGAAGTCACTCTATTGGAATTTCTCCCCCGCATCGCGCTCGGGTTCGACCTAGAGCTCTCGAACCTGCTTCAGCGTTTGCTTACCGCTCAGGGCATGACATTTCACCTGGAAACAAAGGTTAGCGCTGTGAAGATCGACAATGGTCGCGTCACGGTAATTGCGACCAAAGACAAGGAAGAACTGAAATTCGAAGCCGACAAGGTGCTTGTGTCAGTCGGACGTCGCCCGTTCTCGGACGGTTTGGGCGCGGAAAAGGTGGGCATGGAGTTTGACGAAAAGAAGCGCATCAAAGTAGACGAACATTTCCGCACGAACGTAGAGGGGATTTACGCAATCGGTGATGTGATTGCGGGTCCGATGCTGGCGCACAAGGCCGAGGACGAAGGGATCGCCTGCGTGGAAATCATTGCGGGCAAAGCCGGCCATGTGAACTACGAGGCCATTGCCGGTATCAT
>QHOS01000034.1 GCA_003219415.1 Verrucomicrobiota bacterium | reverse complement strand
ATCGACGCTTTCGACACCATCGAGGACGTCACAGATACGGATGGGTCGACAATTTCATCCGGATTGAAACCGGAGCACCTGCCGATATTCGATTGCGCGTTCAAGCCGTTCAAAGGCGAGCGTAGTCTCAATTACATGGCGCACCTGCGAATGATGGCTGCAGCGCAGCCGTTCCTTAGCGGCGCAATTTCGAAGACGGTCAATATGCCGGAAGCCGCCACGGTCGACGACATTATGAACACCTACGTCGAAGGATGGCGGCTCGGGTTGAAATCGATAGCGATTTATCGCGACGCCTCGAAGCGTTCAGCGCCTCTGAACACTCGAAAAACAAAAGATATGGGAACTGTAGCCGCTGGCGACGATAGCGGCCTCTCCGCGGATTCCGGCACAGACGCGCTTCAAAAACGTGTTCTTGAATTGGAGCAAGAACTCACAGCGCTACGTGGTCAGCTCGATCAACCAGTCCGGCATCGCATGCCAGACACGCGCATATCGTTGACCCACAAGTTCGAGATCGCGGGTCACGAAGGGTACATCACCGTCGGTTTGTACGAGGATGGTCAACCCGGTGAGCTCTTCATCACTATGTCGAAGGAAGGCAGCACGATTGGCGGGTTAATGGACACCGTCGGTACGCTTACCTCGATCGCGCTGCAGTACGGCGTCCCGCTCGAAAGTCTCGTGAAAAAATTCGCCTATCAACGGTTTGAACCGAGTGGGTTCACAAAGAATCCCGATATTCGTCACGCAACCAGTATTACCGATTACGTATTTCGCTGGCTGGCGTGCCAGTTTATTAAAGGCTACAAAGAGGCGACTTCGCCCAATCGAGCCCAGCCGGACCTGCCACTCAAAGAGATCGCGGAGATCGAAAAGAAAGCTCTGAACCGACCGGTGACGGATTTGGCGCGCACCGGCGAAAAGGAAGTGATCGACGTGATCACGAGTCATCCATCCAATCGCACGAACGGCGGCAAGTCCGCTGAAGCGAACGGGAACGGCGACAAAAACCCGGACCGGGTAACAGTAGCGCTCGGCAGCATCTTCATGGGCATCACCTGTTCCGTCTGCGGCAGCGACAAAGTCATCCGCGCCGGCGCCTGCGGCGTTTGCACGGAATGCGGCACTAGCCAGGGGTGCAGCTGAGGGCAAGGCCTGATCACTGGGCCTCTACGAGGTCTAAATTTCCAGATTGCGCTGCTGCAAACCCCGGTCCGCTACCTTGAGGTTGGGACCATTGGGGTCTTGCGGATTTCTGAAGACTATGTGCACCAGGCGGCGCGCGCGATTGGACACGCGCGTGCGCATGGCTACAATGCGTCGCCCGTTTTTCTAAAGACAACCTGAATGAATAAGCTCGACGCGCAGCGACAGAAAGAAATCCAGCAAGCCGAAGAACTGCTTTTTGCAGGTCCGCAGGCCCTCGGTTTTGCCAAAGGCCTTTTCCAAGGGCATTTCGTTGCTGATTGGGTGATGCCTTATCCGCGCATTCCGCCGGCGCAACAACCCGAACTCGATGAGACGCTCACCGACCTTCGCAAATTTCTGGACGAACATCTCGATCCTGCAGAGATTGATCGGAAAGCGGACATACCGCGCAGCGTGATTGATGGCCTTGGCCGAGTTGGCGTGCTCGGCATGACTGCGCCGAAGGAATATGGCGGGCGTGGATTCTCGCAGATGGCTAATTGCAAGATTCTGGAAGAGATCGGCCGCCGCTGCGCATCGACATCAGTTTTCGTGAATGCGCACCACTCGATTGGAATTCGCGCGTTGTTACTCTTTGGAACGCACGAGCAAAAAGAGCGATGGCTACCAAAGTTGTCGACCGGCGAACAACTGGGCGCGTTTGCGCTGACCGAAAAGGAAGCCGGATCAGATGCGGCAAACGTGCAAATGCAGGCGCGACCCAGCGAAGATGGGTCGCACTTCATTATGAACGGTGAAAAGCGCTACATCACCAACGCGGCAATCGCAGATGTGCTAACCGTGATGGCGCGAACGCCAGTGCCTGGATCGGATAAGACCGCGATCACAGCTTTTCTGGTTACACCCGACATGCCCGGCTTCGAAATGCTCGAGGCGCGGATGCCGAAGATGGGAATCCGTGGCACAGCAACCGGTCGATTCGCGTTGCGCGACGTCAAGGTTCCGAAGGAAAATATTCTAGGCCCGTACGGCAAAGGTCTGAAAGTAGCACTGACGGTTCTCGATTTCGGACGCACAACATTCGGCGCATGTTGCACGGGCGCGGCCAAGGCTTGTTTGCGTTTGGCGATCGAACACGCAAACACAAGGAAACAATTCAACAAAACGCTCGGTAATTTTCATCTCGTCCAAAAGAAAATCGCGCGCATCGCGGCGGACGCTTATGCCATGGACGCGATGACCACGATCACTGCAGCGTTGATTGATCGCGGCCTTGAGGATTACATGCTTGAGACGGCGATGCTCAAAGTGTTCACCACCGAGCGGCTTTGGGAGTGCATCAATGATGTATTTCAGATTTATGGCGGCTCTGCGTATTTTGTCGATCGTCCGCTGGAAAGAATGATGCGCGACGCGCGCATTAATCAGATCGGCGAAGGCGCAAACGAAGTGCTCACTTCCTTTATCGCGTTGGTGGGGATGCGCGGACCGGGCATGGAATTCAAGGAAATTTACGACACGATGATGAAACCCACACGCGAGCGGGGCTTCGCAAAAGCATGGAGAGCTGGCAAGCACCGGTTCGGCGCGACCGTACGGGTTCCCGAGATTCCGGTACGCAGCCCTGAACTGCGTTGGTTCGGCAATCAACTTGGGCGTCTGATCCGCCGTTTCAATGTAGCCGTGAACCGCGCACTGATCACTTACCGCGAGCCGATACTCGATATGCAGCTTGTCCAGGAGCGGATCGCAAACGCGGCGATGGATCTTTTAGCGTCAGCCTGCGTGCTCAGCCGTCAAGATGACGAGATTCAGTTTGCGCAACGAAATGGAAGTTCATCGACTCCGGACCAGTTCGCTGCCGATCTGTTTTTGCGTCAGTCATTTCGCCGGATTCGCCATTTCCTCGCTGGACTGACGGATAACGACGATAAATCGGTGCTTGCGACAGCGAATTCCATCTTGGGTAAGCCAGGCAACTAACTCCGGACGCATTCGCGAGTAAAATTTGGCCGCGCGTATCTATACCGACAAACACGCCGATCTCCGTTGGCTGAAGGGAAAAACGTGCGCAGTGATTGGGTTCGGCGCACAAGGTCGAGCACACGCTCTCAATCTCAAGGACAGCGGGATTAACGTAATTGTCGGCCTCTATCAGGGAAGCAAATCGCGGGTCCGTGCCAGGCGCAGCGGTCTGGAAGTCTTGGACACAGCTCGGGCCACGCAGCGCGGAGACATCATTTTTCTTGCCCTTCCAGACAACGAGATGCCGCGAATTTATGCGGAACAGGTTGCGCCCAACTTGCGATCTGGCCAAACGTTACTCTTCGCGCATGGCTTCGCGATTCATTATCGCACTATCGTTCCCCGGAGAGATGTGGACGTTATCATGGTGGCGCCGAAAGGCCTGGGGCCAATGGTACGTCGCGAGTTTCTTAGAGGGCGCGGCGCGCCCGGTCTGATTGCAATTCACCAAAATCACAGCAGGCATGCGAAGCAAACCGCCCTGGCCTGGGCAAAGGGAATCGGTTGCACGCATGCCGGCGTAATCGAGACAACTTTTCGTGAGGAGACGGAGACCGACCTTTTTGGTGAGCAAGCAGTTCTTTGCGGAGGAACAAGCGCGCTCATTCGCGCCGGTTTCGATACGCTCGTTGGCGCCGGCTATCCTCCTGAACTTGCCTACTTCGAATGCCTCCACGAACTAAAGTTCATCGTTGATCTCATCCACGAAGCGGGCATTTCGGGTATGCGTAAATTGATTTCCGATACCGCCAAATGGGGCGAGCTGACGGTTGGGCCGAAGATTATCGATCGAACTGTGCAAAAGCGGATGAAATCAGCGCTGCAAAAAATTCGCTCTGGCCAATTCGCGCGTGAATTTATTCGAGAAATGAAACCTCCCCGCACGCGCTATGCGCAATTGCTCCTGGATGCCGAAAAGCATCCGATCGAAAAGGTGGGCGCGCGATTGCGCGGAATGATGGCTTGGCGCGCGAAAATGTAAATCTACGTCCGCGCTGCGCGCCGGCAGCACGCCTATTACCGGCGAAATCGTCGGAGTTTTGGTTATTGCCCCGTACGGTGGCCTAATATATCCAGTGCGCCGTGAGTGGTCGGAATTGCAGCTAGCCGGTCGCAAGGTTGCGGAATGCGGGAGCCTGCGGCCACAGTGTAGCACATCTTCTTAGAGGTCTTGGCGACCTGCTGTGGTTGTGGCCGGAGCACGACGTTCTTGCTCGGATCAGCAGCAGCCGATGCGCAAAACGCGAGCGCAAGCACGACGCTCGCGCATCGGACCGACCAGCCGCCCAAGCGACTTGGTCTGTCTACTGTTTTCACGGCCTCATTGTGATGCGGCTTCGAATTTCACGCAAGTTTATTAGTCCGTCGATTTGAGACAACAACCCGAGATTTTCGGCCACAGACTCCTTGTGTTTAATCCGTCCAGAGGAAATGTTCCAGGCGAAGATTGGTAAGACGCGCTTTTGCTTCTTCGCTCCGGCTGCCTCCCGCTGCAGCGAGTTTGTCATAGATGGCAGCAGCAGATTCCCACTTCGAGTCTTCCTCCAACAGCCGTGCGGCGTTAAATCCAGCCTTGTAATACCAGAACAGTTCGCGCCGCCGATCGGGGCGCGCGTCTTGCTCCAATATTTTGTAAAACGTGGCAAGCGCCGTGGCGCGCTCGCTTTTTTTCTCCAAACATAATCCCTTCTTAAAAAGCGCTTGGTTGCGCCAGTGAACCGGCTCGTCCTTATCAGAGGCGAGTTGATCATACATGTCGATCGCGCGCTGATAATTGCTTGGATCGGTTGTACCCGTCTCAAAGAAAATGTCGCCCTTGCCGCATATCGCCTCGCGTTTTTCGGGGGAACCTGCATCACTCTTTAATACCTCATCGTATAGAGCGAGAGCGTCCTTGGATTTGCCAAGCTTGCGCTCGATCACAGCCTGCTCATTACGCGCTGCCCATCGCAACGGGCCGTTCTGCCTCACCACCTGATCAAACAGGACGATCGCCCGATCCAGCGAATGTTCACCCATGCTGGACATTGCCGACTCTGCCGCGAAGAAGAGGGCTTTTTCACCAAGCGAATTATCGGGAGTCTGTTGCGCAATAAGTTCAAACTGTGTCTGTGCATTCGCAAAATCCTGGCGTTGGTAATAAAGCTCAGCCAACTTCATTCGAACTTCCGCAGCGAACGGCGAGGTTCCATGTTGTTCGAGGAAGCGCTTTGCGAGCTCAATAACTTTCGCTTCGTTGCCGCCGGCTGATTCCTCAATCCAGATGTTGAGATAGTCGCCGCGTTCCGCGGCTGCAGCCGTTGGCGACCCGGCTGCGCGAGTCAGGTACGTGCGCGCTTCGTCGAGGCGCGGCGGCGACGCATGAAAGGCCAGTTCCGCCAGGCTGACCAAAGCTTCCGACGTCCGAGGATTTTTAGGAAAATCATGAATGAACTGTTGCAGCGATTCTGCCGCTTTTTCGTCGCCTTTTGCTGCTTGCAGCAGACCTTCCTCTAATCGCAAGTCGGCACGAGCCTGTTCGTCCCCACCCGCCTTTTCCAGTTCACTGGAGTCAGCTACAAAACGTGCGTGGTTACCGAGTTGGAGCCAGCCGGTGGACGCATTGAAAAGCGCAATCTTTGCCCACGGCGAAGGGGAACGCGCGATTTGTTCAAAGTCTGCAGAAGCTCTATTAAAGCGCCTCGCAAGGTATTGCGCCTGGGCAGATAAGAAATCGATTTGGGTCAGCAAAGACGGCGCTGGACGAAACGACCGCGCATCGTCCAAAATCGCAATCGCCTCATCGAACTGTTTATCTTCGACTTCGAATTGTGCAAACTCGAGCAAAGCAGGGGAAATCGCCTGAGACTTTACGCCGGTGCGGCGAAGATCGGTAAATAATTGTCGCGCTCGCTCCCTGCGCCCTGCACGAATTTCGAACCGCGCCAGATACCACCGCGCAAATGTTCGTCGTGGCTGTTCGGGACTGCGCACCCATCTCTCCAACTCGTTGCGCGATGGTTTGTGTTCCGCTCGATACAACTCATCGAGTCTTGCGAAGAGAGCAGAAAGATCCGGGTCCGCCGAATGACGATTAATAAACTGCTCGATCACATCGTCTGCGATTTCCGGCGTTTTGAGTTGCACTTGCGCTTCCGCGACACCGAACACTGCCGCAATGAGCGTGGAGTGAGCTGCCCCTTGTGGTCTTTTCAGAAGACCCTGAAAAATGCCGATCGCTCTTTCAGGTCGCCGCTGGATTAGCTCCAGTCGCCCACGCAACACGCGGCGTTCTCTTCGTTCGGCGATCGACGTGGGCTGCATCTGTTCGAGAAGACGACGCGCGGCGGCAGCATCGCCTGTTTCAATGTACAATTCGGCCGCTCGCAATTGCGTTCGCGTCGCCCATTCCTTGTCATGAGTAAGAAGCGTAAATTTTTTCAGCGCTTCATCGCGTCTTCCTAATGCCCGCAGCATTTCCGCTGCCCCAAACGTCGCCGCGCTGCGAAACGGCGACCGCTCGTCACTAGCCAGCTGCTCGTAAAGCGGCAGCGCTTCGGCCCACCGATGCAGGCTCGCGAAAGCCTGGGCGCGCCAAAATTTTGCCCAGGGCAGGTCACGTACCCGAATATCTTCCAACAAAGTCAGAGTGTTTTCCGGTTGTTTTGCGGCGATTTGCGCTTCGGCAAGCTTTTCCACGACTGCGCGCCACTCGACTGCGGGCAGATTGCTCTTCAACAACGTCTGTAACCGCACGAGTGCTACTTCCGGCACCCCTTCTGCAATCGGTGCGCTGGCTTCGGAAATTTCGCTGGAAGCGTCTGCCTTGGCGAATTGTGCAAGCAAGCTCATCAGACAGACCAGTCCTATGCGTCGTGTGTGGCTCATGTGTTCTTCAATGAGGTCCGCAGATATTGTGCTGTATAGCTGCGTGGCAGCTCGGCAATCTTCTCGGGTGGACCTTCTCCTACGATGTCCCCGCCGCCCTCTCCGCCTTCGGGGCCCAGGTCAATGATCCAGTCCGCGCACTTGATCATCTCCAAGTTATGTTCGATCACAATCACCGTGTTACCTGCGTTGCGCAGCTTCATTAAAACTTGCAGCAGTTTTTCGATATCGGCGAAATGCAATCCGGTCGTCGGTTCATCGAGGATGTAAAGCGTGCGGCCAGTTGCCTTTTTCGCAAGTTCCGTAGCCAGTTTTACGCGTTGGGCTTCTCCGCCGGAAAGGGTCGTTCCGGCCTGACCAAGCCGCAGATAACCCAGGCCGACATCTAGTAATGAGTCTAACTTTTCTGAAATGCTGGGCACATTCCGAAAAAAACGAGCTGCTTCGTCCACAGTCATATCAAGGACATCGGCAATGTGCTTACCTTTGTAAGTGATCTCGAGGGTTTCACGATTATAGCGTTTGCCGTGGCACACCTCGCATTCGACATAAACGTCGGGCAGAAAGTGCATCTCGATCTTAATTAGCCCATCGCCTTCGCAATTTTCGCAACGGCCGCCCTTAACATTGAAGCTGAAACGTCCCGCGTCATAACCGCGCACCCGCGCCGCGGGCAATTGACTGAACAATTCGCGAATCGGAGTGAATGCGCCCGTGTAGGTCACCGGGTTCGACCGTGGCGTTCGGCCAATCGGACTTTGGTCGATCACAATTGCCTTGTCGATTTGTTCCACTCCGCGAATTGCCCGATGAGCGCCTGGCTTTTCCTTCGCATTATGGAAACGTCGAAACAGAGCACGTCGCAAAATGTCGTCCACCAGAGTGGACTTGCCGCTGCCAGAAACGCCAGTCACACAAGTAAAACAACCGAGCGGAAAAGAGACGGTAATGTTCTTCAAATTGTTCTCCGTCGCCCCGACCAATGTTAGCCAGCCGTCGGATTGATCGGTCGACCGCGGTTTAGCGCGCTGTTTGGGAATGGAAATTCTCGCGCGACCCGAAAGATAATCGGCAGTCAAAGAATTCTTCGCGCGCAAGATGTCTTCGAGTTTACCTTGCGCAACAATTTCGCCGCCACGCGGACCCGCACCGGGGCCAAGATCGATAATGTGATCCGCAGCCCGTATCGTTTCTTCGTCGTGCTCGACCACAATGACGGAATTGCCGAGGTCGCGAAGACGGCGGAGCGTCCCTAGCAGCCGTGCATTGTCGCGCTGATGCAGCCCAATGCTTGGTTCATCCAAAATGTAAAGAACTCCTGCGAGCCCGGAGCCGATCTGGGTCGCCAACCGAATTCGCTGCGCTTCACCGCCGGACAGCGTCCCGCTCTGGCGATTGAGTGTGAGATACCCCAGGCCAACTTCGACGAGAAATTGCAGGCGGGATTGAATTTCGCGCACCACATCACGGACAATGGCCCGTTGCTGTGCAGTCAACTCAAGCGTCGCGATAAAGCGCGCGGCTGCTTCAGTCGTTAGCTCACTCAGTTGATGAATATTCAACTCACGTGCATGCCGATCCTTTATGGTGACCGCTAGGATTTCCGGTTTGAGCCTTGCACCATTGCATACTTTGCATGGTTCGTACGTCATGAATGATCGAATGCGATTGCGAGTGAATTCGCTTTCAGTCTGCTCGTATAGCCGCTGCATCTGGGGCACCAGTCCCTCGAATGGTTTTGCAACTTTTCCCGCGTCTGCGGGACCATTGTTGCTGAGATCCATCTCGATCGGCGTTCCATTGGTGCCGAAGTAAAGCGCCTGCTTGAATTGGTCCGGCAATTCGCTGAAAGGCACGTCTTCATCGATGTGAAAGTGCTTCACGAGCGCCTTTTGCAGGTGCCGATAGTATGCCTGCATTCGCTTCGTCCCACGCCGCCACGGCGTAATAGCGCCTTCAGCCAATGTTTTGCCCGGATCGGAAATCATAAGCTCGGGATCGCAAACCAACTGTGTGCCAAGTCCGTGACAAGCCGGGCATGCTCCGAGGTGGCTGTTGAAGGAAAAATGTCTCGGAGTTAGTTCGCCGATTCTAAAGCCAGTAGCGGCGTTTCCGTAGTCAGTCGAGTAAACCAGTTCCTCCCGCTCGGCCGTTGAAGTGTTGGAATGCTGGGATGTCGAAGCAATGATTTTCTCGTTACTCCGTTTCACCATCACTCCATCACCGGGTCGTTGTCGCAGGAGAACGACGCGATTCCCGCCCCATTTGAGCGCAGTCTCAATGGAATCAGTAAGACGGATGCGAATGCCATCACGGACGACCAAACGATCCACCACTGCCTCGATGGTGTGCCGTTCGTTCTTTTTGAGGCGAATCCGTTCGGAGCGATCCAACTCCATGATCTCACCATCAATCCGAGCACGCACAAATCCTTCTCGCCTGATTTTTTCTATTATGTCCCGAAACTCCCCCAGCTGATTCTCAATCAGCGGTGCCAGCAAAACGATTTTCGACTCTGGCTCGTAAGCAAGGATTTGATCGACAATTTGCTGGGGCGTTTCCCGGCTCAACGGCTGGCCCGTCACTGGATCGTGCGGCTGGCCTACAGCCGAAAAGAGGACCCGTAGATAATCATAAATTTCGGTCGTGGTCGCGATCGTAGATCGCGGATTCGCGCCGGCGCTGCGCTGCTCGATGGCGATGGCGGGCGAAAGTCCCTGGATGAAATCCACATTTGGCTTTTCCATGCGATCGAGAAATTGCCGTGCATAAGCGGAGAGGCTTTCGACGTAGCGCCGTTGGCCTTCGGCATAAAGAGTGTCGAAGGCCAGAGAGGATTTTCCCGAACCACTCAAACCAGTAATAACAACCAGCTTTTCCCGCGGAATTTCCACGTGAAGGTTCTTGAGATTGTGCTGGCGGGCACCACTAATTTTGATAACTTGCGCAGGCATTCTGACGAGGAATGTCGAACCTATTAGTCAAACACAGCCGCACGTCTTTTCCAGCAAAATACTTATGAAGCGTGAAAGCAGCCGCTTCACATCGGATAAGCCTGCGTGTTTCCGGGCGAGATGTGAACACACCGGCAACCTGAGTAATTCGGAAGGCTTGTGGTGACCGCGAGGCGCCCAAGCGATCTTCTATTGTACCGTGTGTCAGATGCGCTGGCAATTGCTGCCGCGTGCATCTTTGTTTTTCTGGCGAGCTATCGAATTGAGCTCCCAGGGCTCTACATGGATGAACTGGATTTTGTTAACGCAGCCCAGGGCGCTCCCGATAATACCATGATCCATATGCGGTTGGGATCGGTGCCGCTTTTTATCATGCCTTATCTGGGAGCGTTAAAGGCATGGATCTACGCTCCCATCTTCGGCCTCTTCGGTGTATCGGCTCTGACCATTCGCTTGCCGGCCATTCTGATCGCTGCGGTGACCCTGCTGATCTTTTATCAGCTCATGCGAGCACAACTTGGGCCTGTCTGGGCAACGATCGGCCTATGGATAATGATGGTCGATCCGGCTAATCTTTTTCCCAGCCGACTCGATTGGGGACCGACGGTCTTGATGCACTTCTTCCAGGCGGCCATTTTCGCTTTGTGGTTTAGCTATCGCAATAAGCCGGAACTATGGAAGGTCGCCCTTATTCTTATCTGCTTTGGACTGGGTTTTTTCGACAAGTTCAATTTTATCTGGCTGGTGTTAGCTTTCGTTATCGGCATTTCTTTGTGCTACCCTGACAGCCTGAAGAACCTTTGGGTTTCATTCCCCAGACTCGCCCGTCGAATGGCGGTCATTACTGTTTTGATCGTCTTGGGTGCGGCGCTTTACTTCACTCTGCCCCTTCTTCTCCATTTCCACCCACCTGGAGCTCATGCGGTGGGCCTGCAAGTGAAGTGGAATGCCCTGTTAACCACCTTATCAGGTGTCGCTGTGGCTCACTTTGTCTTTGGGAATAGCAGCGGGATGATTCAATTTACTCCCTTTTGGCTGATTGTTACTGACTGCTATCTAGCATTCGCATGCTTATTTTTTCCGATGTCAAATGAGGAAGCGCGCGAGAATCGGAAAGATGGTTTTTTCTTCCTCGTTATTGGCCTTCTGATTTTCTTGCAAATCGTCATTACGCCTCAGGCCGGTGGTCCGCATCATTACTCAATGATTTTTCCATTGCCTCTCCTAGCGTTCGCCTTCCTCGCAAAATCACTATACACACAGTTCGCCACGGAAAACCTCCGCAGACTTGCGGCTCTCCTTTTTGGTGCCGTGGCTGTTTCTCTTCTTGTGGTAAACGTCCATAACACCGCAGGATACCTTTCTCATTTTCGTACGAATTCGCATTATAGCCCACGCTGGTCTCCGGAAATCTATACTCTCTCCCGTTACGTCAATGAGCACGGCTTAGAGGCGAAAAGCGTAATCTGTGTGGATT
The DNA here is from genome assembly GCA_003219415.1 of Verrucomicrobiota bacterium. Classification (GTDB taxonomy): domain Bacteria; phylum Verrucomicrobiota; class Verrucomicrobiia; order Chthoniobacterales; family UBA10450; genus Udaeobacter. The sequence goes on along the minus strand of QHOS01000034.1, from coordinate 19,582 downwards.
GGGGCCTGCACAACCAACTACACGCTCTCGCGCCCAAGGAACTTCGGCAGCGAATGCACGATTACTGGCCGATGTTCAAAAGTTTGGCAAACCAAAATCAGGAGCGGCAGACTGCAAGGCTGAATTACGTTTTTCCAGAAGGCAAAACTCTTGTGCTCGCATTCGCCCCTTCCAAGGAAACGTTCCCCGAGACACGGCAAAACTTTCTCGCTTCTCTGGCGACTCGCCCGGAGCTGAAATCCCGCTTGGTAAGGGAATTTTGGTCTGGAGGCGAGAAGATTTACGAGCTGTACGAAGTCGTTCGCTCTCCGCATGGCACATGACAGCCAAATCGAAACGTAGTTGCAGCGGTGATAATGGGTAATTTCCCGCTCGTGAAGCTTCACATCGAACGTTCTTCGGATTACAGTGGAGCCCACTGCGGATTTGATGATTTTTGCGTACGCACGCTTACGATGAAGATCGAAGGTTAGAATCGGGACAGAACGGCTTTTTTTTCTGCAGTAAGATTGCCTTACGGAGACTAAACACGATCGCCTTTATCGTAGGTAAGTTCGATACGGATTCCTGAGATGAAAGTTTCAATCGTTATCCCCTGTTACAATGAAAAGAATACTATCGAAAAGGTCATCGAGGCAGTTCGCAACGCTCCACTTGAAAGCAGAGAGATCATTGTAGTAGACGATTGCTCGCAAGATGGGACACAGACTGTGCTCCAAGAGAGGGTTGCACAATTGGTTGATCGGATCATTTATCATCCGGTGAATCGCGGCAAGGGAGCGGCCTTGCGCAGCGGTTTCGCGGCCGCGACTGGCGATACCATTCTTGTACAAGACGCGGACCTTGAATATAGTCCCGAAGACTATCCGGTGCTTTTAGAACCCCTTATGTCGGGAAAAGCGGATGCCGTCTTGGGCTCCCGCTTCCTGGGTGGGCGACCGCATCGCGTTCTTTTCTTTTGGCACATGGTCGGCAACAAGTTTTTGACGCTGCTCTCCAACATGTTCACCAATATTAATCTGACAGACATGGAAACTGGCTACAAAGCTTTTAGCGCTCCACTTATTAAGTCGATTCAGATAGAAGAGGATGGCTTTGGCGTCGAGCCCGAAATTATCGCCAAACTTGCCCGCAAAGGCTGCAGAATGTACGAAGTGGGAATCTCGTACAGCGGACGGACTTACGCGGAAGGGAAGAAGATCAGCTGGAAGGATGGTTTCAGGGCAGTTTACGCCATTTTTAAATACAATTTGGAGGCACGTCGGCATTGAAGGAGAGAGCGCAACACCAGCGGTGGATTGGGCGAAGGCAGATTCGCAGTTACCCGAAGGAGCAATGCACGTGCTTCGCTGAAGCAATGCGAGCTGAGCGCGGAGACATGGGGAACGGCCGCGCTTGATCAAAGACGCAAGCGCTCACGGGATCATCTGGCCAAGATTGCCCCCAGGCGAGAGAGCTGGATTAAGCACAACAGTTACTATTCCAAATTGCTAGGGCGTCTTGTTCTGGGTCGATGAATCGGAAAGAGTGTTTACGTAGCGGCGAGTAAATCTAGGAACCGTACGCCAGCAAAACACGGATTGCTCTCTAGTCACTGAGTTGAAGTGAGTCTCAAAATCACGGCGTCGCCCTTGGTGTCTCCGGCTGGCATCCACTGGTAACCAGGAGCGTTCGGCAATCGTGACCCCTTTTCATCAAGTTCTTTGGCTGAAACGAACAGCGCGTAAACCGGAATGGATTGGTGCAGGCTGAGTTCAGCTAGCGCGACCGCCTGCGCGTCATCGTAATGCACAACGTGTCTCCATTGGATGTACCTTTTCCCATCGAGGGGAGCCGCCACAAATCCGGGCGGGAAAAGAGCATTCAGGTAAACTGGACTAATATCTGAAAAGACCAGTCCACCGGCTTGCCCAACGCTATCGATGAAACGTCGTTGCGCGATAAACTCCGCCGATTGGCGGGGGCGGGGGCTAAAGTGGAGAGCTTCCCAACTCTGAAATCGATCCGCTTTCAGTCTGGGATCGACCGAGCGCGAAGGATAACCCAAAGCAGCCGCAGCAAACAAAACTAAGATTGCCAGAGAAGGAATAGTTCGTTTTGGCAAAACGAGATTTTCTACTGCCCATGTCACGGGTAGAACGGCAACTGCGACTAAGAGCATTAGGAGCGGCAGATAGTACCCCAGGTAGTTGACGGGGAAACTGATGGTCGCCACAAGGAAACTCAAGCCGGCTAAAAAAAGGCAGATAACGGACCTGTTAAGTCGGATGAAGAATACTCCTAGACAAGCTAAAACGATAAATGCGGCAACAAAACAGGTGCCGGTGCCAAATTGATTCATGGCAGTGTACTTCTGTGGACGCAGAGCGAGTTCCCGCCAAAGCAACGCAGTATTGTCTGGAATGTAGCGCCAGGAAAAACGCGCGGCCTTTGCTAACACTGGACCGAGGTAATAGTCGTATCCTGTTTTAAGTGGCGAATGAAACTGAATCGTATTTAGCACCAGCAGCGGGCTGACTGCCAGAGCGAAAACAATCGGAAGTGCAAGACAATGTAGAAACCAGCGCACGCGCTCTCCCTTCACTGGGAATAGAGCCATGGCCAGCAACAACGGCGCGAAGAAGATCGACTGCAGGCGAATGTTTAGCGAAAGTCCGAGAAACGCAGCCGATAGATAGATTTTCCAACGGCGTTCTTCCTTCAGACCCAAGTACGCAAACATAAAAGCTAGTGCGACGAATGCCGATGTGCTGAGGTCGCTCAAGGGCGAGCGACCGAAAATGAAAAAACCAGGCAGCGTGGCGAGCAAGAGCGCCGCAAATCCGCCAGTTAGCGGCATGGCCAGATAAAGATAGAAGCCGAATACACCGAATAGCAGCAGCAAGCCGATCGTTTGATTTGTCCTGAATGGCGCAAGGATGGAATCTGTTTGCGGAAGGATCTTAAGCCAGGGAAGCATCAGCGCCGGATATCCAGCCGGCCACAGCGACGGCATTTTGTCGTAACCGATTTGTACCGAAGGAAATCCATATCTCAGCAGAGCCTTTGCTTGCGCAAAGTAGTGCGTCGCATCTGACTGACCGAGATCAAGCAGGCTGGTGTCGCGATAATCGATTGTCAGCACGGAAAAGTAATAGAATACTAATGCACAAATAAACAGTAGCGCGCCCACCAAGGTCTGTGTTGTCGCGAAATTTCTATTGTTGCGCATTCAGGAGTTTGTGCCGGATTCTCGTTGCTGTTCGCGCAGCGTCGTTAGGAGGTTAGGAGAGATTATTTCATGTCGTTCAACGCAGCAACAGCGAACTGGGCTTGTCGAAAACGGCGCAGGCACACAGGGAGGAAATTGTGCTGGCGACCACGGCTAATTTTGATAACTTGCGCAGGCATTCTGACGGGGAATGTCGAACCTATTAGTCAAACAGAGCCGCACGTTTCTCCAGCAAAGTCGTGTTACTTGAGTGAAATTACCCATTGGATTCATCTGCAACTTTTGCCGCCTTTGGCAAAGGCAATCCTGGGGGCAAGTTTCTGCGCAAATAGGGCTATCGAATTTTATTCAGTAAAAAACGCTGATGGATCAGGTTGAAACTTCGCACACATCCTCCTCTTGGAGAGCGCCCGCAGTTTTCCGGTCGACAATGACAAACCCGGAAACCAGCTCGGAACTCATCTGGGGGCTGGCTGCCCTAGAGCAAAGGCGGCAGCGGACCCGAGACCATCTGGCTAAAATTGCTCCTCGACGCGAGGGCTGGATAACAAACAACAAATACTACTACGAATTGCTGGCCCGTCTTCTTCGATTCCTGGTGGAACCGCAGAAAAGGGTGCTATCTGTTCGCTGTGGCACCGGCAACCTTCTGGCTGCCGTCAGACCAAGTGATGGGAAAGGTATCGACATCTGTGCCGAGATGGTGGAAATCGCGCAGCAACGGAATCCATCCCTCAATTTCGCAGTCGCTTTCCCGGACAAGGAAGAGTTTGGGCAGTCATTCAGACCAGGAGAGAAATTCGACTACATTTTATTTAACGATATCGGCGACACCGTGGATGTACTTCAGGCGTTCCGGAATCTAAAGCCGCTTTGTCAGCGGCATACTCGGGTATTGGTAACGACGTACAATCACCTCTGGGAACCGTTCGTCACTTTTGCGGAGTGGACCGGGATGAAGGTGCCGCGCACCGAGCAAAACTGGCTTTCCACCACCGATATTCGGAATTTGTTGAAGCTGGCGGGTTTTGAAGCTCTCGAGACGCATCGGATCGTTCTTTTGCCAAAATATTTGCCCCTGCTGTCTGGTTTTTTGAATCATTTTTGTGCACGCCTGCCATTTTTGAGCAAGCTCTGCATGACGCAGGTTGTCGTCGCGCGAGTGGTTCCGCCAGCCGTTGCCCTGGATCACCTTACCGTATCCGTGGTCATTCCATGCAAAAATGAGAAAGGAAACGTTGAGGATGCCGTCCGCCGTATTCCGCCTCTGGCGGGCCGGACAGAGATCATTTTCTGCGACGATCAATCGACCGATGGCACTGCCGAGGAAGTGCGGCGAGTGCAGTCGCGCTATCCGGAAAAGGATATTCGTCTTGAGCGAGGACCGGGAGTCTGTAAGTCACGAAACGTCTGGACAGGTTTCGACGCCGCGAAAGGCGATGTGTTGATGATTCTCGATGCTGATCTGACGACAATTCCAGAAGAGCTGCCCTACTTCATCGATGTTATCATTTCGGGGCAGGCGGAGTTTGTCAATGGATCGCGGCTGGTCTATCCGGTTCCAAAGGGAGCAATGAATGGAGCGAACATGCTGGGTAACAAATTTTTCAGTGTCGCTTTTACCTATCTCCTCGGTCAAAGGGTAAAAGATACTTTGTGCGGCACCAAGGTCCTCTGGAGAAGCGATTGGGAGCGAATCAGACCAATGCTGGGAAGTTGGGGAACCGAAGACCGTTGGGGAGACTACGAACTTCTATTTGGTGCCGCAAAACTAAATCTTAAGATTCTGGATTTACCTGTACATTATCAGGAACGCATTTACGGTTCCACGAAGATGACCAAAGTCTTTCGGAACGGACTTGTCATGCTAAGGATGTGCTGGCATGGCTTTCTTAAGCTAAAGCTGGGTTATTAACTGCGTAATGATAAGGTCTTCGGGCTGTTGGCCAAATATTGCACTCGATTTCGAGATCGCATTCATCTGAATATTTGCTGGTGCAAGAGCGCATTGCCAAAGAAGTTCAACACGGACGTTTTCTCGCACAACACGGGGCAGGGGAGATTTGGAATTGGGAAAGTCCAGCCGGAAAGCTTCGCTGGGCTCGGCGAGTAAAGATGCTCAGCGGTCATCTCAAACCCGGGATGACTATGCTTGAGCTGGGATGTGGCACCGGCACTTTTACTCGGGAACTGGCGCGGTCGGGAGCGGACGTCGTCGCGATTGACGTCTCACCGGAGCTGCTGGAGATCGCCAGGGCCAATTGTTCCACGGCAAATGTTCAGTATCAAATCCAGAATGCCTATGCGCTGAGCTATTCTCAAGATGTGTTTGACTCTGTCGTGGGCAGCTCGGTTTTGCATCATCTCGAAATCAAAGAGGCGCTATGCGACATATACCGCGTGTTGAAGCCAGGGGGTACAATCTATTTTACGGAGCCAAACATGCTGAACCCTCAGATTGCGATACAGAAGAACATTCCCTGGATTAAACGAAAGCTTGGCGACTCGCCGGATGAGACAGCATTCTTCCGGTGGTCGCTTCGGCGACTGCTAGAACAAACAGGCTATCGTGATGTTCGGATCGATCCGTTCGATTTTCTGCATCCAAAAACGCCGGTTGCTCTGATCGACCGCGTGAACGCGTTCGGCCGGTTCCTTGAGAACGTGCCCGTCATCTCGGAATTTGCGGGCTCGCTTTATATCCGTGCGATCAAATGAGCAGTGCCGCGACCGTCTTGCAGAGCCAGGAGGCGGAGGACCGAGCTGCAACATTGCGTAACCGGGCGCGGCTCGGCACAAACAAGAATCTTCTTTTTTGGTATCGCGAGCTTTACCGCGATCAATTCAGAGACCTTCCCAACCCCTCGGCACTCTCAATACTTGAGGTAGGAAGCGGCACGTCGCCCCTGAAACAATTTCTTCCAAACATCATAACAAGCGACGTGCTTGATCTCGATTACCTCGATCTTGTGTTTGACTGCCATGAGATCGACAAGCTGGATGCAATTAAAGACAACAGCATCGACGTCGTCACGCTCACGAACGTGTTACATCATCTGAAAAGCCCTATTGCATTTCTTAACCGTGCTGCGAGCAAATTGAAATCAGGCGGCAAAGTGATTGCGACAGAGCCGTTTTTCTCCGTGTTATCGACTCCCATCTTCAAGTATCTGCACCATGAACCGGTGAATTTCCGCATTTCGGAGCCTGAGCTAGAGAAGGTACTGGGCCCGCTGGCATCGGCGAACATCGCATTACCGTGGCTAATATTCTTTCGGCGGCACGAATGGCTGCAGCGATTGAACGAGAATTTCGACGTTACGACGGTTTCGATGCGGACCTTTAGTGCCTTATCGTACATGGCTACTGGTGGAATCTCGCGCAAGCTGCCGATCCCACATTTTCTCTATCGCGGGTTCTTTGTCGTCGACCTCGCCATCAGTCGCCGTTTTCCGGACTTCTGCGCAGCTTTTTTTACCGCAACGCTTACCCGACGTTGACGTCGACAGGTGAGCAACGAAAGTGGCTTCGTTACGTGTTACTCCCTTTTCTTGAACAACACGAAACGACCGCGGCGATCAACTAACGCGTAGTCTTCGAGTCGAATTCCAGATTTCGCGTTTATTGTATCTGTGCTGATTCTAAAGGGCGCGAAGGGGTCAGCGCTATCGCCAAGGATCCAGATCGGCGCGGGACGGCCATGCAGTTGGGTCAACCAGAAGAGATTTCGGTCATGCGCGTAGCGGAAAAGCATGCTTGATGCGATAACCGGTTCCTCCGGTTTTCCTTCTTTGCGGTAGCGCGCGAATACCCTGTCCGCCTCTCGTCGCTCTGATGGCGAGTAAAGGCTGGTCGACCGAAGGAGGTACGCCCCGCGGGCGAACCACGGCGTAAGGCCAAGTTGTGCAGATACCGACAATGCGGCGATTCCAATTGCGGCGGTAAGCACTGCGGTCCGCATCCCCTTACTGCACTGGGATACAGTCCGTGCAATGGACGCAAAGCCTACCAACGTGATACACCAAAGCAGTGTCTCAGTGGAATAGAACCGTGGCGCCCATAGGAGGTCGTTGCGATTCATGAGCCATGCGACCCCCGTTGTCGGGACACCAACAACCAAATAATACGGGCGCAACAAGACTGTTCCAAAGGTGCCGACGATCATGATCCACAGCCATTGACGGACGACACTGCTGTCAAGCCAGTGACGAACATTCGATGCGACAAATATGAAAAGCGCTCCCGGGCTGGAGAAGCTTCCTGGCGCCACGACGCCAATGCGGTCAAAGGAATGACGGCCGTACATCGTTGGCGACTGCGCCCAAGAAATCGCCAGCAAAACGGGGATCGCAGAAACCGAGAGGATAAGGGTGATCGCTGCAGGCCAGTTGAAACGATAACGCGGGGGTTTGCCTGGTGAAGAAAGCCATGTTTCAACGCCTGCTACCATCGCTACCACAGCTGCAGCTATTGGCGCGTCCTCCTTCACGCTGATGACAACTAGGGCCGTCACGATTGACGCGATCACTCGCCGTTGAAGCAGGAAATAGAACAGGACTAAACATAACGCCAGGGCAAGAGTCTCGACAAAGAACCCATAACCAGCCTCTTGATAGAACGCGACTGAAAGCGGTGAGATAAGAAGCGCCCCGACTGCGATTACTGCGACGCGGCCAGCAACGCCGAGAAGACGCAGGATCCGCGTTGCCCAGAAGTAAGTCACTCCTACTGATGCGGCAAGCACGAACAGCAAGCCGGGGGCGCCGAACGGCTTTGCCATAAGTCCGAGTGGGACAAGCAAGAAGTAGGCGTGAATAGCAAGGAAGTTCCCAGACCAGTTGTCTTGAAGCAAGCCTCGCCCCTCAAGCCAACTTCGAGCAAGCTGAGTATTTACGAAGAGGTCCCCTGAATAGCCGAGATCGTAGAATGTCTTAAGTTTGAGGGCGAAGACCCAAACGGCGGTAAACACAGCGATGGCGAGAGCAATAAAATCCCAGCAATCCCAACGCGCCGCCGCGCCCACCTTTGATGCGAAAACTTCTCTCCAGCGACGACCCATTAGACGATCATATGGTTCTCAATATCTTTTGCAATCTTGTTCCCGTGAGAGCATCCATCCCCATTAAGAACGGTAGCGCTTGCGGCGTGCCCGAGTGCAGACTAAAAGAAATGCTTATCCTGAGCTGTCGATTCCGACCTTTTCTGTGGACTCTGCTTACTGCACCCTGACCCCAAGCTAATGTCGGCAACTTCAATCCTGCGTCGCGCTGCTAATAAGGTGTACCAACGGGCTTTTTCCATCTATCGCCCGCTTTATGCCGCCTACAAGACCTACGCTGATCGCGCGGAGCGAGAGCTGCTAAGGAAGATTTTGTTTCAAGGCGCTATCGTCGCAGATGTTGGCGCTAACATCGGAATTTACTCGCAGTTTCTTTCCCGCTGTGTTGGCCCGACCGGTCTGGTTCATTCCTTCGAACCATCGCCGGATAACTTCAGGCGATTGTCTACTGCTACACGTGATCTTTCAAATGTGCGGCTCACTCAAGCTGCGGTGGGCGAGCGGAGCGGCGAGTGCATGCTTTACCTTTCGGACAAACTAAACGTCGATCACAGAGCGTACAAAGCCGGTGGAGAGTTCCGCCATGCGGTTCCCACTGAAATGGTCGCGCTCGACGATTACTTCAAACTCGCTCAGCGCGTTGATCTGATCAAAATGGACATTCAAGGATATGAGCTTCATGCGTTACGCGGCGCGCAGCGCGTGCTACAGGAAAACCCGGACATCAAACTCTTACTCGAGTTTTGGCCTGCCGGATTGGCACAGGCAGGCGTCAGATGGGAAGAGCTTGTCGAGATGCTTCAGGGCTTAAATATGAACCTGACTCTGGTGAGCACTCATGGTCTGGTTCCCTTCGATGCGCACCATGTTCGAAGCGATGTCTCTTGGTATGTGAATGTTTTTGCCCATCCTACGCGCCGTCAGGCGCGGAATTGGCCGGAGTAGTATAGCGCCTTTTACAGCGTGATGAGATCAGGATTTCTAGGCAAAATCGAGTTAACGATTATCGTCGGGTAAATGCGCACAATTATCGTCACTGGGTCCGCAGGATTGATTGGTTCGGAAACTGTAAAGCGGTTCGCGAAAGAGGGGGCGCATGTTGTTGGAATCGACAACGACATGCGCGCACAATTCTTTGGCGCAGAAGCATCGACGAAGAAGACGCGTAACAATCTAATCGCGAACGTCCGCGGTTATGAGCATTATGATCTCGACATTCGGGATGCCTCCGCAGTTGCCGAGCTGTTCAAAAGTTACTCCGGAAAAATCGATGCGATTGTGCATACGGCCTCACAACCGTCGCATGATTGGGCGGCCCGGGATCCTCAAACCGATTTTACGGTTAACGCAAATGGCACCCTGAACCTGCTCGAAGCGGCGAGGACATTTTCTCCCGAAGCGCCGTTCGTTTTTACTTCGACCAACAAAGTTTACGGCGACACGCCGAACCAGTTGCCACTGCACGAATTGCCGACGCGGTGGGAAATCGAGCCAGGGCATGAGTATCAGCCGGGAATTTCAGAAACCATGAGCATCGATTACAGTAAGCATTCGCTTTTCGGCGCATCCAAAGTTGCGGCCGATATTTTGGTGCAGGAATATGGACGTTATTTTGGTATGCCGACCGTTTCTTTTCGCGGCGGCTGCCTCACTGGACCAGCACATGCCGGTACAGAGCTACACGGTTTTCTTTCTTACCTGATGATATGTACGGTGAGCGGCAGGCCTTACCGTGTGTTAGGATACAAGGGCAAGCAGGTTCGTGATAACATCCACAGCTTCGATTTGGTCGAAGCATTCATCGAATTCATTCGCGCGCCGCGCAGCGGAGAAGTGTACAACATCGGTGGAAGCCGGCACAGTAACTGTTCGATTCTCGAAGCGATCGCCTTAAGTGAGGAAATAAGCGGACGCAAATTGACATGGAGCTATGAGGAGACGAACCGGGTTGGCGACCACATCTGGTGGATCAGCGACGTTAGAAAATTCCAGAAAGACTATCCTACCTGGGAATTTCGCTACAGTTTGCGAGAAATTCTGGAAGAAATTCATCGCGCAGTGAGTGTGCCCACAAAATGAAGGCAAGCCAATAGCCCAGGGGATCTTATTCGCGTGCTAAGTGCAGGCCATCAGGTGAGTCATTAGTAACAAGTGCCCGGAGGCAGTTCTTTTGGGCCTTTGGAGCCGCCACCACCTTGCGGAAGCATTTCCTTCGGAACGTCATAAACCAAATACGAGTAGGCAATGTGATCCACAGGAGTAAAATGCTCTCTCAACCATCTGTACTCCTCAGGGCTTCGGTTAATTCCAACCAGAGCGTTGACAGGCACAACAATCCGACCCGCCTGTGGTTTACGAGGATCCACGATAACTCCAGGATGACGGCGGACGTACTCCGTTAGATACCATTCGTTTCCGCGCCAATCCAAGTTCGAGTCTGCAAGATGTCGGTAGGCGAGTTTCCTGTCCGGAACAAATTCATTAAAATAGGAGATAAAATGCGGATAATACGAAAGAGCCGATGCAGCAGCCCAAATGACGAGAATCACGGCGGCATACCGTCGGAGCTTTGATTCGGACGCAGCTAGGAATCTTCCGCAAAAGATCGTAGCCAGAACGAATACGGGCAACACATGACGAATGCCGATCTGTGCGTTAAAGAAGAAGTTGAAATAGATCCAGTAAAACAGAATCGGAACTAGCAAAAAAATCTCTTCTCGGCGAAGTCCTCGCGCCGTTGGCTGACGATGCCTTGAAAAATACCCGAACAACGCCACCAAAAATATGATTTGCTTCGCAATCGGCACCTTGAAAAAGGCTGCGTAAAAGTAATACCCCGGGAACCCATGAAGCGTTCCGTTATGATGATTCACTCGAAGTTGCCCTGCCACATAAATGTTTCCCCAAGCTTCTCCCATCCTCTCCTCGAACTTGACTAGATCCAAGCCCTGGACGTAAGGCACTGGCAGTGGAAGAGGCAGGTTGCCGACGATCGGGGTCGCCTGGAGTTGTTTGAAAAATGGGTCTTTAAAGGTATACCCAGACAAGGGGGTTCCAATTCCATCGAAGTCGAACCCCAGATTAATTGCTACGATACTCACCGCCGCGAAGAACGTTATTACGATGAACCAGCGGCGCAGATTCGAGCTTAGGCTGTGTGATTGATCAGGCTTCGTCGCTTCAGTTGCTGGCTTAAAACGATAATAAATCGCGGCAATGGCCAAAAAGATCGGATATAGATAAACGCATGAGTATTTGGCCAGTTGGCTTAACCCGAGCGTCACCGCGCTGAAAAGGGCTCGTCGCTTGCCGCCTAACTTTAGAAAATGCCAAAAGTGGTAGAGTGCCATGGTCGTCATCAAGGCGGCCGGCAGGTCAGCCGTCACCAAGTGATCATGTGCCAACAGATTGGGATCGAAGACGTAAAGACTCAGCGAGAGAACAGCCCCGTTACGGCCGTAAAGTTCGTAGCTCCACTTCAACACATATAGCGCCAGCAATAGCGAAAGAAGAATGGTCGCGTACCGACCACGCGTCAGCTGACCGTTCCAGGAGGTGTCCAGTGGAAGTCCGGCCGTACGGGCAAAAACAGCCAGATTGATGCTCGTCATAGCGTGCACACTTGAAAAAGGCATGGTGCTGCTATTTAGGGCGCTCGTTCGTTCCGGAGCCCCGTTCAACACACGATAGCCGTACTCGTAGTGGAGGGGCTCATCGGTAGTAAGCCCCTTGTGATGCAGGCTCGTCGTCTCTGTCAGCAGTAACACAGCTAACAGCGCGCCACAGACAGCTAACCATCCTGTCGTCGCGATCCACTGTCGCCCTAGACTACTCATTTATAGGCTCCGTAACATGATGGGCTGACTGTAAATTGCTCACGTGCAAGGACGATCAACTTCTTAAAGTCTTGGGTTGACCGCTCAATCCGACTTTGGAAGCTCGGGCGAACGAATGACATCTGCATCGAATTCACTGACTGAAATGATGTAATCGACGTTCGCCTGCTGCTGTGGCGTGAGCTCATTTACATTTTCGACCCAAATACGCAGGGAATGGTCGTTCCAGACCAGAGAAGCAATAAAGAAAACATTCCACTTATTTTGGAAGAGATTTTCTTTCAGCAAAAGAAGAATGCTACTGCCATGTGATGGACGAAGAGCCAGAGAACGGAACGTATGGATAACATGGGAGGTCTTGGCCCCTACATTGAGCCAAGGCACTCGGAGGCGCTGATTCTCTCGCTGTGTAAAGGCTGCGAGAGCGAACGCCACTAAAAGCATCGCGACGATTCCAAAACCCCGGGAAGCTACTCTCCTGGAAGCATCCCCTACGCTCGCACTTGTTGCTGCAGGGATGACACGGTTGCCAATGAATACCGAAAATTTCCAAATTAGAGTGATCAGATCAAACGTAACCTTTGCAAAGATCATTGCCCATCCGAACAGCAAAAGATAAAGGGATGCATCGCCGCGCGTGGGGACGATAAACGCCAGAGGAAGAGGCACGATCACTATCCAGAACGCCATGAGCTGAAGGGTGCGGTCTCGGCGTAGAAAGGCATAAATGAAAACCAGTGCCCACAAGAGTAGCAGCGCTATTGGCGTTACTGTATGCCCGGCAAACAACAATTGGCCAACAAAGTTGGCGTTGGAGGCTGTGAAAGTATCCCATGAATATTTGGGTCGATAAGGATCTAAACTCGTCAGCGAGCCGGTGCCGTGCAGTTTTCCGTAGATATAAAAAACGGTGAGCAATCCGGCGATTAACGACGGCGCGGTATAAGAGCGGATCCAGCGCAGGAACGCTTTCCAGTCTGCCCAGCCATGAGATTTCAGAAACTCGTAAATTAGGACGATCACTGGAAGCGTAACCGCCATCTCCTTGCAGTTTAGCGCCATAACATATATCGCTAGAAACCCGAACAATTGCACGGGCCGAAGAGAAACTCCTTTCTCGCGGAAATGGATGTAGTAGGCCAATGCCGCGAAGTAAAAGAATCCGCATAACACGTCATAAATGAACGCACCGACGAATACGAGGCCGGCCAGGCGCGGGTGGTAACAAAGAGCAAGGACAGCGAGAAAGGCGATCGAGCCTGAAGAGGTGAGGCGTCGACTCAAGTAATAGATTAGGGGAATGGATGAAGCGAGAATGCTGATCTGGACAATTCGATAAGGCAAAGGATCCAGGTCAAAGAAGTGATAAAGCGGCAGATAATAAAAAGCGCCTGCCGGGCGATAAAGGTAGAGCGGCAGATCGTAAAGGGCGCCTCCTGGACAAACAAATAGCTTCCAAAATGCGACGTTTGCCAGAAGTGATTTCAGCGCCCCGGCACACCAACAGATCCCCATGTTCATCATCTCGTCTTCACGAAAACCTCCGCGCAGCGCGGGAAGTGCAAAGTGGAGGAAGTAGGCGATCAGAATGGCCACGCAAATCGCGTCAAACACCGTGCGTCGATATGCCCGTCCTGTCTCTGCTCCGGGTTTGGCGGCCGTCTCGGAAAGCAGCTGGGTCTTGTTCATTTCAGAATAGCTTGGAGCTGGCAATTCTAGACAAATGGTCTCGATATAAGCGAAAAATCAAAAAACTCAGGATTAATACAATCGTGATTCGGTTCAGTACCACTAACATTCGGAACAGGGTGGGACGATATACAAATTCAACTCTATTTTTCCCAGCGACCAGGAGCACACCTGTTTGCCGCTGGTTTACACGCAGAACCGGCTGATTCCTGCCGTTCACCCGGACCTTCCAGGCCGGCGTGAACCACTCATTCAAAATCAGTAGCGAAGCGGATTTGGATTCGACCGTGGAATAACTCCGATTTGGTTCATCGACGATCTTCAATTCGATTGAGGTTGCTCTTGAGTCATCTTTAGGACGGCAACACCTGATATCCCGTGGTCGGCCCGACTCGCCTCTGGGAAATCACATCACCAGAACGCGCCATTAATTCAGGATCGCACAATCAACTCCCCCAGCGAAAGGTACCCTCCGAGTTTTGCATGCCCGAAGCCAGCGACGTAAAGAATGGAGCGTCCGGAGCTTGGATTATTTAGTGGCCTGAAGATCATCGGTCGGAACGCGGTCGCGGATGCTTTTGTCGTTTTTGGCAAGAGAATCTAGGAAGGACACCGGCTGGAAATCATAATCGCGGTGTGCCAGAGCGTTGTCATAGGTTTTTGGTAGAACAAGGCGATCGATTTGATCGCATTTGAATGGCACAGGCAACCCAAGTCTCTTCGCCAGGCGAAGTATCGTTACTGGCACCGGCACTACAAAGAGAGGACGCACCGAATTGCGGAGGGCGTGTGCCATCTCGGTCGCCGCGCACGAGCGGTCGGCGCAAAGAGTGTACGTTTTGCCCGAGTAGCGGTGATAAACCGTGGCCTCCGCAATAAAATAGGCCGTCTCCCGCACGCTGACCGGAGCGTACTCTATCGAACCGCCGTGGCGAAAGTCCGGTAGAATGTGCACTTTTCGCGCAAGCGCAATGAGCGCGTCAATTCCCTCGCCATCGCTAGAGCCGTAAATTTCCGCTGGGCGGATGATTGTATAATCCAGTCCACTGTTGCGGACAGTTTCTTCGGCCAGCCACTTGGATTGCCCATAGACGCCGCCAGCGGAGTGCGCACAAATTGTACTGACATATACAAAGTGCTGGGATGGGTCGCAGGATGAAACCAATTGTTTCGTCAGCTCCGCATTCACGCGAAAATATTCAGCTGGGTTATCTGAATGCGTCACCGCCGCCATATGCAGAATCACCTGTGCTCTCTTCAGTGCGATCGGGTTGCGAATGGTCTCTTCCAGCCCTCCGTGCAACAGTTCCATTTCGGCTCCCGGAAGATCGATCTTACGACGGTGAACCACCGCGAGGATTCGCATCCGTGACATGAGTCTCCGCAGGACATGCTGTCCAAGCTGAGAGCCGCCACCGGTAACAAACACAGTTTCCATCATTTGCTCTTCCCGGCTTGCGGACTCCAGCGCCGCCGGTAATCAATCATGTGCCTGAGGAATTCGAGGATCGCGCCCGGCTTCACGAATGATTTGCGTGCTCCCAGAGAGTGGAACTCGACAGGAATCTCGTAGATCCGCAGATTTAGATTGATGCAATTTAGGATGAGCTCCGCGTCTATGAACCAGTCGTTAGACTGTAATGTCATCTTTTCATAGGCTTCCCGTCTCATGATCTTAGGCTTTGAGTTGACGTCCCGGAGCATGACGGATCCGCGAAAGAAGAGATGAAAAAGCCAGTTGTAAGCGATCGAAATGAGTCGTCGATAAACGCCGTCCTGGCGCTCGACGCGGTACGTCTTTACCATGTCAAAATCATCGCTTCTAATTTTCGCAAAGCAGGAGAATATCGCTTCGACCGGAAACTGGCCATCCCCATCGATCACTCCGATATATTTACCTCTGCACGCATCTAATCCTCTGCGCATGTCCCATCCCATAGCCCCCTGTTTCGGTTCAGCCAGCACCCGTACACGCAGCAACCGTGCGGCAAGTCGCTGGCATATCTCAGGGGTTCTATCGCTGGAGCCCGGCCAAAAGTTCGCAACCAGGATCAGTTCCCATTCGAAGCGAAACAAGGACATTATCTTGTGAAGATTTTCCACAAATGGGATAATCTCTGCTTCCGCACGATAACAAAGGACTGCGATGGAAAATTCGACGGGTGATTTAGCCATTGGCCTATTGCGCAATCATCGCAAGAGACGCAAAATGGTCAATCCGCGCCGCAATCGAGTGTTTTCGCGCGAAGCAGCGTAATGACCTAATGCAAGAGAGTTATGCTCAGCAGTACGCACTGCTCGAGCGCGACCACTGGTGGTTTCGGGCACGGCGACTGATATTGCGAGATTTGCTTGCCCGGCTCAAATGGCCGCCACAACCGAAAATTTTAGAGGTTGGCGTTGGGCCCGGTTACAATCTCTTGGAAATCTATCCCTCAGATGCGCGCCTTGAAGGCGCCGAACCCGATCCCACACTGGCTGGTCTCGCAGCTTCGCGGGGTCCAGCACCAGTGTTCAACGCGTCGATCGATCAACTTCCCTCCGAAATCCAAGAAGGATCCTATGATGGAGTCACCATGTTTGATGTACTGGAGCACATTCCGGATGACGCACATGCCCTGCAGATCGTAAATCGCAAATTGAAACCCGGGGGACGGGTTGCCTTATCAGTGCCAGCCTATATGTGGTTGTGGGGACAGCAGGACATCGTGAATCAACATTGCCGGCGCTACACGATGACTGAGGTCAGACGGAAATTGCAGACCGCACATTTTACTATTGAGCGCATGACCTACTTTAACACGTTTCTGTTTCTACCGATCGCTGTGGTCCGCTTGATTTCGCGATTCAGTCGTCAAGCATACAAAGCCGAGGGAGACTTCGCCCATGTCCGCCGACCATCCAACGCGTTGCTATTCACGCTTTTTGGCGCAGAACGATTTGCGTTGCGATATCTGCACTTCCCATTCGGCGTTTCAATCTTTGCGGTTGCACGAAAGGAATACATTGAGTGATTCGCTCCCGTTCTCGGCGGGAACCGTTCCACGCCATCAAAGCGGATACTTAAATAGCTTCGACCGGATGTTCTAATCTACTTTTGACATTCGAGAACCACTGTTACATACGGGATGCGCATCGGCTTCTTGTCGACCCATGCATCCACATTTGTAAAAACCTTCCCAGCAAGTTCGCGGTACTGCTGCTCGGTCCGAATATTCCGACCTCGGTCATAAGACATTACGTATCTTGAAAAGAAACCCTGATCTGGGATCCAACACCCATCAAGACACACAAGTCGACCTCTTTCTTTTAACGCGTCATAAGCAAAGCGAATACAATGTGTAGCATCTTCATCATCCAGGTGATGCAAAACACCCAGGGCCATCACAATATCAGCTTCTCTAAATCGTGAGTCATGGCGAAGAGACTTTGTGTCGCCAACGACGAATGTGCCCTTGTTGCCGTGCGTCCGCTTGGCAGAGGCAATATAATTTTGATTGATATCGAGCCCGAGATACTGCACGTCCGGAAGCCAAGGCAGGATTTGTGCCGGACCGCACCCAATATCGATTATCTTATCTCCAGCCTTGGCTCGGACATGGCTTTGAATGACTTTCCGACGCAGCGCGTTTCCCCCGACCGTGTCCTGTAGTAGATTGTACAGACGTGGAATTTTCAGCCAACGCTGTAGTCCAGAGTCACATTGCATCGTGAAGTTCGCCTAAAAGATCTTCCGGATGGTTCGAGACTCTAAAATTCGCACGCATGCCGATTATTTCCTCTGAGTTATTCAACAACGCTGACTCTTACCGCAAGCAATTTGACACTGCGAAACCGTTTCGCCACGTCCTGATTCCACAGTTTTTTGATCCAGCTATCGCTGAGGCCGTGCTGGCTGAGTTTCCTGTCCCGCGCGAGAATGAAATGATAAACGAGTTTCCAAGCCGGATATACTCTCACTGCTGACGACACACAGGAGCTCAAGATAGCCTTTGTGCGGCGCAATGGGTTTCTCCAGGGGATGTACCAGCGGGAATGGCAACTGCTCACGCAGATCGACAACCTGACAAAGGCGGTGGAGCACTTAAAAAAAGTGCGGCAATCTACCGCTCTGCAAACAGCCCGAAAGTAAAGTCGAGAAACGCGAAGAAGAGGTTCAGGAATTCCCGGCGGCAAGGAGCTTTGGTATGCCACTTCGCCAGGTTGCCTTAGCCCGCAACAGACCCTGAAAGGAATTATCGGTGCTTTGAGCGAAGGCTGCGAAAAGTTCGCTGGCGCACCGAAACAGTTTCGGCGATAAAGCGAACTGCCATGGAAGCTGCCTCCGGAAACACAGTCCTGATCATCGAGGACGAACGTGATGTGGTCGATCTTCTCGCACTCAATTTGCGCAAGGCCGGTTTCACGACCTCGATTGCGTCCGATGGCGCTGCCGGACTGGAGAAAGCGCGCAACGAGATGCCAGCTTTGATTATTCTTGATCTCATGCTGCCGAAGATGCCCGGGTTGGAAGTCTGTAAAATTCTTAAAACCGATCCGGGAACGCGCCGGGTCCCGATCATGATGCTCACAGCGAAGGCGGAAGAAATCGACCGAATCGTTGGTTTGGAATTTGGCGCGGACGATTACGTGACAAAACCATTCAGTCCGCGGGAAGTTGTCTTGCGTATTCGAGCGATCATGCGCCGCGGCGAGGCGAAACCGGACGATGAACGTTTGACAGCCGGTCCCATCACGATTGATCCGGCGCGTTATGAAGTGTCTGTTGGCAGCAAGCGGATCAACCTTACCAGTCTTGAATTTAAACTTCTGCGTACGCTCATGCAGCGACGCGGTCGCGTCCAATCGCGTGACCGCTTGCTTAACGACGTCTGGGGTTACGAAAGTGTCATTGACACGCGCACAGTGGACACGCATGTGCGACGGCTGCGCAAGAAACTTGGCAAAGCCGCCGATGTGATTGAAAGCGTGCGGGGGTTCGGCTATCGGTTGAAAGAAAAGTAAGGCCGGATGTATTGGCTAATCCTCGGCGCGCTCTGCGTCCTATTCGCAGTGACAGCCCTGGTTCTCTGGCAAAAATGGGCCGCGCCGTGGCCGCAAATTGAGCAGCTCGTTTCACAGATAGCCCGCGGCGAACCTCCATCCACGTTTCTGATAAACGGTGGAGCGGGTCCGCATCGCATTGGTCTGGCACTGGAGAACATTTTCGCGCGTCAGCAGGAACTCGAACGCCAGATCGCAGGTCGCGAATCCGGCACGCAAACAATTCTCGGCGCGATGCAGGACGGCCTGCTTGTAGTTGATGCGCGCAGGCGGATTACTCTCATGAATCCGCCTTTTCAGAAATTGTTCGAGCTGCGCGATCCGGCAGTCGGCGTTCCTTTGGTCGAAGCCGTCCGTCACGCAACGCTGGATCAACTGATTGCGGAAACGCTACTCACTGGCGCAGCGATGCGAGGCGAGTTGAATCTGGCCGATTCGCGAACCCACAGCGAGCGACATATCGAAATCAGCGCTGTCCCAATCAAGAACGCTGACGATGAAGTGACCGGTGCAGTCGTGCTTTTCCACGATATCACTGAGTTGACGCGGCTCGATCAAATCCGGAGAGACTTTGTCGCAAATGTTTCGCACGAGCTCCGAACGCCGTTGTCGATTTTACGCGGCTACCTCGAGGTATTGTTTGATGAGCCGCAGACCTCACGGGAGGAACTCACACGCATCCTTTCGATCATGGAACGGCATTCTAAACGGCTCCAGCGGTTGGTTGATGATCTGCTAAGTCTT
>QHOS01000033.1 GCA_003219415.1 Verrucomicrobiota bacterium | reverse complement strand
TTCGGCTGCGCGGTCATGGAACATTTGCACTCGCAAATGATCAACACGCCGGTGGTGCGCATAGGCTGGCCCGATCAATTCATCGAGCATGGCGCGGTTCCAATCTTGCGGAAGAAACACGGCATCACCGCCGATGCATTGGTAGAAAAAGTTCTGCCGCTGCTGCACAAAAAGTCTAAGCTTAAGCCTTCTGTTGCCTAAAATTGGCCACCGGCGTCAGAGCGCGCTCTCCCCGCTCAAATTGTAAAAGCGAAGGGCGCCTTCGTTTCCGAAAGCGCCCTTCATATTTTTGATGGCGATAAGCCGAATTCTGTCCCAGCACTTTGCTAGCAAAATACTGGGGATGATCATTTATCTCTCCCGGATTTCTCCAGGAGTCCGACGAACTTTCATTCGCCGCGATGCGACGATACCCGAGGATCAATCGGGCCGGCTGCCCTTCCTCTGTTTTGTCTTGCACCGCATGGGGTTTTTCATGCCTCACGAATTGCTTCGCAAGCGGTGAGCTCTTACCTCGCCTTTTCACCCTTACCTGCACTTTGTTGCCAAAGA
Source organism: Verrucomicrobiota bacterium (assembly GCA_003219415.1). Lineage (GTDB taxonomy): Bacteria > Verrucomicrobiota > Verrucomicrobiia > Chthoniobacterales > UBA10450 > Udaeobacter. The sequence continues at coordinate 59,661 of QHOS01000033.1, read as the reverse complement.
ACCGGCGGTATTTTTTCTGTGACACTCTCCGTCGCCGCAGTTTTTCAACTGTGACGCCCGCGTGTTTTACGCGGCATGCCGCCGTATGGTGTTCGGACTTTCCTCCAGCAAGTCCCGCCAACGCAGGACTTACCAGCGATCATCTGCCATCGGCAATAATTTATCACAGACAGCCAGGAAGAAAAGAGAACCGAAGATTGGGGCGGATGAAACCCCGACAAGCTAAACCATCCTTCATTTGCGGTAATGAGCCGCATTCTAGCAGGTATCGTGTGGGAAATTAGGGATGTCTCGACCCCGCTCGACATGACACCGATCAAAACGGATGCGGCACCGTCATGAAGAAAATCGCGATCATCACGAGCGCGATAAAAAGTTTGCCAATCATCGCACCGAGATTTCCCAGCAAACTTCCCCAGCCGGCCCGGCCCGCATCGATCATTCGTTTGCCGGCGATGAATTCACCGGCGACCGCGCCAATCACCGGTCCAATAAATAATCCGGCGACACCGAAGAAGATACCGACGACGGCTCCGAGTAGCGCGCCAAACATTCCCCACTTTGTGGCGCCGAAATATCGGGCTCCGAAGTAGCCACTGAGAAAATCGAGCGCATACGCCACCACAGTGAGCAGCACAAGGATCGTGATCGTTCCCCAGCCAACGCTTTTCTCCGGCCCGAGCATCATGCGGTGAAGGAGCGCGCCGGCAAGAATGATAATTGTCCCGGGAAACACAGGCAGCACGGTGCCAATCAAGCCGACTGCGAACAGGATCACCGCGACAAGCCACCAGAGGAGTTCCATGGGATGCAGTGAATCGTAATCCGAAATTCGAGATTCGTAACTCGGTCGGGAATTACGATGTAACGATTTAACGAATCGCGATCTCGTTTTGACCACTCCGCTGTCGAACCTATACTGAAAGTCCCCCACGTTGAACTCAAACTGGAAGAATCCATTTATGCCACTTGCTGTTGGAACTAAAGCGCCAGATTTCATGTTATCGACCAAGGCCGCTGACGGGCCAAAGCAAATCAAACTGAGCGACAATTTCGGAAAGAAAAACACACTTCTGCTTTTCTTTCCTATGGCCTTCACGGGTACCTGCACAACGGAAATGTGCGAAGTCAGCGCAGGCTTGAACGCTTACACGGGTTTGAACGCCACCGTTTATGGAATCAGCGGCGATAATCCTTTCGCGCAGGAAGCGTGGGCACAAAAGGAGAAAATCACCGTGCCGTTGCTCAGCGATTACGAACACAAAATCGCGGGGGATTACGGCGTGATGTACGAATCGTTCCTTCCCCAGATGAATCTCGGCATGGGAGGCGTGCCGAAACGATCCGCGTTCATCATCGATAAGAACGGTGTGATCCAGTACGCGGAGAGCAACGACGACGCGAGACAGCTGCCCAATTTCGACAAGATCAAAGCGAAATTGGAAGAAATGAAATGACGCGCGCGCTCAATGTCATCCCGAACGAAGTGAGGGACCTCAGGTAACTTGCGTGACCTTATGAATCTGTGCGAGGTCCTTCGCTCCGCTCAGGATGACGGGATTGAAAATGAACGACGAATTTAAGACGCTGAGGAAATTCGACGCGGGAAAAGGAGGCGAAGGATTTTTGTTTTCGCTCCCGGCATTGGAAGAACAGGATGTCGGAAAAATTTCTCGACTACCGGTCAGCATCCGGATTGTTCTCGAATCGGTGCTGCGCAACTGCGATGGCCAAAAAGTACAGCGCAAAGATGTCGAAGCGCTGGCGAACTGGAACGCGAAATCTCCGGCGAACGAGGAAATTCCATTCGTCGTTGCCCGCATCGTCTTGCAGGATTTCACCGGCGTGCCACTGGTGGTCGATCTCGCCGCGATGCGTAGCGCGGTGAAACGACTCGGAGGTGATCCGAAAATCATTGAACCGCTCGTGCCTGTCGATCTGGTGGTTGATCACTCAGTGCAGGTCGATTTCTTCGGTTCCGCGCGAGCGCTGGAGCTGAACCTGGACATGGAATTCAAGCGCAACCGCGAGCGCTACCAGTTTCTAAAGTGGGGACAGCAGGCGTTCAAAACGTTCCAGCTCATCCCGCCAGGAATCGGCATCGTGCACCAGGTGAATCTGGAATACCTCGCCAAAGGCGTTCTTTCCGCTCAATCAACCAGCAACAACCAAGCATCAACTATCTACTTTCCCGACACTCTCGTCGGCACCGATTCGCACACGACCATGATCAACGGTCTTGGCGTCGTTGGCTGGGGTGTAGGCGGAATCGAAGCGGAAGCCGGCATGCTCGGCCAACCGGTTTACTTTTTGACGCCGGAAGTGGTCGGCGTGCACTTGAGTGGACAACTGCGCGAAGGCGTCACCGCGACTGATCTCGTGCTACACATCACACAATTGCTGCGCGCGCAAAAAGTCGTTGGGAAGTTCGTCGAATTTTACGGTGAAGGGGCTGCATCGCTGCCGGTGCCCGATCGTGCGACCATCGGAAACATGTCGCCGGAGTACGGCGCAACGATGGGATATTTCCCGATTGATCAAGAGTCGGTCGATTACTTGAGGGCGACCGGACGCAGCGAAGAACAATGCCTTGCGTTCGAAAATTATTTTAGGGCGCAAAAAATGTTCGGCATGCCGCTCAGGGGTGAAATCGATTACAGCGTCGATATCGATCTGGATTTGGCGCAGGTGCAGCCGAGCGTCGCCGGACCCAAACGGCCGCAGGACCGGATCAATTTGCCGGATCTTGAAAAAACGTTTCGAGAATTGCTCGAAAAGCCGGTTCGTGATGGCGGGTACGGCAAACAGAATGTCGATCTTCGCGAAAAGCATCTGGTCGAATTGAACGGCAGCGCGCCTCGCGACGAGGAAATGTTTTCGACCGATAAAAAGGAAGACCAGGGAATTAGTCCCGGGGATGAACTCAACAAGATTGAGATGATTGCAAACCGGCCAACACCGGATCTTGGCAAGGAAATTGAAGCTGAGTCCAGCGACGTTTTCACGCACGGGCGCACTCACGTCGGGCACGGTAGCGTCCTAATCGCAGCAATCACCAGTTGCACGAACACGAGCAATCCGAGCGTGATGATCGCGGCCGGATTGCTCGCAAAGAAAGCAGTCGAGCATGGCCTGCGTGTCGATCCTGGAGTGAAAACATCACTCGCGCCGGGCTCGCGTGTTGTTTCCGATTATCTTCACAAAACTGGGCTACAGAAATACCTCGATCAACTCGGATTTAACCTCGTCGGTTACGGTTGTACCACCTGCATCGGCAACTCGGGGCCGCTCCACCCGAACATTGAGAAGACGATCAATAAATACGACCTGGTTGCCGCCTCAGTCCTTTCGGGAAACCGCAACTTTGAAGCGCGCGTGCATCAACATATCAAGGCGAATTTCCTGATGTCGCCGCCGCTAGTGGTCGCGTTCGCGCTCGCCGGTCGCGTGCACATTAACCTTTCGCGCGAGCCGTTAGGAAAAGGTAGAAACGGAAAGGAAATCTTCCTCCGAGATTTGTGGCCGAGTCTCAGTGAAATCCGGGGCGCCATGCAAAAGGCGCTTGCACCCGAAACCTTCCGCAAACTCTACCGCGATTTTGCCGATCAAAATCCGAAGTGGAACGACATTCCATCGAGCCGCGGCGACATCTACCAATGGGACGAGAAGAGCGATTATATTCACGAGCCTCCGTTCTTTCAAAATTTCTCGATGGAGCCGGGGCACATTGAGGAGATTCGAGGCGCTCGCGCACTTGGCATTTTCGGCGACTCGGTAACGACCGATCACATTTCGCCTGCGGGAGCGATCAAAGAAACTTCGCCAGCTGGAAAATATCTGAAGTCGCGCGGGATTGAACCGCGAGATTTCAATAGTTACGGCAGCCGGCGGGGCAACGATCTGGTGATGACGCGCGGAACATTCGCCAATGTGCGGATCAAGAACTTAATGGTGCCAGGGACCGAAGGCGGAGTGACGAAATATTTTGCTAACGGTGAAGGCGAAGAGATGTCGATCTTCGACGCAGCGATGAAATATGCGGAGACAAATACTCCGCTGGTGATTCTCGCTGGGCACGAATACGGTACCGGCTCGTCGCGAGACTGGGCTGCGAAGGGGACGCGTTTGTTAGGGGTGAAGGCGGTTGTTGCTGCAAGCTTCGAACGGATTCACCGCTCGAACCTCGTCGGCATGGGCGTGTTGCCGTTGCAATTTTCCGACGGAACAACAGCGCAATCCCTCGGGCTCGACGGCTCAGAGATCTTTTCGATCACTGGTTTATCTGAAACAATTAAGCCTAGCCAAACCGTAATGCTCGAGATCGAAGGCAAGGATCGGCAGAAGCGCTCTGTGCCTGCGAAAGTTCGCATCGATACGCCAATCGAGGTCGATTACTATCGGCATGGCGGGATTTTGCCGTTTGTGCTGAGGCAACTCCTATTGAGATAAGAATAGCTCGCGCTTTTGGACGGTAATTGGGGAACCGTCCGCAATGAATGCTGAGCGAGGAGACCGACTCAACGTTTCGGCGAATTGTTCGCCGTAAAGAGTTGCCACGTCAGCGTTCAATTCGAACCTGGCCGCATTCCAGATCTTCCAGCGAGGGTGTTCGACGCGGTACTCGCTGCAACCGCCCCGGACACAGGTGTAGCCCCAGTAATGTTCGGTAATAAATTCGGCATGCGAACCGGCGGAAACAGATTGCGGTTCGCCGGCTGCACTCATCTTAAGAAACTCCCACTTCTTTCCGCGTCGCCAGCAGTATTCGACGCTTAATTTAGCATCGACGTGCTCTATTCTGTGCTTCATCGGGAGAGCGAAGTAGCGCTCTCCATAAAATGCACGGGCAACGAGCGAAATCGCACGGCGAGGCACAAGCTCGCGGACGAAAGCTACACCGCGTCGCCAAGTGTCAGCCGATTTTCTTCTCACGTAGAAACGCAGATTCAGTTCTTCGAAATCGCGATGCAGCGGGATCGGAAGACCCAGAAGACGTGTATCGAGAAACAGAAATCCGACTATACTGACGAACGTCTCGCCGTTTTCATAATCGATCTCTGTTCCGACCGGAACGAGCGGTTCAATCAGCGCAGGATCGACGACGTAATTCAGCATCGCCAGATAACGCCAGTTAGCGGTAAGAAATAGTTTCATGCGAGGGATACGGCGGTCTCAGAGCGCCGGCTACAGAATCAATCGTCAACGGGACGCACTCGATAGCCCAGCCCCATTCGCTCAGGTCGGAAACCGGACTAAGATCGGCCCGTTGCGTGGCGAAAATCCAGTCAGATCAGGTTTCGTGATCCTTTCTTGGCGCAGGTGGAATTCTCAATTCAATAAATTGCGACGCGACTGGTTCGTTGCCGATACAGGCCAGGAGCGATCTGGTTTTGCTATGCGTCAACAGCGGAACCTGTCCGGGAACCAAGGCATGTTCGGCATCTTTGTGATCCCGTTCCAGTCAATTCGCCGTTAGATTTTGCGGTCAAGCCACGGCAAAACTTTAAAACGCGCAAAGGTCATTCGGATCCTTTGTCAGAACTTCCCGACATAGGTTTCTGTGGTTCGGTACTCGCACCGCTGAACCTTTCCCTGGCGGCGTGTACAACACCATGCGGGCCGTCGCGTGATTCTTCCTTCAACCCGCCGGAATCGTTCGTTGTCGCCTCGGCCTCGATTGAATCTCCCGCGGATTTTTTCGCAAAAATAAAACTCGCGGTCAATGCGCCGGGGTTCTGATCCGAAACTGAAACCACAGGCTGACGAAGCAGACCGAGTTCTTCGCTACTTAGTTTTGTGACTGGCTGGGCGAGGAGTTCGATCTCCTTATTCAACGAATCAGATTTGATTCTTAATCTGTCCAGCTCCGCCAGCATCAATTTTCTTGCTTCCTCCCGACGCGCTTCTTCCTCCCGTTCCCGTACCACGATGTTTCGCAGGAGTTCGTTCTCTCTCATCAGTCGGTCCGTCTCCTCGCTGTTTTTGCCGGTCAGCTTCGCGGTCTGCAGCTGCGCGCCAGTCTCATCCAACTGCACCCAAAGCTCTGCAATTCTCGCTACGAGATACTGATTCTGTTTCTGGCTTTCGGCCAGTTGCTGCTGGAGCTGCGTAACCTCCTGCTTCACTCCCACCAATTCCTCAACATTTGTTGAATTGGCGTTAGCGGGCGCGTTTTTCTCTAAATTTGCCAGCTTGAGCTTAAGATCGCCATTCTCGGCGAAAAGCGCCTGCGGGTGCTGTTCCGTTTCGCTGCCGGCTTTTAGCTGGGCTAGCGCCTCGTCGCGCTGCTGCTCTACCGCATTGATTTGCCTGTTTGCCTCGGCGAGTTTCGCGTTGGTTTCGTCCCTTTGCTTTTCTGCCGTTGCACGCGCCTCTTCCGCAACAGCAACGGCATCCTTCAAATCGGCGATCTCCGTGCGCAACTGCTCGAGGCCATTTTCCTGCGATGACTGAAGCGCTTTGATCGATGCGTGCGTCTGCGCGAGTTCATCGCGTGCTGAGCGTTCTGACTCCTTCGACGTCTCGATTTCCTTTTGTGCATTCTCAAGCTTGGAGCTTGTTTCCTCCAGATGCGTGTTTACGGCTGTCTTTTCTTTTTGGGCGGTTTCGAGATCGCTGCGTGACTTTTCAAGCGCCGCTTGCAGTTGATCCACCTTGCGACGCAATTTCCTGGTTGCCTCCTGAATCGCCCCATCGCTCGGCCCTTGGGAAATCGTGTCGAGTCCTTGCGGAGCTACGACCTCTGGACCGGGCTCCGACCAGGCCTCATTCTCGGGAAGTGAAGGGACAACCTCCGGCAGAGGACTGGCAGCCGCACTCAGTTCATCATGCCTCGATATACGTTCCTGGACGCGCAAGATTCCTTCGCCGATCTTACGGCCGCGATACTCCACGATCGCCGGCTGCCAATCGGAGTGCGATCTCCGCAATTCTTCGATCAGGCTTCCAGCAAACCGAAATTTGGCGAGGGCAGTCTTAAATCGGTTTTCGTGCTCGAGTTTTTCGCCCTGCTGCGCCGAGAGATAAGCTTTAAGAAAAATCTCGCTTGGATCGTCCTGCTGCGCCGAAAGCGGAATTATCAAAAGGAGGCAAAACAAGCCGGCAAGAAAAGCCGAGCCAACCCGCCTCACGCCAGGACCAGCCGAGGCGACAATCAAGCTGCAGGCAGATTTTCGTTCCACCGGCGTCGAGAATTAGGGGAATGACTTGGGAAAGTCGAGTCCTTTGTTTGGCAAATGTTAAAAGTCTGTCCTCCTTTGTCCTTTCTCCCTGCCACCGCGAAAGGAGAAAAAGGCCACTGTCCAAACTGACAACCAGACAGACACCGGGTTTGCAAATGGAGATTCGAATCTTAAAATCTCGTTCTGCGTTACTGTTGGTGGCCGTAGCTCAATGGTAGAGCCCCAGATTGTGGTTCTGGTTGTTGCGGGTTCGAGTCCCGTCGGCCACCCAGATTTAAAGAGATTAGTGAAAAGTGAGAGGTTAGGTCTGCCCCTGGTCACTTCTCACAAATTACTAACCACTTTCCCATTGTGCCTGTAGCTCAACTGGATAGAGCTTCTGACTTCGGATCAGAAGGTTGGGGGTTCGAATCCCTCCAGGCACGAATTAGCCGAGTGTTTCAGCACGCGAAAAGGCTTCTTTGAAGTTCCGAGCACAACATGATCAGTGAGTGTTTGGTTCACCCCGTTGCCTCAATAGGCAAGAACAATTATGGATGTCTCGAAGCAATGGATAGAGGACGAGACGAAAAGTTCATGCGCGCTGCACTCAACGAGGCAAAGAAGGGGCTTGGTCAGACTAGCCCTAATCCCGCGGTTGGAGCGGTTCTCGTCGTCGGCAACCGGATCGTGGCGAGAGGACATCATCGGCGAGCCGGCCGCGACCACGCTGAGGTTGAATGCCTCCGCAATTTCCCCGGGGCTGTGCCTGCGCGCGCTACGCTTTACGTTACTCTGGAACCGTGCTCCACAGAAGGACGCACTGCTCCGTGCGCAGATGCGATACTTCAGGCGGGAGTCAGAAACGTGGTTGTCGGCGCGATTGACGTAAATCCGCGTCACTCCGGCAAAGGGATTGTGAAATTGCGAAATGCGGGGGTCACAGTACGAAACGGCGTTTTGGCCGATGACTGCGCGCAAATTAACGAGGCGTTCAACAAGTGGATCGTTACAGGGCGCCCTTTTGTTATCGGTAAGTGCGGGATGTCGCTCGATGGTCGATTAACGCGACCCGCTGGTGAGTCTCGTTGGATCACAGGACATTCCGCCCGCCGTCACGCGCATCAGCTTCGCGCCACGGCGGACGCGATATTGGTTGGAGCTCAAACAGTCCGGACGGACAACCCACGACTGACGGTGCGCGGCGTTCCCAGCGCGCGGCAACCGCACCGCGTCGTATTAAGTCGCTCAGGAAACCTGCCGCAGCATGCTCATCTATTTTCCGATCGGCATGCTTCGCGAACGCTAATTTATAGACGCAAGTCTCTTGCGGCTGTACTGAAAAATCTGGGCGAACGCGGGGTCACGAGCGTGTTGATCGAGGGCGGCGGCGAAGTTTTTAGTCAGGCCCTCGATGCACGCGTCATTGATAAAGTGCATCTCTATTTGGGTCCGATCCTTACCGCAGGTCCGATAATCGCGTTCCCGGGTCGCGGCGCCGAAACGACTGCGAGTGCCCTGCGTCTTCAGCGCATTTCTTATGAACAGATTGGCCAAAGCGTTTGCATCATAGGTTATCCGGAGGTTCGTCCATCCGAATAAACCGGAAAACTTTTCTTTTCATCTTCTGTTTAATTACTGGGAGGTAAAACAATGAGGAAACTTCTCTTAATTACACTGGTGGCAGGGGGATTAGTATTCGCTTCAGTCCCGCGTTCCGATGCGCAAGTGTACTTCTCGGTTGGGTTCGGGCCGGGCTACTACGGGTATTATCCATCCCGGTACTATTACCCGTACCGCTATTACCGGCCGTACTACGGATCCTACTATAGACCCAATTATTGGTACGGCGGGCATCGTTACTATCGTCACTACCGGCATCATCACTACTATCGGCGCTAAGTTGACGTAGAGCCTAGAAATCCAGATCGAGCTGGCTCGAGAGCGATCTCGGGCCAGTTTCTTTTTCCAGGAACGTCTTTACCAAGGCATAAGGCGTGAATCGTTACTTCTTTGATTTGGGCGACTCTACCGGTTTTGCCGCCGGCCCTTTGGTTGGCTGGTCAATCTGGAATTCTTTCTTCAGCTGTTGAATCAGCGCCGGCAGCTGCTGTTGTCGTTCAGCTTCAATTTGCTGACGCAACGTTTGTTCCACTCTTCGGCGCTCCTGAATGTAGCGCGATTCAAACTGAGCACGTTCCTGCGGGCTCAAACGCAGGCCGGAGTCACGAACGGCTGCCTCGGTCTCGCGCCTGATGGTTTCCCGGCGCAGATTCTCTCGCTGGCGCATTACGTTACGCTCTTCCGGACTCATGCGCAGCCAACGCTCGGCGTTGCGTTGAAAGTTTTGGCGAGCCCCCGGGGGCATCGCCTGCCACCGCTCACGTATGTTCTGGGATGGCGGACGCCCATGGGGAGCTCCGACGGGAGGTCGCCCAATCGGCCGATGTGATTGTGGTTGCGCTTGTGCGGCGCCGCAAGACAAAGCGAAGACCGACAAAGCAACGACTAACTTACAAAGTTGGCTTGTCCTCCCACACGCTATTTTCATCCCAGGCGATCAATTCATCCAGATCGGCCACGACGTCATAATCTTGTGGATCGATTTTTGCCACCACGTCTGAATCATTTACAGCGGGCGTCTGCGAGACTGGATGATGCGTGGCGATGGCCAGGCCGATCACGACGACTGCCGCAGCGGACGCCGCAACAAGTCTCCGCAAACTGAACCAGCTTCGCGCCCGCTCGAAAGGAGTTGCCTCCTGACGAACGCTCCTCACCACGTTCCGGGCAAAAAACGGCGACAGCTTCGGCTCGGGAATGCGACCGAGCGTATCCCACAATTCCTTGTCATCTTCACGATCCATAGTCTCCAGTCAATTGAACTATCTGCAGAGATGGAAGTTGCGCTCGAATGGCAACCATATTCAGAGGCCGGGAGCTTCAAGGAAGCCTTCGAGTTGCCGAATACGAGTTGGATGCCGCATTTTGCGCAATGCCTTTGCTTCGATCTGGCGGATGCGCTCGCGGGTGACCTGAAACTGCCGGCCTACTTCTTCCAAGGTTCGGCTGTAGCCATCGACCAGCCCGAATCGCTGCTCGAGGACTTGCCTTTCACGATCGGTCAGGGTTTCCAGCACGTCCTTAATTTTTTCTTTCAACAACACAATCGCAGTCATGTCGCTTGGGTTTTCGGCGCCCCTGTCCTCGATAAAATCCCCAAAATTTGTTTCTTCGCTCTCGCCCACCGGAGACTGGAGAGAGATTGGTTGTTGCGCCATCTTAAGAACTGACCGCACGCGATCTACTGGCAGGAGCACTTCTTCGGCCACTTCCTCTGGCGATGGTTCGCGCCCGTATTCCTGCACCAGCTGTTTCTGCACACGCATGAGCTTATTGATCGTCTCAATCATGTGGACCGGGATGCGAATCGTGCGGGCTTGGTCGGCAATCGAGCGGGTGATGGCCTGGCGAATCCACCACGTCGCGTAGGTGGAAAACTTGTACCCGCGCCGATACTCGAATTTCTCGACCGCCTTCATCAACCCCATATTTCCTTCCTGGATCAGGTCAAGAAAGGATAGGCCGCGATTGGTGTATTTTTTTGCGATCGAGATAACGAGACGCAGGTTGGCTTCCACCATTTCGGTTTTGGCCTTGAATGCCTGGCGCATCCAACCCTTAAGCGTCTGGTATTCTTTCGCATATTCGGCAAGCGGGAACCACAGCCCCTTTTCGAGCTCGCGGGTGTTGGTCTGAAGCTGCAATCGCCGTTTCTTACTGCGAGGATTTTTGGCCAGCTCGGTTTGCAGGTAAAGCGAGGTGTGATGCGCGTCATCCGCCAGGTGCACAAATTCCTCCGTGACTTTCTGCTTGAGGTAAAAAAGAGGATAAAGCCGTTGCAAAGAAGTCATCATTCTTTGCAATGCCCGGAGCTTCGGCGGTCGCTTTTTTAAGGAATTGCGCGAGACCTCGCAAAACTGCCGGGTGATCGATGCGCTTAATTGTTCCACCTGTTTGCAGAGGCGCGGGAGATTTTTCATATACCTTTCCCGGCTCTCGATTTTCTTGTCGAGAATCACCCGATCGAACCGTTCCCTGCCCTCGATCAGCTTCGTGGCGAGGTCCAAGTGGGCCTGTGCAATAAAACCGAAGCGATTGATGTGCTTCAGCACCATGTCTTCGGCTTCCTCGATCCGTTTGGATATTTCTACTTCCTGTTCCCGGGTCAGAAGCGGGACCTGGCCCATCTGTCTGAGATACATCCGTACCGGGTCGTCCAGGATATCAACCTTGGCTTCGGGCCTCTCTTCCTCTTCTAACTCCTCCTCTGTATCTTTTTTCCCGTCCTTGTAGCGATCGACTTCCGACGCTTCAATGATGTCGATCTCCAGGCGACGCAGCCGCGTGAGAATGAGGTCCAATTCATCGGCGTCAGTGATTCCCTCAGGCAACGCCTCGTTTAAGTCGTCAAACGTGAGATAGCCTTGTTCTTTCGCGAGTTTGATCAGTTCGCGAATGCGGCTCTGTAATTCAATCGCCGAGTATAACCGGGACGCTGCCATTTGCTCTCGCGGCTCCGGTAGCGATCCGTTCTGGTGTTGTGGCGAGGTGCGTCCGCGCTTGGCTTTGACTGCAGCGATTCGTGGTTGTTTCTTAAGCTTCCGGCGAAGTCGAAGAGCAACAGGCCTTTTTGATGAACTTCGGCGCTGGGTCTGTTTAACCCGTTTCGCCGACGACTGCCGGCTGCCTCCCGTGTGTTTCGAATGCCTGGCCAAGATGATGGGATTACTGATTTGACTAAGACGTTCGACTCGCCGCACGGCAGTAGATCGACAACTAATTGTCGCCCGGGCCGGCAGGCCGGGAAAGCTCGTGGAGCTGTTCCTGCAGGTCAAGGATTTGTTTCTGCAAATTTACGATTTCTCCGGTGCTCAGGTTAGGAAGTTTGATTTGGTTTGCAGCGACGTCAAGTTGGCGGCGTAAGACAGCCTGGCGAATGCCGAGCCACCATTTTTCGACCATCGCCGCAGCATTGGGCGGCGCCTTTTGCAGTAGCCACGAAGAGACTAATCGCTCCTCCGGCGGGGAAAGCGTGACCATGAAGGTGTTGAGTGAGGCCGCGTCGTCCGGACGCAGGTCGCTTGTGAGAATGCGAACAAGAATTTCTCCATCCGCTACCTGGGCGAGAATCTCGCGCCAATTTTGTTCGCGAAGAAATTCTCGCGCTTCTTCGTCTCGTAACGCCAGAAGACAAAGCATGGCAATGTCGTGCCGCGGTGGCGGCGCGGGTCCACCAACGCCGTCCGCCTCGGATCGCTCGTTTGACCGAAGCAATTCGCTTCTCTGCTTGGGCAATAGCGCCTGAAAATCTTGAGCGGCGACACCGAGGCGTGCGCTAACTTTGCTCGCAACCTCCCCACGCATGAGTGGGTCGCGCACACGCGAGACGGTTCCAGCCAGGCTTCTGGCTAACTGCATCTTGGCCCCGAGGGAAGCCAGATCGACACTGGCGGCCTCACGCTCGATCCAGTAGTCGAAAAAATCACGCGCACGAGCGACGCGGCTTTCAAATGCCTCTTTTCCTTCGCGCCGAACTAGCGAGTCGGGATCTTCGCCCGCCGGGATTTCTGCCACGCGCACGATCAAGTCATTCTGGAGCAGCGCATCGAGCGAACGCTCCGCAGCCTTCTGACCGGCTGCGTCAGCGTCGAAGCAAAGAACGACTTCATTTACGAAGCGTTTCAGAACCCGCGCCTGATTCTCTGTGAACGCGGTTCCTTGCGGCGCGACGACGTTCGTGATTCCCGCTTCAAATAAACTTATCAAATCCAGCTGGCCTTCACACACAATGGCGCAGTTCGCCTCGATCAGCGCGCGCTTGGTTTTGTGCAGACCAAAAAGCACGCTGCCTTTTCGGAAAAGCGGCGTCTCAGGCGAATTTAAATATTTCGCCGCGCCCTCCGCATCTTTCAAAAGGCGGCCGCTGAATGCGATCACTTCGCCGACATCGTTGCAAATCGGAAACATGATCCTGCCGCGAAAGCGATCGTATGCACTTGAGCTCTCAACCGGCCCGCTCTCTGTATTATCTCTTGTTTTTGAGAGGCCACTCGTAATGAGGTCCCGAGTATGGTAGCCCTGCGCGCGTGCCCAGCTGCCAAACGCGTCCCATTCGTCGGCGGCGTAGCCAAGCTGCCAATTTTTGGCGATTTCCGCCGTAATCCCGCGCTGTTTTAGATATTTTCGCGCTGGTTCCCCGACATCTCTTTTCAACAGGTTCTCATGAAACCATTCGGCCGCGTCGGCGTGCAATTTCAGCAGTGTCCGGCGCGCCTCATATCGTCGATCTTCATCCGCCGCGCCGCGCTTCTCTACCACTGTAATTCCGGCGCGCCCCGCGAGCTTCCGCACTGCCGATGGAAAATCGGTATGCTCGTAGTCCATGACGAACCGAAAAACGCTCCCGCCCGCGCCACAACCGAAGCAGTGAAAGGTCTGCCGGCTCGGGCTGATCATGAAAGAAGGCGTTTTCTCCTGATGAAATGGACAAAGCGCCTTGAAATTTGCTCCGGCGCGTTTGAGCGGAAAATACGAGCCGATCACTTCGACAATATCGTTTGAGGCAGCAATCTGCTCGATCGTTTCCGGAGGGATTGTTCCCATGCGCGCCTGATTATTTTTGCCTCGTTTGCCTTTTGAAGCGATGCCAAACTTACGCAGTGCCTCTTTATGTCCAAGCGATGAAAAAGAGTTTATCGATCTTGGCGCTGACCTGGTGCCTGACGACGATAACACCCGCGCACGCGCGTGAAGTCATCCACAAAGGGGATGTTGTTGTTGTCCCGTTACGCGGCGAAGTGGGCCCTTCGCTCCTTGCGTTCCTCCGCCGGGCAGTGAAGACAGCCGAGAGCAACGAAGCGTCCGCGATCATTTTCGACATGAACACATACGGCGGCCGCCTCGATACAGCGACCGATATCGTGAATGCACTTAATCAAACCAAAATCCCGAGCTACACATTCATCAACACAAATGCCGGGTCCGCTGGTTCGCTTATCGTCATTGCCACGCAACGCATTTACATGGCGCCGGTGAGCGCAATTGGCGCCGCCGCACCGATCCTCCCGAGCGGCGAGGATTTGCCCGCTACCGCGAAGGAGAAGGCGATTTCGTATTGGTCTGCGCTCATCCGTGGTTCTGCGAGTAAGAACGGGCACAATCCGGATGTCGCCGAAGCGTTCATCAACAAGGACAAAGAAGTGAAGATTGGCGACCGCGTCGTTCACCCGAAAGGAGCGGTGCTCACTCTCAATGCTCAGGAAGCAACTGAACGGATCAACGGCAAACCATTGCTCGCAGAAGGTGTCGCCGATTCGGTTAGCGATCTGATCAAAAAAGCCGGCCTAAAAGGAAACAAAGTCACGATCGAGCCGACTGGCTTCGAGCAAATCGCGTTTTGGATCACTGCGCTTGCGCCATTGCTGCTGCTAGGAGGAATTCTCGGCGCGTATCTGGAATTTAAAATTCCTGGTGTGACGTGGCCGGGGGTTATCTCTGCAATTTGTTTCGCGCTATTCTTCTTGGGGCATTATCTGGCCGGCCTCGCCGGCTGGGAAGTCGTCGCGTTGTTCATTCTCGGAATGATTCTGGTCCTGATCGAGATACTTTTCTTCGCGCACAGCACGATTGTTTTTGGTGTTGTCGGCGTTTTCCTCATGCTCGCTTCGCTGCTGTGGACGATGATCGATCGTTATCCGGGTCAGAATTTCTTCCCGACCGGCAAGATGCTCGCGATGCCGCTGCTTAACATGTTTATCGCGATCGTGGGATCGTTCATCATCATTGCCCTGCTCGCCCGCTATTTACCGCGCACGAGCATTTACCGGCGATTCGCCTTGATGGATTCAAATCCACCCGGCCCATCGCTCGCCGGCGTTCCGCGACAGTTCACAACTGCGCTCGCACTCACTCCAGGAATGCAAGGTACCTCGGTTACGGTTTTACGGCCGAGCGGCAAAGCGCGTTTCGCCGATCACGTGGTCGACGTTGTCACCGAAGGTGAATTCATCGGCCCCCAAACACCTGTCACCGTCATCCAGACCGACGGAATGCGCGTCGTAGTAAAGAGCGCTCAAATCTGAGGAGAAGAATCGCCAAATAAGCCTCTAGCCGCCGGCGACGACACGGATCAATTCAACATGGTCGCCTTCGGCTAATGACCGTTCCGTCCACTCATGTCGATGAACGGCGAGGCCGTTGTGCTCGACCAAAATCGATTGCGGCGGCAATTGATAGCGATCGACTAACTCCGCGATCGTCTTTGCCTCGCGCACATCAACACGTTCGCCATTGAGTGAAATCGTCACGCTCCGCAAAGGGCCTGGTCCCAATCTTTCCAAACCGGCTCGAGGCCGCGACGGCGAAGGATTGCGGCGATTTCCGCTGGGGAACGTTCGTCGCTGATCTCAAATTGGCCGGTGGCGAGTTGATCTTCGCCGTCTTGGAATTCGGGCGCGACGATGCGGCCGCGTACCGTGCGATGCAAATGTGCGCCCCCGCGTCGGGTGTAGCCGCCCGGCTCCGTGTGACTGCCGGCACTCATCATCGTTACCCCGATTAACACCAGTGAATCCCGCAGGGGCGCGCACTCGCGAGTGCTCAACACAATGCCGAGCTGCGAGAAAGTGATGCGTAGCGCGCAAACTAATTGCGCCAATTCGCGGTCAGTCATGGAAAAAAGCGGACGAAATTCGCCGGCCGCGGGACGCAAACGCGGCAGGCTCACAGTAATTTGCGCCTGCCAGCAGTGTTTGAACAGATGTTCCAAGTGCGCTGCCAGCGCGATTGCTTCGTCCTGCCAGCGCGACAAACCAATCAGCGCGCCGATGCCGAGTCTGCGAAAACCGGCCGCATAAGCGCGCTCGGCGCAATCGAGCCGAAAATCAAAATCGCGTTTCGGTCCGGCGGTATGCATTTCTGCATAAATCCCGCGATTGTAGGTTTCCTGATAAACCACGAGCCCTTCCGCGCCCGCTTCCACGATCGGCACGTAATCCTCCGTTTTCATCGGGCCCACTTCGATCGAGATCGACGAAAAATCAGGACCGAGCGTACGAACGCATTCGGCGAGATAGTCGCGGCCAGCAAATTTTGGGTGCTCGCCCGCGACAAGCAGAATCTGACGAAATCCCTGACGCGCGAGATGCTGCGCTTCGGCGACGACTTCATCGACATTGAGTGTGACGCGAAGGATCGGATTATCGCGCGAGAAACCGCAATACCTGCAATTGTTAATGCATTCGTTGGAAAGATACAGCGGAGCGAACAGACGCATCGTGCGTCCAAAATTCTGTAGCGTAAGCGCACGCGAAGTTTGCGCCATCGCTTCGAACTCTCGATCCGATTTCGGAGCAATCAGGTGCTCGAATCGGTTGACTAGCTCCGATTTCTTCAGAGCCAGATTGTCCAGGGTTTCGACGAATGACATCACGATAATTTCGTGCCCATGCCCGCGTTCGCAAACGCCAATCGCGTACAAACAAAAGCGGCGTCCGATATTCCGGACGCCGCTTTAGCAAATCTGATCGTGGATCTTTAGAAGGCGAAATTTACGCCGGTGCGCACCATCCCGAAGTTGTTCTTCGGTCCATCGACGAAATTCCAGCTGAAATCACTGACCCAGCCAATGTGCGGGGTGAAGCGAACTTCCATGCCGCCGCCGACCTGCCCGATTGCCCGCGACTCGGAACCGGTTTGTTCAGTGCGGATGATTCCGTCGTTCACGACAACCTTCGTGCTTTCGCCGCCACCAAAGATTCCGCCGGCTCCTCCAAAAAGGTAGGGCGAGAAGCGCGTGCAGGGAATCGGGTAGCGCAGCGTCAGGGTGCCTAACACGGAACCCACCGCGCGGCTCTCATGTCCAGTATGGACGTCGAAGACGCCATTATTAAGATCAATGAAGACATCCTCAAACGCGCGCCTGGCATCAACCGCCCACCCTTCGATACCAACACCGAAGTAACGGTGGAAAAAGTACTTGAGATCAATACCACCGCCGAAGGCATGATCCGATTCAATGTAGCGATCATCCTGCCAGTTGTTTCCTGTGAAAACGTAAGTGCCCCACAGACCGACGTTAAACTCGTTGTCTGCGTACCATTGCGGACACGGTGGCGGCGCCACCTGTTTCATTTCTTTTCCGGAATAAGTTTCAGTCCCAGCAAACGCTGCCGAAGTGAGTGCAGCGATGCATAACAACCCCAACACTGGTTTCTTCATTTATTTCTCCTTTGGTTAAGTCTCTCCTCAGTTCCTAGCTCCAAACACTCCTTCGGAGCACACGCTAGCTAATAACGAAACTCGCCATTACTGCGGATGCCCCGACTTTTGGGCCGCCGAAAGGAAATTGCAAGGATTTTTTAGTGTAAGGCGCTGCCTTACGGGTGAAGCTCCGCGCCTGTATTTGCGTCAGTAATAACAAACTTTTCGTGATGAAACGTAGGATCGCCGCGAAAGGTGAGCCGGCTCGCGTAACGGCGTTCCAATTCCACCAACAATTCTTCATCTTCTTCCTTCAACCGTTTGAGCACGCCTGGATTCAGAATCACGCGGATATCATGAATACTGTCCTGATACTTGCGCATGACAGTATTGAGAGTCCGATGCAATTCTACGCTCGTAGTCATGGAAGTTTTTACGACGCCGCGTCCGCCGCAGTAGGGACAATTCTCGTAAATCGTGTCGCTCAGGCTTTCCTGCGCTCTTTGACGAGTCATTTCCATCAAGCCGAGTTGCGAAATGGGGAGGACATGCGTCTTGGCTTTGTCGCGATTGAGCCGTTCCTTCATCAAGCTGAAGACTGCCTGCTGGTCTTTGCGGCTCTTCATATCGATGAAATCGGCTATGATCAGCCCACCGATATTGCGTAAACGAAGCTGTCGCGCAATTTCATCTGCGGCCTCCAGGTTGGTTTGCAAGATAGTCTTCTCCACGTCGCGCCCGCCTTTGTTTCGACCCGTATTCACGTCAATTGCGACCAGCGCTTCCGTCTCGTCGATCACAATATAGCCACCGCATTTCAGCCAAACTTGCCTATGAAAAGCGTCATCAATTTGCTTTTGCACGCCGTACGTTTCGAACACCGGCATCGCGCCATCGTAGTGGTGCACGCGATTCCGGGCGCGTCGGGAAATCTGGCCGATCATTTCGATCATTCGTTCGGTTGACCCGCGGTCATCGCAAAGGACTTCGTCGATTTCCTCAGTGAGAAAATCGCGCACTGTCCGTCCGACCAAATCCGGCTCCTCAAAGAGACGGCAGGGAGTTTGTTCCCCGCGAATGAGCTGCTCGACCTGGGCCCACTGATCGAGAAGAAAACGCAGATCCCGCACAAAATATCTCGCGCGCTGGCCTTCGCCTACCGTGCGAATAATGACTCCAACGCCGTCGGGAATTTCCAATTCCCGGACAATCTTGCGCAATCGCTCGCGCTCCTTCTGGTTTTCAATTTTTCGCGAGATACCGCTACGATCGCTAAACGGCATCAGCACCAGATAGCGCCCGGCAAAACTGAGATTCGTAGTTACCCTTGGTCCTTTTGTGCCAATGGGCCCCTTGGTTACCTGAACAATGACATCCGAACCGACAGGATAAATACTCGGGATGTCTTTTACCGTGATTCGTTTTCGCGGCCGCTTGCTCCCACGGCGATCAATTTCCTCAATGCCGCTGTCCAGCGCGGCCGGAATTGCGTCCCAAAAGTGGAGGAACGCATTTTTTTCGAAGCCGATGTCAACAAACATCGCCTTGAGCCCCATCTCGATATTTTTGACTTTACCCTTATAAACGCCGCCGACGATATTCCGTGAGCTCTTACGCTCGACACTGTACTCCTCGAGCCGGCCATTCTCGAGCAGGGCAACCCGGGACTCGAGTTTTTCCACGCTGAGTATGAGCTTTTTGCCGGTCTTGCGTGAAGAAAGACCCAAAAGTTTTCTTACTTTGTCTATCATAAAACGAAATAGGTTGTCTGATCAGAAGCAGAACTGACCAAATGCACTGCAGCGAAGGTTCTGATCGGGTGTTCATCGTGGTGGTGTTCCACGCCGGCGGTTAGGTGGCGGAGGAGGAGGCGCCTGGCGCGGATGCATTCCAAAGATCCGTTGGAAGAAATTGCGGGGAGCTGGCGTCGCAGCAGGGAGTGCACGGGCCACCGCAGGACCTTGCCGACGCACTTTGCCCTGAGTATCTGCCTCCGGTTCGACATCCGGCGATGCATCCGAGCTAGCCATCTGCGCTGTGGCAGTTTGCGAATCGCCGGCGTCTTCTTCGTCGTCGCTTCCAAGATTGCCGCCCGTGTCGTGATAAGCCACTGATTTGATCAATTGGAGCGGATTCGCCTTATGTGCGGGTGCGAGCCAGGCGACCTGCATATCGTACTTTCCTTCATCCTGCGCGAGCGTGCGTTCGAGAATGCGTGTAGCGATCGGGCCCGCGACCTCGCCGCCGTGCCCAGAGGCGCCCTGCACCATCACTGCGACGACATACTTTGGATGGTCATACGGCGCGAAACATGCAAACCACGCGACATTTTCCTCGTGGCCACGGTCGGTGGCCTGCGCAGTGCCGGTTTTCCCAGCTACCACCCAATCTTTCAAGCGCGCGCGGCCGCCGGTTCCTCCATCTTCGTTAACAACTTTCCAGAGGCCTTTACGCACAAGCTCAATTTTTTCAGGTGAGATTTCCTGACGTAAGTCCGATCTCACTCGGGGCGTCTCAGGCACTGCGACGTTGCCATGCTCATCCAGCACAGGCAAGCCGTCCTGCTTCAAAACTCGATCCACCAGACGGGGGTAATAGCATACGCCGCCGTTCGCGATCGTCGCGTAGGCCATCGCCAATTGCAGAGGCGAGACAAGCGTATAGCCCTGGCCGATCGAAACATTGGCCGTTTGTGCCTGCGACCACCTCTCCTGGGGATGGTGAATTTGCATCCACTCAGGTCCGGGCATGTTGCCGGTTTGTTCACCTGACAGTTGAAGGCCCGATTCTTGGCCGATGCCTAACATTTTGCCAACCGCGTCGATCGATTGAATGCCAGCCGCGTTACCATACTGATAGAAAAAGGAGTCGCACGACACCTTGAGGGCATCGGCGAGTCCGATGGTCCCGTGCGTATAATGTTTTTCCGCTACCCAACATCGGAAAAAGTGATCGCCGTAACTCACGCCGCCACCGCAGCTGTATTTGGCGCCTGAGAGATTTTTCGTGCTGCTGCGCAGACCGGCGAGTGCCGTGACGAGCTTGAACGTCGAGCCCGGCGGCAAGCAGCTGATTGCACGGTTGACCAGCGGATCGCCCTCATCTTTTTGCAGCGCTTGCCAATCCTTGGCCTTGATGCTGGGAATGAAAGTATTTGGATCAAATGATGGAACAGTAGCCATCGCCAGGATGTTGCCATTGTTTGGATCGACAACCACCGCACCTGCCCGGCTCACTGCGCGCAGCGCCTCCTCCGCAACCGCCTGAATGCGCGCGTCGATCGTCAGGAAAACATTGGCACCTTGCTCCGGGGGATCTTCGCGCAGGACGCCATCAATGGTACCCTTTGCGTTGCGCCGTAAATAACGCACCCCGGGTTTCCCGCGCAGATATTCGTCCATGATCTTTTCGACGTTCGATTTCCCCTCAAAGTCTCCCTGGTAAAACGTGAATTTCTTTGCGTCCTCTTTATCGACATCATCCGGCATACCAACATAACCCAGAAGGTGCGAGGCAAGCGCGCCATAAACGTAAGAACGCACGGGTTTGAGCGCGAGTTCCACTCCCGGCAACCCGACATCATGCTCGGAAAATTTCGCCAAAGTTGGAAAATCGATGTCTTTGACGTACGAAAACGGAACTTCGGTATCGTTGCGATAGTGTTTTTGCAACTTGCCCGCATTGTAATCGCGCGCGAGATCAAGGTCGTTAAGGCGTGGGACGACGCCACTATTGACGATCTTGATGATGTCCGGTTCCCTCAGGTCTTTCGGCATTCCATTGATGGTTGCTCGATACTCGGTCACGGGCGGCTGACCAAAGCGTTCGCGATAGCCTTTGACCATTTCCGGCAGATAAAAATCGACCTCATAACTCGCCCGATTTTGAACGAGAGTTAGTCCGTTCCGATCTTTGATTTCGCCGCGCACCGAGGGGATGCGCACCGTCGCCTGAGAGCTACCACGGAGCTGGGAAGTCCATTCCTGGCCATGCGCTACCTGAATCCACCAAAGCTTGAGGCCCAGAGCGCCTATGCCCATCAGCATCAACAGCCCGAGAAGTTGAATCCGCGCACGCGAGGTAATACGGCGTCTGCTCATTCAAGCCGACCCCTTTCAGGTTGATAGGAGTAGGCAGTAATCCGTCCGATCCATTGGAGAAACCAAAACAGGATCGGGGCCATCGCCATGGCAATAAGACCAGGCCCGCCGATCTGCCACCAAATTTCGCGGGTGAAAATAAGAGAGCCGCGACGAAATGTGATCATCAAATATTGCGCCAGAACTATTAATGAGGTGAAAACACCGCTCAGGATACAATGCACTTCCCATCGACCGCGTGCAAAAAGCGGTCTCAGGCCATGCATTACTCCTGCCAGCACACCGTAAATCAGTATCGATGATCCGGTTGAAATTTCAACTTTGCCCCCGATCACCTGCACGGTAACGGCATCCAGTAAAACTCCTGCGTACATGGCCAGCGCCAGCATGAGAGGAAACGGCAGGGCCATCGCGCCGTAAAAAACAATCACAGGTACGATGTACACGTGCGCGTTGAAGAGCCATGGCAGCGCTGGAATAAAAAACTCCGCGATCTGCGCCACCAGCACCAGTAGGAGCAAAACAAAAAAGAAAATCATTTTCTGCCAGTTACTACGAACACGTCCTCCAGATGCGACAGATCGACGGCGGGGGTGAGCTGCGCTTGCCCATCCAGTTCTCGCACACGGAAAGTTTTCACAACACCGATCAGCAAACCCGACGGGAACACGCCGCCAACTCCTGAAGTATAAACTTTTTGGCCAGGCTTCAGATCGGCCTGTTTTGACAAAAAATTCAGATTCAAAAACGGGGTGAGTCCGGATGTCACGCGCTCGCCAGATACGATCCCCTGTTCTCGGCTTCCTTCGACCTTTGCGGCGATCCGGCAGTTTTCATCGGAAACCAGCAATACAATCGAGACGCTGTCGCTCACGGTCGTTATTTTTCCTATTAAACCTTCGTCTGTCGCAACAGGCATGTCGATTTCGATGCCATCTCTCTTGCCACGGTTAATTGTGACCGTTCGCCACCAGGTCGATGAATCACGCGCGACAATTTCAGCGGCGATTAACTTAAAGACTGAGCGCTCGCGATAATTGAGCGCATGACGCAAGCGATTCACCTCGTTCTCGGCATCGCGCAGACCCTGGTTAGTTGCTTTCAGCTCTCGATTTTCCACCTGTAAGCCAGCATTTTCGTGCTCCAGTTGGTCGAGCGACTTCAAGCCTGTACGCACGGATGTAAGCTGTTTTTTTAATCCAGAGCCGCCGGTGAAAAATGGTGCCAGCAACTGATAGACGCCAGACTTGAACTTCTGCGTGGCCGTCGGGCCAAAGCTGAGAAAGTATCCCAGAATTGCGCCGAAAATCAGCAGCGCGATGATGTTCGTGCGGCTCATCGCAATCGCGGATTTCGGATTGAAGTTCGTGGACTAAGGAAGGTCGACATCTGCGGAAGCACCGACATCAGTCCGCAATCCGAAATCGCCAATCCGGAATTCTTCCTAACGCCACTGGCGGTCTGCCGAGGCCACTTGACGCAAGAATTTAAGTTCATTGAGGCATTTGCCAGTCCCTTCCGCCACTGCGCTGAGCGGATCTTCAGCAACATGGACAGGCAAACCCGTTTCTTCGCTCAAAAGCTTGTCAAAGCCCCGTAGCAACGCGCCGCCGCCTGCCAGTACCAGGCCGCGATCGACGAGGTCCGCCGAAAGCTCGGGCGGACACCGCTCGAGAGTGATCCGCACGGAATCGACAATTGTTGAGATTGGTTCAAGCAGCGCTTCGCGCACTTCCTGGGAGGTGATCATAAGCGTCTTCGGCAGACCGGCGACCAGGTCGCGTCCCTTAACTTCTACGCTCGTCTCCTTTTCGCTCGGATATGCCGACCCAATTTTAATCTTTATCTCCTCAGCTGTGCGTTCCCCGACCATCAGATTGTAGGCGCGCTTCATATACTGCACGATTGCTTCGTCCAGCTCATCCCCAGCGACGCGCACGCTGCGGCTAAACACGATTCCGGACAGCGAAATCAGTGCGACCTCGGTCGTGCCCCCTCCGATATCGATGATCATGTTGCCGGCTGGATCCTGCACCGGAAGGCCCACTCCGATCGCCGCTGCCATTGGTTCTTCGATCAAATAAACTTCGCGCGCCCCGGCATGCGTCGCCGATTCACGCACGGCGCGCTTTTCCACTTCTGTGATCCCGGATGGCACTGCGATAACGACACGTGGTCTCGCCTTTACTCGACGATTGTGCACCTTGGTGATGAAGTGCCGCAGCATGGCTTCCGTCACTTCGAAGTCCGC
The DNA here is from genome assembly GCA_003219415.1 of Verrucomicrobiota bacterium. Lineage (GTDB taxonomy): Bacteria > Verrucomicrobiota > Verrucomicrobiia > Chthoniobacterales > UBA10450 > Udaeobacter. Next base: position 35,887 of record QHOS01000033.1, on the reverse strand, counting down.
AATGACGCCATCTTTGAGCGGTCGCACTGCGACGATGTTTGCCGGTGTGCGACCGAGCATGCGTTTGGCTTCGTCACCGACAGCCAGCACTCTGTTGGTGCCGGCCTGCACAGCAACGACAGATGGCTCGCGCAGAACGATCCCTTGATCCTTTACGTAAACAAGAGTGTTTGCCGTGCCCAGATCGATCCCGATGTCGCTGGATAACCAGCCGAAAAGTCCGTTGAACATGAATTATTTATTAGCAGCAACTTCCAGCCCGGGAAGAAGCGCGTTCTTCCGCCCGAGGCGGCCTATCTTCATACGAACCTACCCCACGAGCGCGATTCGGCCGGCTGAATCGCCGTAACATGAAACAGAGAGGGACGCCGTCAAGCAGCATTTCTGTTGGGTAATAGAGTTTCGGAGCAGTGGAGTGCGACCGGGAGGGCTTGCCATTTACCCGATAACTCCTTTACTCCATCACTCATGGGAAGAGTAATCGTCGCCCCATCCATTCTGGCAGCTGATTTCTCACGACTCGGTGACGAAATCCATCGGGTGGAGGCCGCCGGCGCCGATTGGATCCACTGCGACATCATGGATGGACATTTCGTCGATAACATTTCCTTCGGGCCGGAGATTGTCGGACGGGTACGCGGCCTAACAAGTCTTCCGCTGGATGTTCATCTTATGATCGAACATGCCGATCATTACGTCCCGCGATTTATCAAAGCTGGCGCAAACTCGATCACGGTCCACGCGGAACCGGAGGCGAAACACAGCGTGACGAAAACATTGCGCCAGATTCGAGACGCCGGTTGCCGCGCCGGCCTCACTCTAAATCCCGAAACCTCGTTCGATTTGATCGCGCCCTTCATGGACAAAATCGATATGCTACTGGTAATGACCGTGCATCCGGGTTTCGGAGGCCAATCCTTTCGAGCTGATCAAATGCAAAAAGTTAAACATGCAAGATCGTTGAGCAGCACGATCGACATCGCAGTAGACGGTGGCATCAACGCCGAGACTGCAAGAGTATCGATCGAAAACGGCGCAAACGTGCTCGTCGCCGGCACTTCAATTTTTCACGCGAAAGATTACGCAAAGGCGATCCGCGAATTGCGGGGCGAATAGCAAAGATTGTGATCGCTTCGCTCGGTGTGACACGCGTTTAAGATTCGCGCGTTAGCCCGCTACCACCGGCTCGGCTTCTTCAGTGGTTTCGGCCATCACCTCGTCGGTTTGCGTGACCCGAACGACTTCTTCGATGGTTGTTTTGCCTTCAGCGACGCGTCGCCAACCGTCCTGCCGCAAAGTCTCCATCCCTTCTGCGATGGCGCATTGCTTCAGCTCGCCGCCGTCGCGCTTTCGCATGATCATCCTTCTCAGCGGCTCCGTGATGAGGCAAACCTCATAAATTGCCGCGCGCCCTTGATACCCAGTCTGACGGCATTGATCGCAACCGGCGCCGCGCTTGAAACGAGTACCGTGTTCTTTCACGGGAAAACCGATCTCCGCGAGATATTCGCGAGGATAATCGACCAATTGCGCGCAGTCTGAACAAATCGTGCGCACGAGCCGCTGTGCAATGAACGATTTGACCACCGATGCGAGTAGAAATGGTTCCACATCCATATCGAGCAAACGCGTGATGCCTCCAACAGCATCGTTCGTGTGCAGCGTGCTAAAAACAAGGTGACCCGTCATCGCCGCGCGGATTGCGATGTCCGCAGTTTCAACATCACGAATCTCGCCGACCATCACCACATTGGGATCCTGTCGCAAAATGTGGCGTAGACCTTTGGCAAAAGTCAGATCGATCTCTGGTTTCACATCGATTTGCGAGACACCGGGAATCCGGTATTCCACCGGTTCTTCGACCGTAATAATCCGGCGTTGCACTGAATTGATGCTGCTTAGGAAGCAATAAAGCGACGTCGATTTTCCGCAACCGGTCGGGCCAGTGAGAAGAATGATTCCATTCGGCTGGGCCAGCAGATGCCGAATAATTTTCTCCTGTTTTTCGCTGAGATCGAGCCGCTCGAATCCAAACTGCTGCTCACCGCGGCTAAGCAATCGCAAACTAATCGATTCGCCATTCACGGTGGGGATGGTTGAAACGCGCACGTCGATGTTTTGGCTGTGCGACTGCAAATTCATACGCCCATCCTGAGGCAGCCGACGCTCCGCGATATCCATGTGCGACATCACCTTCAGACGCGAGATGATGGCCGATTGCAGGACGCGCAATTGTGGCGGAACAGCGACCTCGTGCAGGATCCCGTCGATCCGATAACGAATCCTTAGATCGTTTTCCAGCGGTTCAACGTGAATATCGGTTGCGCGCTCGACGATTGCTTCGCGAATGATCTGGTTCACAAATTTCACCACCGACGCTTCGGGGTCGTCATCATTCAACTCGATGGCAGTCTCGCTGTCCTGCAACACCTCGAAGGAACGATTCGTCTTAAGAATTTCGTCGAACGTTTCCGCGCCGACGCCGTAGAGAGTTTTCATTGCGCGCAGAATTTGCGCGCGCGGCACCAGCACCCATTCAACCGGCTTTTTCAAAAGCTGCGACGCAAGCTGGCGGCCAATAGAATTGAAAAGATCGTATGTCGCCAGTACCACCGAATTTTCGTTCACCTCGACGGGCAGAATGTGATGTTGAAAAACAAAACGACTCGGCAAGACCGATAAAGTCGCGCGCTCGATTTTTTTCGGGTCGATGGAGGTAACCGGCACGCGGAAGAAATTGCCGATTGCGCTCAGGAAAAGTTGTTCGTCCACCTTACCGGAATCGAGCACCTGGCTCACCCACGAACCGCCGTTCAGGTTCACGGCCAATTGTGCCGCTTCTTCAGTCGAAGGAACGCCGCTTTCCAGCAGCAAATTAATCAATGATTGACTGGCAGGTGAACTCATGAGGCCCAGCGTTCAGTAGAATCGACAACGCAGAACTGGAAGCGTTCGAATGAAGCCGATTTAGGACATTTCGCAAGCGCTTTCACGTATAATGCGTGGGTACGGATATTACGCGGCAATGAGATTCAGGCGTCGCGGAGCTCCGCCTCCATCTTTTGTCACGGCATGTGCAACGCTCGTCGCACGGGATCGGTGAGTGTCCCCGTGACGCGCATGGAAGAATTCTTTTGCAGCCGCGCGATGGCTTCGGCCACCTGCGGAGTGAATACTCCGTCAACGGGGCCGCAATAGTAGCCAAGTCGGCGTAACGCTGTTTGCATCGAGCCTACGTAAGCCGGTTGCAAGATGAGTTGTTCGTTGGCCTTGAAGTAGTAAACCCATCGCCACTTGTAACGTGGCGCGAAGTCAGTTGCATTGACATCTTTCCCCTGGTGGAGCAGACCGTATTCGTCTCGTTGAGCCAATGGATCGGTCGATCGCCAAATGTCGTCGATAATCGCGTAATCGTCAGCCCGCGTGATGGTCGCGCTAAGACCAAGAATTACGGCAAGAGCTATCCGTTTCATTCGAGAACGAAGTTTACCTTATATCTTTCGGTTCGGGAATATCGGGCGGTGGCAAGGTTAACTGTTTACCTTCCCTTGGCTTGGGACAATCCGGGCAATCGTCCTGCTCGAGTTCAGGCCCAAAATGTGTCCTGTCCTCTTGTTTCTGTCGAATCCGATAAGCATCCAGTTTAGTCAGCGTGACCTCTGGGCGCATTAGAACGATTAGTTCCGTACGGATCACACTCACCTTTGTACTGCGAAAAGCCGCACCCAGATACGGGATACGAGAAAGATAAGGAATGCCGTTGGAATTTTTTTGTTTATTGTCTTCGATCAACCCGCCCAAAACAATGGTTGCTTTGTTTGGCGCGGAAACATTCGTGCGAATGTACCGAGTGTTAATTGCGGGGACCACGTTTCCACTGATAATTTTGTTCTCACCCAACGAGTCGATCTTCTGAAGAATATCAAGCGACACTTGTTTCTCCGCGTTAATAAGCGGGACTACCTCGAGCTGAAGCGCAACCTTCTTGTACTCGATACTCGATTGGATCGAGCCAACGTTGAGCGTGCTCGTGGCATTGGTCAGAGTGCTCACCGGCACGGGAACCTCCTGACCTGAAGCAATGATAGCTTTCTTATTGTTGCTCGTGAAGACCGTGGGTCGCGAAATGATTTTGAACTTACCTGTCTGCTCAAGCAGGTGCACTATGGCTGCGAATGCGTCGCCTGCCGCCACATAGACATTCGTGCCGGTAGCCGCATTTTTAAGGATTTTGCTGAAGTTGATAATCTTGGACGGATCCATAACAGCGGTAGCGGGAATTCCCGGGTTATTGCCGCTAAATACCCCGTTGTTAGTCGAAGTGCCTACGAATCTGTTGTGGTACTTTGCAAAGTAATCGGCGCCGAATTCCTCGTCGTTGCTGAGGCTCAATTGCCCGACAACTGTGCTCAGCGCAACTTGCGGCGCCGCGACGTCCATTTCATCCAGAATCTTCTCCACTTTCACCACAACTTCGCGGTTTCCCAGAACAATGATCGAATTGGCGCGCTGATCGGCGATGAGCTTGGAATTACCCACGGTGACTGCTTGCGGAGTGGTGTTTACCGGCTGCGTCGAGAGTTCCTCGGAAATATTCAGCGTGCTGCCACCGCCTGCCGTGCTGGATGTGCCACTCGTGCCGGTCAGGTCCGCACCACCGCCTCTGCCGCCATAAGAGGGACTCGGACCGCGTTGCGGTTGTGGACTTGCACCAGGCAGTCCGCCACCTGGCAATCCGCCAGCTCCAGCGCCCTCCGTGCCGGGCTCCGTTAATGCTTGCACCAATACCGGCAGAACGTCACCGGCTGAAATGTATTTCAAATAGCGAGTGACTGGTTTTGCAAACTCAACATTAGCGTCGAATTCATGAATCAGTTCACGGATGAAAGGCATGTTGATTGGGCGCGTCACGACGTGGATCCGGTTGGTGCGCACGTCAGGAGTAAGTTTGATTTTCCCCACGATGATCGCTTCCTCGGACAGCACGCCCAATCCGGCACCTTCAACTTGCTGCGGTTGCGGAACCGCCGCTGGCATGTTCACTCTGCGGACACCCGGCTGAGTGGGCGATTCGGTGCCCTTTTCGAAAATGTCCTTGAGCATGTCGCAGACTTTGCTCGCGTCGGCGCGGTCGAGCTTGATAAACTCACTCACCACTTCGGCCGGCGCCACATCCACCTGGCTAATCACACTGGCAAGCTGCCGGATGATATCGGCGTTTTGCGTCACCAGCAGAGCGGATGCTTTCGGCAAGGCGAGAATATTGATCGTCCCCGAGCTTCCCTGAAAATATGCCATCAAGACTTGTTGGAGTTCCTGAGGATCCGCATACTGCAATCGGAAGAGGAAACTGATCACCGGATTTCCCGACGGGATATCTGCCAGATCGGAAACGATTGGCACCGGCGCTTTTCGAGGATTTTGACCCGCTCCCACCACGTCTAACAGGTCGCGGCCAGCCGGAACGAGAGAGATTCCGTTCAGGGACATACTCATCTCGATGATTTTGATGGCTTCTTCGCGCGACACGTCTTTGGCGATGAAAATGTTCACCTTCCCCTGCACGAAATTATCCATCACCAACTTCTTCCCCGTGAGCTGCTCGTAGAGGTGCAGCACATCGACAACATCGCTATTCGGGAATTGAAGCCGAACCATAGCGGGGGCGTTTGGAGGGGGAGGAGCCGGCGCTTCTGCCGGCGGCGGGTTCCCCATCTGGGAAGTAGGAGATGACTCGGGACGCCCCAGCTTGCTCTGAGCCGAGGCTGCGGTCGCGCTGGCAAGCACGAGCGTCGCGATGCAGAAAAAGCGGTGCACAGCCTTATTTAAATGGATGGCCGACGCTAGTGCATTTATGAGACCCGTCAAAATATTTCCCTTCGTTGAAACGATCCTTTGATGCTCAAGCTGGACGCGGCAGGGCACCTAGTTTACAAGAGATTGCCGTCGCTGCAAATGATCAGTCCTGTAAGTCTGGGTAGAGCGCGCTGGATCGCAATCACTTCTTGTATCTTCATCGCGATCACTGTCTTCGCCGCGCCCAAACAAACCGCAAATACGCTTACTCAGATTCGGTCTGTCCTTCAGGCACAGCAGGATGGTTGGAACCGGGGCGATATCGACGGATTTATGAACGGATACGCCCGCTCGGCATCGACTGTCTTTATTTCAGAAGACACAATCAGACGCGGCTGGCAAACAGTGCGCGATCGTTACAGGAAAAAATATTCCAGTCGCGCGAAGATGGGAACGCTCACGTTTTCTGACCTTGAAATCACTCTGTTATCATCTGATTCCGCGGTGGCCTCAGGACGTTGGAAACTGAAGCGTGCAAACGACCAGCCGCACGGCCGGTTTACCCTCATTCTCAAACGCCTCCCGGAAGGCTGGCGAATTGTGCACGATCATACAAGCGCGGCTTCGCCGCCGAAGTAATCAGTTAAAAAGTTAGAACGTTGAATTGGGCGCTACTTTTTAACTTTGTAACACTTTTAACTTTTTAACCTGGTTAGAAGCTTCTCGTGGATATTATCAAACCCGCCATTGCTGAAAACCGCAACGACGTCATTTGCCCGCAGCATCGGAACGATTCGATCCACAATCGTATCGGCGTTCCGCTCGTAAAACGCAGGGCGGCCCGCCTTGGCAATCGCAGCCACAACTCTTTCGGGATTTAATCGCTCTTTTTCAGGGATCTGTTCCAGCTTGGCGACCTGGGCAATGAAAACTCCATCGGCTAACTTCAACGCGTCGGGAAGCTGTTGTTGAAAGATTGCGCGACGCGTTGTGTTGGAGCGCGGTTCGAAGACAGCCCACAGCCGACTTCCTCGATAGCGATGGCGCAATGCTTCCAAGGTGTATGCGATCGCGGTAGGATGATGACCGAAATCGTCGATCACCTTCACCCCCCGGGCCTCCCCGCGGAGTTCCTGCCGCCTGGCGATCCCGGCAAAAGTCTTAAACGCGTTGTCGATTTTTGCCTTCGGCACATCGTAAAACCTCGCTGCCATCGCAGCCATCGCAGCGTTGTGCACATTAAATTCGCCTACGAGCGGAATCTCGAACGTCTCATCTCCAAGCTTAAATCTGGAACCTTCAGCCGAGGAGGCAACATCACGGATTCGCTGCGCGCAATTCTTCGAGAAACCCACTTCAATCATCTGTGCAAGACAATCTCTTGCGACCTCAACGCAATTAGCATCGTCGCCATTCACCAGCACCATGCCGTTGCGAGGAACGATGTTGAGCAAACGCCGAAAGCTGAGCTTGATCTCATCGAGGTTGTTGAAGATATCCGCGTGATCAAACTCGATGTTGTTTATGATCAGCAGCTCCGGCAGGTAATGAATAAATTTCGAACGCTTGTCGAAAAAGGCTGAATCGTACTCGTCGCCTTCGATCACGAAATACTTCGAATCATTCAGACGCGCGCCCTGGCCAAGGTTTTTCGGGAGTCCGCCGATGACGTAACCGGGTTTGAGCCCGGCTTTTTCCATGATCCAGGTGAGTAGCGCTGTTGTCGTTGTTTTACCGTGCGTCCCGGTAACAACAAGATTATGGCGGCCGCGCAAAAAATAATTTTTCAGCACCTCCGGGAGCGAAAGGTAAAGGAGCTTTCTGTTCAGCACGGCTTCTACTTCCGGATTGCCACGCTTCATCGCGTTGCCGATCACCACTACGTCTGCATCGGCAGGGATATTTTCCGCGCAATACCCCTCTCTTAACGAGATGTCCTTTTCCTGAAGAAAAGTCGACATCGGCGGATACGCATTTTCGTCCGATCCAGTGACCTTGAATCCGCGCTCCTTGAGCGCTGCCGCCACCGACGCCATGGCCGTGCCGCAAATCCCAAGGAAATGAAATTTCTTCGGCGCTTCCTTCACGCGGGAGAAGAAACCACGGATTACGCGGATTTCACGGATAACAATTCGTGATAAAATATCCGCGTAATCCGCGCTTCTTATTTTTTCTCAAATACCTCTACCGCGTCCCACGCTTCATCCGGCGGGGCCTTTTCGTATTCGAGAGCGCGATTGAGATACATCTTGGCCAGTAAGTCGTCCGGATAAAATTCCAGGAAACGAGAAAACAGAATCTTGGCCTCAGTAAAATCGCGTGCCCGAAATAGCTCCAGTCCCTCCTCGTACGTTTCGAGCCACTTCAAGAATTCTGGGTCGACCTCTTCGTTTCGTCCACCAATGAAAGTGAAAACATCCACCGGTTTGCTTTTGCCTTTTACCTGCACGCGGGCAACCGAGCGAAGATGAACCTCGTCACGCGTCAATTCAGCCGCTGAGGCGCCAACAAGAATATCCACGCCATAAATTCGCGTGAGCCCCTCCAGCCGCGACGCCAAATTAACCGAGTCACCGATGACTGTGGGATCCATCCGCTCGTGCGAACCAATATTGCCGACGACCACTTCGCCTTGATTGATGCCAATGCCCATGCCGAGCCCCATGCGGCCCTCTTCGCGCCATTTTTGATTGAGCTTCTTCAGCTCGCACCGCATCGCCAGCGCCGCGCGCGCGCAATTTTTCGCGTCCTGCGCCATGCCAAAACTGCGCACGTTCCCCCACACAGCCATGATCGCGTCGCCGATAAATTTATCGAGCGTCCCACCATTACTGAAAACAACGGAGGTCATGCGGCTGAGATATTCATTAAGTTGCGAGACTAGCGCCTCGGGATCGGCTTTTTCCGATAACGTGGTGAAACCAATCAAATCCGAGAACAGTACCGTCGCAGGGACGCGGACCCCGCGAAGTGAGCTGTAATAGCTGTCAGGATTTTCGAGGACTTCCTTGACTAAATTTTTCGAGACATAACGCTCAAGCGTCCGCCGGGTGCGTAATTTCTCGAGCCGCTCGATCGCGTATTCCAAACCGAGCGAAAATAATCCGCTTAGAAGCAGCGCGGAAAGCACAGGAACCGTGAGAAGCAGGAGCCCTGTTTGGTCGTAAGACAATCGTGCTGCGCCGAGATATGCAGCTGTAGTCAAAACCAGCGTACCGACGCAAAACAGGGGCTTACGCAAAAAGGAGACTAACGACCACGCCACCAGCCCCCCTGCGCCTACTAGCGCGAGGCCGGTTTTCGCCGGCGTGGGCCGCAAAAATTCGTGGTTCATCGCCGCAGCCATTGCCTGCAAATGAAGCGCGGGACCCAATGTAGTTGGGTCCATAGGCGTATCGAAAACGTCGTGCATCACCTGCGCTGACGCACCGACCATTACAATCTTATCCTTAAAAAACGCGCCATCAGCGTAATTGGAATGCCAAAACTTTGGATCGAAAACTTCGTAGAGCGGGCGGGGCGCAAACGCGTCCGGCGACGTGAAACGAATCATGTGACCACGAAAATCACGCGGCACATCGTTCGCGTGACCAATTTTGGCCAATCCGCGAGCCGAAAGAGATTGATAAACTTCTTCGCTTGGGTCGGGCGGCAAATCGGCGAGCTCCCGATCGGTCACGCGATAAGTCACGGCGCGGATTTTTCCGTCGATTTGGTCAGCCCAGAAATTCACGAACCCGACGCGATCGTCCTGCAATTGCGGCGGGGGAATCAGCGTATTGTTTGGCGTGACGGCCTGGGCCGCGTTGGCCATGTCGAAATTAGCGCCAAGCACGACCTTATCGTGGTAACGATCAAGCGCGGCATGAAATGCTGGATCACCGTCGTTAGGCGGATTAAAGATCATGTCGAAGATGACCACACGCGCGCCCGCGGCGAACAACCGATCAAGCAAAAGCGCCCATACTTCACGTGACCACGGGAACGGCTTCTCGGTCATCAGTTGAAACGCGCGGTTGCCCGCAATTTCTTCAGCAGTCAGCGGCGGCAATTGCAATGTGCTTTGGTCGATCCCGAGGAAAACAAAATCGGCTGGCGCAGGCGTCTTCCGGCCTTCCCGCCGAAGGAAGTCCTCAAAACTCTGTTCACCGCGCCACGGCGCCGAGATGAATGGAACGCCTGGGAAAAAATGACCGGAAAGAATCAAGCCCGTGCAAAAAACGCAAATGAGAGCGAGGACCAGGAGACGATGACGCCCGAGCCAGTGCATGCCGGCGGAATCTAGCACTAAAACGTTGAAGGGTTAAAGAGTTGAAGCGTGACGTAATCGACCCGCTTAAACACTTCAACGCTTCAACGTCCGCCTCTGCAGAAAGCAGTTGTCATTCTCGACTCGCTACTTATTGTTCGTCGCTCGGCGCTGCCGCGTCGTGACGATCTGCGCACCTGGTTCCGTGCAACGGGACTGTATCAGCGAGTGAGGTCGCGAAGATCGATAGTGGAACAAACGACTCGCTGAATGAGGAGCTCCGGAGCAATTCGGGGCAAACAACCATGCCAAGAGCTACAAATGCCCCGGCAAGCCGGGCGCGACGCAAACGAGTCTTAGAAAAAGCCAAGGGTTACCGCGGACGCCGTTCAAAACTCTTTCGCTACGCGAAGGACGCCACCATGAAGGGCAAGTACTGGGCCTATCGCGATCGTAAAACGCGTAAACGCACGTTTCGCTATCTCTGGATTCAACGGCTAAACGCGGCTGCTCGGGCAAATGGAATGACCTACAGCCGTCTCGCGGAAGGATTAAAAGCCGCAGGCATCGGCCTGGACCGAAAAATTCTTGCCGATCTGGCGGTCGCGGATGAGACTGCGCTCAAATCGATTGTCGATCAGGCAAAGGACGCGCGCGAAAAGAAAAACAAGAAAGCGGCATAGTACTTGAGCCGCGTCGTTAAAGCGTAAATGCCGAAGGCGGCATTGTCATTCTGAGCGGCGCGAAGAATCTTTGGTTAATTCTTCGGGCAAAGCCAAAATAATCAGAGATGTTTCGCTTCGCTCAACGTGACATGGGAACGCTTGCCGTTTAGCGCTGGAACAATGTAACGCCTCAACTGTTCATGACTCACCCGCTCGAACAACTGCGTGACGATGCGCTGCGCGAAATTGAAGCCGCGTCTGACGAACAGGCGCTTGAGGCCGCGCGCGTAAAATATCTCGGCAAGAGCGGCAGCATTTCCGCATGGGGTGAGCAGATGAAAACGCTCACGAAGGAAGAGAAGCCGGTCATTGGCAAACTACTCAACGAGGTTCGCAACGCCGTCACCGCCGCGATTGACACCCGCAACGCACAATTCCGGTTACAAAAAGAATCGGGCGCGCTCGCCAGGATCGACATCTCCCTTCCAGGAACGCCGCACGAAATCGGCGCACTGCACCCGCTCACGCAGATGTGGGAACGTTCGATCGAAATTTTTCGGCGAATGGGCTTCGCGCTCGCGGACGGACCGGACATTGAAGACGAATGGCATTGTTTCGACGCGCTTAACACGCCGCCCGAACATCCGGCGCGAAACGAGCAGGATACATTTTATTTACCGGACGGCCGTTTGCTCCGAACGCACACTTCGACCGTGCAAATTCGAACGATGCAGGCCGCGCCCCCGCCGATTCGTGTGATTGCTCCCGGGGCTGCGTATCGTCGCGACGAACTCGACGCCACGCACAGCCCGCAGTTTCACCAGATCGAAGGACTTTATGTCGATGAAAACGTAAGCGTCGCCGATTTGAAAGGCGCCCTCGAGTTTTTCATGCTCGAACTTTTCGGTTCGGAAACGGAAGTGCAATTTCGTCCGCACTTCTTCCCGTTCACCGAGCCGAGTCTCGAGGTTTATGTGAAATCGAAAGCGCTCAAGGGTGGCGAGCGCTGGATCGAAGTCGCCGGCTCGGGCGTGGTGCATCCGGCGGTTTTCGAGCAGGTCAATAAAGCGCGTGGCGACAAAGCTTACGATCCCGAAAAGTGGAGCGGCTACGCGTTCGGTCTCGGAATGGACCGGCTCGCGATGATTCTGTTCGACATCCCCGACATCCGGCTCTTCGCGCAAAACGATTTGCGGTTTCTCCGCCAGTTCGCATGAAATTTTCCGTCAATTGGTTGCGCGAATTTGTTGATCTTCCCGAAAATCCGGAAGAGATCGCGGATTTGCTCACTCGCGCCGGCGTTGAAACGCAAAACATCGAAACCCGCGGCGCGAAGATCGACAAGGTGATCGTTTCGCAAATCACCGCGTCGTCGCGCCATCCGAATGCTGATCGGCTCACAGTTTGCGAAGTGGACGACGGCAGCGGCACGAAACGCCAAATCGTTTGCGGCGCGACGAATTACAAAGTGGGCGATAAAATTCCGCTCGCGCTTCCGGGCGCGAAGTTGCCGAACGGAACTGAGATTCGAAAAAACAAACTCCGCGGTGTCGAAAGCGACGGGATGCTTTGCAGCGCCATCGAGCTCGGCCTCGGCTCGGACGCGGCTGGTCTTTTGATTTTGTCGCCCGAAGCGAAAATCGGCGCGCCGATCGGTGATCTCTTTCCCGCGGACACGATTCTCGACGTCGAGATCACGCCAAACCGTGGCGATCTGCTGAGCCATTTTGGTCTCGCCCGCGAAATCGCGGCGCTGACCGAAAAAAAACTTAAGTCAACGGCGCGCGAATCGAAAATTCCCGTCAAGAAGACCGGCGTGACCATCGCCTCAACGCACGAATGTCCCTTTTTCTCCGCGCGCAAGATCGACAACGTTACGGTCGGACCGAGTCCGCAGTGGCTACGTGCCAAGATTGAGAGCGTCGGCACTCGCTCCATCAACAACATCGTCGACATCTCCAATTTCATAATGCTGGAGCTCGGCCAACCTACGCATGCATTCGACGCCAATAAATTGAAGGGCGGCATCAATGTACGTCTCGCGCGTGACGGCGAGCAATTTCTCGCGCTCGATGGAAAGACTTATTCGCTGAAGTCAGACAGTTGTGTCGTCGCCGATCAGGAGCGTGCCGTTGGCATTGGCGGTGTCATGGGTGGCGAAGAAACAGCTGTGACCGATTCGACCAAGAATATTTTACTCGAGGCAGCCTATTTCCTGCCGGCGAGTATTCGTCGGACCGCGCGCGAATTAGGTTTACCGAGCGATGCCAGTTACCGATTCGAGCGCGGCGTCGATCCTGAAATGGTGCTCCGCGCATCGCAGCGGGCCACCGAATTGATTCAAGAGATCGCAGGCGGAACTCCCGCAAAGGAAATCACCGTCGCCGGCAAGCTGCCCGCGAACCCTGCCGATGTTTCGTTTCGCTACGAGAAATGCGATCGCGTTATTGGGATCGCGATCAAACCGAAAACGGTCGACGAAGTTCTAACGAGATTCGGTTTGAAGAAAATCAGCGCGGCCGAGATAACGAAATGGAAAATTCCGAGCTACCGGCGCGATTTGCAGCGCGATGTCGATCTTATCGAAGAAGTCGTCCGAGCTTACGGCGCCGAGAGAATTCCGGGAACGGATCGCAGCCGGTTCACGCCTTCGAGCGCGGCTGACCGCGCGCACAATTTGGAATCACAGATGCGCGAACGATTGGTTGCAGCTGGCCTTAATGAAGTGCGGACGTCAAAGTTGCTTCCCGGGGAAAGATTCGCGTTTGGGGAAAAAGCAATCGAGTTACGTAATCCGCTGAGCGAAGATCACGTGGCACTACGCCCCAGCTTGTTGCCGGGGTTGCTGGGAGTACTTGACCACAATATTCGTGCCGGAGCGGAACGCGTGGCGATCTTTGAAACAGGTAGGGTTTTCGAACCGCCGAGCGGCGCAGAACAGAAACGAGTGGCTATTCTTCTTTGGGGTAACGTGGGAGGTGAAGTTCATTGGCGAAACGAAAAACGCCGCGTTGATTTCTTCGATCTAAAAGGCGCGATTGAACTAACAAGAACCGGCTTGTCTTTCCGTCGCGATCAGCACGACAAATTTGCGCTCGCTGTAAAAATCACAGCGGATAATCAACGAGTTGGCCTCGCCGGGCAGCTAACGAATTCGCTCGCGTCAACAATCGACGCATCTGGGGGCGTCTTTGTTGCCGAAGTATCGCTTGATTTCCCGATTGGCGGTTTGGGGTCGCACGCGACTTTCCGCGAACTTGGGAAATTTCCTGCCATCTCGCGCGACATCGCGATGATCGTTGCCGAAGATTTGACCCACGAACGAATATGGGAAGTAATTTGGCATCCAACGGAACCGTTATTGGAACGAGTTGAATTTTTTGATCTCTTTGCCGGCACTGAAATCGGTGAAGGCAAAAAGTCGCTCGCATATCGATTGACATATCGCGACCGGAGTCGCACACTGACAAGCGAGGAAGTGAATGCAGTGCACGCGAAAATTCGCGAGCGATTGCGAAGCGACCTCGGCGCAGAATTGCGCGAATAGTTCTTTGAAAGTGTGAGAGTCGTTTGTTGAGGGTTGGGAAGAAAACCAGTGCTTTTCTCTCAACTCTCAACCAGCGGCTCTCATCAGTCGCGGGTAGTTTCGCGCTTTACCCTGCGATGTTCGAGATTACAGGTGGGATTCCCGAACCGATATTTGGTTAACCTAAGGAGGCTGAGTCGCTCGGAGAAGATGGCAGGCCTTAATTGGAAGTCAGACGCTGCGGCGACGGTCATCCGCCCGTTACGAAAAGGGAACGGGAGATCCGCCTAAACGGCATCAGCGGGGTAACATTTCAAAAAACCCGGATCGAGATTTCGATCCGGGTTTTTTCATTCAAGCATCGGCGAGCAAAGCGGGTGGCTAAAAAAACTTTACGTTGGCCTTTCAATGGATTTGAAAATGCGCAGATAAAATCGACAGTGCGCAGTGACATGCGCGCCCTGCTAGCTCTGGAAGACGGCCGATTTTTTGAGGGCGAATCGTTTGGCGCAACCGGTACCTGTGTAGGCGAAGTTTGTTTCAATACCGCGATGACCGGTTATCAGGAAGTGTTAACCGATCCTTCGTACCGCGGCCAGATTGTGGCGATGACTTATCCGTTGATCGGCAACTACGGCACAAACTCACTCGATCAGGAAAGCCCGTCGCCGCACGTACGCGGCTTTATCATCGAAGAGCTAAGTGAAATCCCGAGCAACTGGCGCTCGGAGATGCCCCTCGACGAATATTTAAAGAAATGGAACATCCCCGGCGCACAGGGAATTGACACTCGCGCACTGACCCGGCACCTGCGCACCCGCGGCGCGATGAAAGCTTGTTTGACGACGGAAGAAATGTCGCCGGAGGAGGCAACGCAGAAAGCGATCAGGGGCGAGGGTGTCATCGGCATGGATTACGTCCGCGAAGTTTCGGCGCGCGAAATTTATCAATGGGATCCCGAGGACAAGCTGAGTGAGCCGTGGTCAATCAGATCCAGTAATGATGGAACCAAACCCATCCTTCCACCTGCCCGGTTTCGCATTGTGGCCTATGATTATGGAATCAAAGAAAATATTCTGCGGCTGCTGCGGCAGAAAGGTTTTCGCGTCACGGTTGTGCCAGCAACTACAACTGCCGAAGAAGTGCTCGCGCTAAATCCCGATGGCATTTTTCTTTCCAATGGACCAGGAGATCCCGCGGCTCTCGGGTACGCTCACAAGGCAACGCGCGATTTGATGGGAAAGAAGCCGATTTTCGGAATTTGCCTCGGCCATCAGATTCTTGGGTTCGCGTTCGGCGGCTCGACGTACAAATTGAAATTTGGGCATCATGGCGCGAACCAACCGGTAAAAGATCTGAGCAGCGGCAAAGTGGCAATCACGGCACAAAATCACGGGTTCGCCGTCGATCCCGAGTCGCTGCCGTCAAATGTGGAAGTAACGCACATCAATTTGAACGACGGCACCGTGGAGGGAATGCGGTACAAGGAACTGCCGATCTTCAGTGTGCAATATCATCCCGAAGCTGCGCCCGGCCCCCATGATGCATCGTACTTTTTCGATCAATTCGCGGATCTGATCGAGAAACAAAGGTAGGGCGCGATCGCCGGGCGCGCCGAAACGAACGTCCTGTTGATCCCTCCGCACCGTTGACCGGTGCGCCGAGCAGCCCACATTTCTCTTATGTTTAATTCAATAAGCAATAAACCTAGGGTCTTGAGAGTTGCAGTGACTGCGACCTTCATCGCAGCTCTGGCATCCGCACCACTGGCGATCGCGCAGGAACACGAGCATGGCAGTGACGCCGCCGCTTCAAAAGAAGTAACCGGCGAAGTGGTGGATATGATGTGCTACGTCGATCATAACGCAGTCGGCGAAAAACATGGCCAGTCCTGCGGCGCGAAGTGCATCAAGAGTGGTGGGCCAGTCGGTATCGTCAGCGAGGGAAAAGCATATCTCGTGGTTGGCGAACATAAGCCAATCAACGACCAGCTCGCCGAGTACTGCGGCAAGACGATCACGGTCAAGGGCAAGCTGGCAGAGCGTGGTGGCGTTGCCATGATCGAGAATGTCGAGGTCGTTAGAAAATAATTGTAGCCGCGTCTCTGTGAGACGCGTGCGATGAGCGTGCCAGGCAATTCAAGGCCGCGCTTTGCATTGCGAAGCGGCTACAGCAGAACCGCGCCCGTTTCTATTTATAATACGGTCGCAAGGACGGTCGCAGCTTTCCGACTTTAAGGGCCGTCTCGATTTGCAAATCAGACACCGACGAATCAGTGACTCCGCCATCGGACGGATTTGCCGTGGCGAATGTGCGGATCTCACCTGCCTCCAGCGCCGCGATTGGTAATCCATCGAAAAATAAAATGCGATTTGCTGTCAGCGCGGCAATTCGCGGGCCCGGCGTCAGAACGCCTTGCAAATTCAGCGGATCGGCCGCACTCAGTGCAATCAGGTCGCCATCCGGAGGCGTCTTGCGAATGGACCGCAACAAGCCGATGGCCTCAGGGAGCGCAAATTGTTCGCCACTGACCCCTCCCACAAAATACCCGCCGCGAATCTCGCCGCGCGCTTCCCAGCGACGATAAATTCGCCCCAGCTCATACCAAGTGACCGGGAAACTTTCGCGCTCGAGCAAGCGGCGAAACACGACGCCATACCGATGCAGAAACACCCGCGCAAATTGTTCGATGGCCGCGGCGCGCGCGGAACTTTCCGCTCCATTTCCTGATGGTTGCGAAGCAAAGTCAGTTCTCAACAACGACCAACGTCCGGCAAATTCGATGCTGGCAAGATTTGTTTTGCGTCGCCGTTTCCCAATGTTCCGGCCAAACGTGGGACGTTTATTTGAGGGCACCAGAAGAGCCCGCAATCCATCGAAGCTGTCCGAAGTGACCAGGCCGAGTGCGGCAAGTTGCGACAACGCTTCTTCGACTTGAGAAGGCAGTAGACCGCTGCAGCGCACCAGTTCGCTGAAGAAGAGCGCCCCGCCCGCTGCGAGCGTATCGAACAAAGTTCGGCCGGCGACGGAAAGTTCCATCTCCGAATTTGCGCGGGTCAGTACCAGCCAATGCTGGAGGTTCTCGCGTTGATAAAGTGCAATGGGGCTGGTTCGCAACGGAGCGCTCGCCTGCCCGCCGTAGCCTCGGCGTAGGCGGGTACGCGCGCTTGGATTTTGCGGCGCGCTCAAGCGTGCCCAACCAATACGGCCGGAAAAACAAAGGCGATCAAGCCATTCGGGGTCGTAGTCGGCAACGCGCGCGGCGAGGACAGCAGACTCCCACGCGGCCAACGGCAGCTCGCATCCGTCGAGTTGCTCAAGAACAGATTGCAAACCTTCAAGGCCTTCGACGCGGTGTTTCTGATCGGCGCGCTGCCATGCGAATAGAAAGCGATAAAAATCCTGCTGTGAAACCGGCTGAATCTCTGCGCGCAAACGATCGATCGTGAGCCGATGAATTCGCGCCAGTAATCGCCGATCACACCATTCCTGTTCTGTTGCGTGCGGGCGAAATTTACCGCGCAAAACAAACCCTTCCCCTTCGAGCGCCAGTAATGCCGCGTCGATCTCTGATCCTGGCAATATCAATATATCCGACAGCTCACCAACAGTGATCGGACCGCAAACTTCCATTCGCCCGCGAACCATTTCGCGAATGGCGTTTGCGCGCTCCCACGTCTTTCCCGGCACCGAGTCGGGAACAGTCAATTCAGGCTCAACACGCGCGTTAGGGAAAACGGCTTGGATCATTGGTAGCCCCTCGGCTGCGATCCAAAATGTCTTAGTCGCGGCAGTCCCGCGACTGCGGGAGAGTGCGCCACTGCTGTGGCGCTTTTCGGGAATTTCCTCGCCGTTCGAAAGCGGCGCAGCAGAGCCGCACTCCAAAACCTCGCGGTCATTTGAATGTTCAGAAGCAACGAGCAGACGTGTAGCCCGGTTCTCAGCCACCAATGCTGACGTAAGTTGTTCTGCCCTCTCGCCATCCAACGTTCGCTGCACTTCCTCCGGCGTCATCACGCCGAGCAACATTAATGCGTCATGCAATTCATCCGCATTCGTTGCCTGGGGCCACGCTTCCTTTTGCACCTTCTCAATCGCCGCTGCATCGAGGATTCCCAGTTCATGGCTTCCATTACGTTCGGAAGCCCGACGCGTGTACACCGCCTGGGTGCGGCGTTCCTCCAGAGGCGCATTATCCAGAAAGGCATAGGGACGCGCGTTCAAAATCTCGGCAGCGAGCGCTGAGGGTTCCGGCAAATCGCGCGCGATACAGCGAATTTCACCCCGTTCGATCTTCCGTAACAGCTCTTCCAACCCATCGATGTCCATGGCCTCAGTCAAACAATCGTCGATCGTCTGTTTCACCAACGGATGGTCCGGAATTTCGCGGTCGCCCACGATGTGTTCCAGACAAGCGAGCTGATCCGGGAAAACTGCCGCCAAAAGATTTTCGGACTCCATGCGCTGCAGTGGCGCCGCGATTTTTGCGCCGCCGCGAAACCGAGGCACCGCAAGTGAACGTGTCGCATTCCAGCGCCAGCGAATCGTGAACATCGGCGCGTCGAGCAAGGCTTGGACCAGCAGATCGCGAACTGTTTTGGAATTCAGATAACGAAACACTTCCTCAAGTGGAAACGAATGCTGTGTGCCAAGCGAAATTACGATCGCGTCGTCTGTCGCTGCCGCCTGGAGCTCGAAATTGAACGAACGACAAAAACGTTTTCGCAGCGCCAGTCCCCAGGCACGGTTGATCCTATTACCGAATGGCGAGTGAAGAACCAGCTGCATCCCGCCCGATTCATCAAAAAAGCGCTCCATCACCAAAGTTTGCTGTGAAGGAATTGCGCCGAGCGACCGATAAGCGTCCGCGAAGTATTCGCTGATCTGTTCAGCCGCTTTATCCGGTAACCACATTTCGTTGACCAACCACTCACTCGGGGTTTGTCCACCGATAACCAGCGTTTCGATTTCGGTCCGCAAATCGGACACAGCGTGCGACACCTCCGAGGTGCGCGCCGGAGCTTCGCCTAGCCAGAACGGAATTCCCGGCGGCTGGCCTTTTGCATCTTCCACGCGAACGACGCCGGAATTGATGCGCAGAATTCGCCACGACGCATTCCCAAGCTGAAAAATGTCGCCTGCGAGACTTTCAACCGCAAAATCCTCGTTCACTGTGCCGAGGAAAGTTTCCGACGGATCGAGCACCACACGATAATCTGCATTGTCAGGAATCGCGCCGCCGGACGTCAGAGCAACGAGCCGTGAACCGCGTCTCCCACGCAAACGATGATTGATTGCATCGTGATGAATCAGCGCCGAGCGACGGCCGCGCTTGGTGCTGAAACCTTCAGCGAGCATTTTCACTACGCTGTCGAATTCTTCGCGAGCGAGATTGCGATATGACCAGGATGAACGGACCAGGTTAAAGAACTCATTTTCATCCCAATCCTCGGTAGACGCCGCGGCGACAATTTGTTGTGCGAGGACATCCAGCGGGTTTTCGGGAATGCTGAGGCGATCAAGCTCGCCGCGACGAATACAACGCAGTAACGCAGCGCATTCGACCAGTTCATCACGGCTCAATGGGAAGATACGGCCTTTCGGCAAACCACCGCGCTTATGCTCGGCACGTCCAACCCGCTGTAGCAGACTGGCGATGGATCGCGTGGTGCCGAGCTGGCAAACGAGATCAACCGAACCGATATCGATGCCCAACTCCAGCGAAGCTGTGGCAACCAGCGCCTTCAATTCGCCTCGCTTCAATCGATCTTCCGCATCCAGGCGCAGTTTCGCAGAAAGACTTCCATGATGCGACGTCACCGCGTCCGCACCGAGCAGTTCGCTCAGATGGTGCGTCACCCGTTCGGCCATCCGACGCGTGTTGACGAAAACCAAAGTGGTCCGGTGCGCTTGGATCAACTCCGCGAGGCGATGATAGATTTCCTCCCAGACTTCATTCGACATCACCGCCTCAAGCGGCGACTTCGGAAGTTCGATCGCCAGATCCAATTCTCGGCGATGACCTATGTCGATGACTTCGCAATCTGTATTGCCGGCCGCATCCACTGCATGCGCGCCGACTAAGAAGCGCGCGACTTCCTCGATTGGTTTTTGTGTCGCGGACAAACCGACTCGCTGGAGCGGTCCGCCCGAGACGGATTTCGTTAGCGCAACCAAGCGCTCCACGCTCAGGGCCAGATGAGCGCCGCGCCGATCATCGACGACAGCATGAATCTCGTCCATAATCAGCGTCCGCGCTGTGCTCAACATGCGCCGACCCGACTCGGATGTGAGCAGCAGATAAAGGGACTCCGGTGTGGTAACGAGGATGTGCGGCGGCTTTTTGATCAGCGCCTGCCGTTGAGCGGCAGTTGTATCGCCGGTGCGAACTTCGGCGCGCACATCGATCTCGCGACCATTTGCTTGCTGTAGCAACGCACGAATTCCAACGAGCGGTTCCTGCAGATTTTTTCGGATATCGTTGCTTAACGCTTTGAGGGGCGACACGTAAACTACTTGTGTCTCGTCCGGCAAATCGGCGTGTGCGCCTTCGCGAAAAAGCACATCGAGCGAAGCAAGAAATGCTGCCAGCGTTTTGCCTGAACCGGTCGGCGCAGAAATCAGCACGTGCCGACCGGACTGGATTGCCGGCCAGCCGCGCAGCTGCGGTTCAGTCGGTGATCCAAATGTCTGCTCGAACCACCGTGTGACCGCGGGATGAAATCGGAAGGACTGCATAAAGGCAAGAGTCGAGCAATTAATTTAGGTGCCGACGCGAGAAAGAAAAGTTCTCGCGAAACTTTCCAAGGTGGATCGGCTTCTCTGAAGACGATGTCAGTCGCCGAAGGCGCAGTGATGTATTCCACGGGATGTTGCACGCAAAGTGCGTCTGATGGCAAGCCGCAGCTTTTGCGAACCTTGGAACGTCACCACGCAGCAAAGAAATTACGCGCGCGCTCTCAGCGCGATCACTTCCCGCAACATTCGCAAGCTATCGCGAAAAAAACTGACTTTGCTACCCTCAGCGTGGTTCCAGCGCACCGGAATTTCACGGATTCGCAATCCGGCACGCTGGGCCAGATAAAGCAGTTCGACATCGAAGGCGAACCCGTCCAGGCGAGCGGCCTCCAGAATTGGGCGGCACACATCGAGACGAAAAGCCTTGAATCCGCATTGCGTATCCCAGAACGGCAGCCCAGTCGCGATGCGGACGAGCAAGTTGAACGCGCGACCAGCCTGCTCACGCCGCCACGGCTGATGGATGCCAATCAGTCCGCGATCCAGGGCACGCGACCCAAATGCAATGTCGACCTCGCCATTTGCAATCGGCTCGATCAATTTCGGCGTCTCTCCCAGAGGCGTGGAAAGATCGGCATCGAAAAACAGGCCGATTGGTTTTCTCGCGGCAAGTAATCCAGAACGAACCGCGGCGCCTTTGCCGCGATTTGGAAAATTCTCGAGCAAGCGCGTTTCGATCTTGGCATCCTTCAATCTTTCACGCGCAATCGCCGCAGTCGCATCAGTTGATCCGTCATTCACGACGATCAATTCACTCTCCGGCGCGTTAGCGTTGAGATAATCGAGCGTGAGGCGAAGCGTTTCTCCAATACGCGCCGCCTCATTGAAACAGGGAATAACGACGGAAAAGGGTGGAAGCATCGTATAAACGTTAAAGGGTTGAAGCGTCACAACGCCATTGTGCGAATGTCATGTTGAGCGAAGCGAAACCATCTCTGATTATCACTTTCAGCGCGGCCGGAAAACAACCAGAGATTCTTCCCTTCGCTCAGAATGACAATCCTGTTTTCCGCTTCAACGGTTCAACGAATCCCGAACCTACCTGTAAATTTCAATAGCAAACTTGCCATTCGCATCGACGTAGCCGCGATACATTCCTGAAGTATTGAATGGCAACGTGACATTCCCTTGGTGATCGATTGCGATCAGTCCTCCGTTGCCGCCAAGTTTCGCGACCTTGTCGAGCGCCGCTTGCGCAGCATCTTTCAGCGACATCCCGCGATATTCCATCAACGCGGAAACATCGCGCCCAACCGTTGCGCGGATAAAATATTCACCATCGCCGGTCGCGGAAACTGCGCAGGTGGCATTGTTTGCGTAAGTGCCTGCGCCGATGACTGGCGTATCGCCAATGCGTCCCGGCCGCTTGTTGGTTGTCCCACCGGTTGAAGTCGCTGCGGCAAGATTCCCGTTTTGATCCAACGCTACTGCTCCCACCGTGCCGTGCCGATCTTGATCGGTAATCAGAAAGGCCTTTCCGCCGCCGCTCGTGTGATTTTTTTCAGCAGCCTTGATCTTCTGCAAAGCATCCCAGCGGTCCTGTGTAAAAAAATATTTCTGATCGACCAGTTCAATCCCGTTCTCTTTCGCGAACGCCTCTGCGCCTTCGCTATCCATCATGACGTGTCCGGATTTTTCCATCACCAGCCGGGCAAGGCTGATGGGACTTTTGACGTGCTTCAAAGAAGCGACCGCGCCGGCAGCGAGCGTTTTCCCGTCCATGATCGCTGCGTCCATCTCGTTGGTTCCGGCGCTTGTGAACACTGAACCCTTGCCTGCGTTAAAATGCGGATCGTCTTCGAGCGTGCGCACAGCGGCCTCTGTCGCGTCGAGACTCGAGCTGCCGCGCTTGAGAATTTCGTAACCAGCCGTGAGTGCGCGTTCCAGCCCGGCACGAAATTCGCGCTCCCGTTCCGGCGTCATATTGCTTCGCTCGATCGTGCCGGCGCCGCCGTGGATCGCGAGTCCAATTTTCTTCATTTCCATGTTCGGTTGATGATCTGGGTTTCGTTCGCTAGAACCCTCCGCCGGAGGTGATTGCTCTGGAGCCGCCGCCAGCGCCCCCGCACTAAATAGTAGGACGGCAAAGAAGCAATTCGTTATGCGAAACAATTTGAAAGCTCTCATTTAATGTCTGTTGATTTTAACGTTCACAGGCTGAGCGTCGAAAACTTTCGGCTGGGCGTTATCGGTTAAACCGTTAAATCGTGCCTCCGTTTTGACTTTGTAACCCGTTTAACATCTTAACGCCTTAATACTTTGCGCTTTTCCCAATGGCGAAGTGAGGCAACTTCTCGTCCATGGCGAACACTGAACCGCCCCCCGTTTTGATTGCCGAGGGAATCGGCCATGCCACGCGCTATTTTCTTCGCGAAGTAGGCGGCGTGTTCTGGTTCATTGTGAACACGTTCGAAGAAACCTTCGAGCGGATTCAACACGGGCGCGTCCCGTTTCGTGCCGTCAGTTTCTTTCGCCATACCGAACGTGCCGGTGTGGATTCGGTGCCGTTGGTGGGACTGGTTTCCTTTTTCCTCGGCCTCACCATGGCGCTGTTGACCGGCTACCAGTTGCAACGCTTCGGAACAGAACGGCTGATCCCCGGTCTGGTGGCAATTGCTTTTACGCGCGAGCTCGGCCCCTTGCTCACCGGTATCATGCTCGCGGCGCGCATCGGGGCGGCCTTTACGGCGGAACTCGGCACAATGCAAGTTTCCGAAGAGGTCGAGGCGATTGAGGCGATGGGCATCGGCCCGCTCCGTTTCCTCGTCGCGCCGCGAATGCTTGCGCTGTTTCTGCTGATGCCGTGTCTATCGACGGTTTCGAACATGGCAGCCGTTTTGGCGAGCAGCCTCGTCTGCAAAGCCTATTTCAGTATCGCCTTTCCCTATTTTCTCGATCTGGTGAAAGATTCATTGCTCATCCGCGACATTATCACCGGCATTTTGAAGAGCTTTCTGTTCGGTCTCCTCATCGCCGCAATCGCTTGCTACCGGGGCCTGACAGTGAAAGGTGGTGCCGCCGGGGTTGGCACATCGACAACCTCCAGCGTCGTCACTGCGATCACAGCGGTGATCGGCTTTGATACACTCTACAACGTCGTTTACACCACCTTTTACCCGACGTGAGCACCCCGGTTGACATGGTCGAACTGCGCGATGTGCATATGCAGTTCGAGGAAAAGAAAGTGCTCGACGGTGTTTCGCTCAAGGTCGAGCCGCAGGAACGCCTGGTCATCATGGGTCAGAGCGGCAGTGGTAAGAGCACGATTTTGCGATTGATTCTCGGCACGCTTCGTCCCGATTCCGGCTCGATTTTCTTCAAGCGCTTTGAAATCACGCGGCTGCGACGCCGGAAGCTTCAGCAGGTACGACAACACATTGGCATGGTTTATCAGTATTCGGCACTGCTGAGTTCGCGCAATGTGCGCGATAACGTTGCCCTCCCACTGGAAGAGCTTACTGATAAATCGGGCAGTGAGATTGATAGGATTGTCGATGAAAAACTCGAGCTTGTTGGGATGGAGGATTCCAAAGAGCTGTTGCCGGAGGAGTTGAGCGGCGGCATGCGAAAACGCGTCGCCCTTGCGCGCGCCCTCGTGCTTGAGCCCGAATTGATCCTATTGGACGAGCCATCGGCTGGCCTTGACCCAGTCATTGCCTCGGTGATCGACGAATTAATTATCAGCCTCAGCGAGAAATCCAAGGTCACGTCCATCACCGCAACGCACGAAATGGACAGCGCCTTTCGCATCGCGACGCGAATGGCTATGTTGTATCAGGGGAAAATTATTGAAGAAGCCGAACCTGAAGAATTTAAACAATCCAAAAATCCTGTGGTCGCGCAGTTCGTGAGCGGAAGCACTGAAGGTCCAATCCTGGAAGGCAGCCTCGATGCAATTACAAAGAAATGAAATCATGACTGGTCTGCTCGTGATCGGAACGATCGCGGTAGTCGCTTTCCTTCTGGTGTTGCTTGGCGCACCGGGATTATTCCGGCCGCTTGTGACCTACAAGATTTACTTTGATAACGCGGTTGGAATTAAACAGGGAGCTCCGGTGATGCTCGCCGGTCGCAAGATTGGACAAGTCCAGAAGCTGTATTCACCGGTCTCGCCCGAAGAAGAAAAACGGGCAGAGGAAGCTGCCGCCGCAATTAAGCCATCCGAACCCAACGCCGGTCCCAACCCCTCTCCGACGCCGGGCAAACCCAGATTTGAAGTTCGCATCGATGTTCAGGTGGACAAAAATGCGAAGGTCTATCGCGATGCCAAAACACGAATGATACAGCTGGGATTGCTTGGCGACATGGCCATCGACATCACCCAAGGCACTGAGAAATCCGGACGCGCGAAAGACGGCGAGATATTCGCCGGAGAACGCACGCCCGATCTGGGCGAAGCCGCGGCCAAAATGCTGGAAGTCATCAAGCCGGTTGCGGCCGAAGCAACCAATACGATGAAAGACCTTCAGCAGACCGCGCAAAACATTAATCGTCTCACCGACGAAAACTCAGAGCTGACCCTTGCGCTCGGACAGTTCAAGACGTTCGGGCAACATCTCTCCGATTTGACCGCGCCCGACAGCGCGCTTTCACATTCGCTTACCAACATCGAAAAGATTAGCACCAGTCTCACAGAGAACGACAACATCGAGGTCACGCTGCGAAACCTGCGAAACTCGTCAGAGAAACTAAAGGTCGCGACGACTGAGCTCGGGCCAGCCGGCGAAAACATCAAGCAATTCAGCGAGACAATCAAAACTCAGCCGTGGCGTTTAATCTGGCCCACGACAAAAAAGTACGCCGAAGCATCACCGACTCCCGCTCCTGGTCAGGGAGCCATCAACGTGCGTAAGACCGCTAGAACACGATCACGTCCAAGCTCGACTCCCAATTCGCGTCAGAGCAGCCGTTAGAGCAGCGTACCGCGTCTCGTCCGCCACAGGAGGCTCGCCGTGGCGAACATGCTCGTTTCGGTGTTTCACCGAAACGGACGTTGCCGAGACTCGGTCACGCTAATGATTCTCACACAGAGGACGTGATCGCGAAAACGATGTTCCACCTTGCGTTTGCTAAAGATGGATCGGCTTCTCCGAAGACGATGCGTAAGCCAAGCGCCGAAGGCGCAAGATTTCGAGCGTCGCGCACCAAGGCTTACTCGATATTAAACGTCAGTGACAAACTGCGTTTTAGTTGCCAACCTTGGCGTTTGCAAAGGGGGGATGATGGCTTACGGCCCGTAGCTCTTGGTGAATTTCTTTCGTGATTCCGTCTCAGGCTCAGCCGACTTGCTAGGTGCTGACGGTTCGGACTCCGATTTTGCTGCTTGCTCAGCTGCCGCTGGTGGTGGGGCGGCCTCCGGAGTTTCAGGCTGAGGCGCGCCTTGGGGTCGCGCGCCACCCGAAGCTTCCACGAATGCCATTTGCAAATTGGAAAGCGCGTTACTCAATACTTTTGCCTCTTCGCTGGTCAGATTCCCGCGCGTTTTTTCCTGAATCATGGCGAGTTGATCGATAAACATTTTGGCCAGGTCCAGGTTCACTTCCGCTTCACCGGTTCTTGGATTTGGAATTTGGCCGAGAAACAGCGCGGCGTTTTGCGCGTGCATCACGACAAATTCAATGAAGCGCTGCGAAAGCTCGCCGCTCAACGTGGTTTTCTGGACTTCAGCCATGGGTCATTTTTGTTTCGCAGCTGCGGAACCTTCCGGGGGTCGCACCGTTGCCAAAACATACGGTTGATCGCGAAAATATTTCGCAGCCACTTGTTTAGTATCCTCGAGCGTTACCGTGTTCACATCATGCTCAAGTTGCTTGTAATAATCAAATCCAAGTCCGTATAGCTCGTCGAGCGCGCAATGATAACCAAAAGCGTCGTTGCTTTGATTGGCGATTTCTTGTTGGCCAATCAGTTTCTTCTTCGCTCGCGCCAGTTCGTCAGAGGTTAACCCCTCATTTGCGAGTTTATGAATTTCATCAAGTAACTCTGTCTTTACCTTCTCAATTTTTTGCGGGTCGGTACCGAGATAAAATGCGAAGAGACCTGGCACAAGACCTTGCATCTGGCTTGCGCCGACATAATAGGCCAAGCCCATTTGCTCGCGAATGCGAACAAAGAAACGCGATCCCAGATCGCTGCTCGCTTCATCAATTAATTCCAGCGCGTACCGATCCGGACTCGACAAACTCGCGCCCCGAAATCCAACCATGATCACTCCTTGCGCTTTGTCTTTGCGGCTTTCGACGGTCTCCGGTTTGCTTAGCGGCATGGACGGCTTTGCATCAGTTAGCGCAAGCGCGCCAGTTTTCATCTTGCCCAGCGCTTGCTCGACAAGCTGCTTGACCTCAGCTGCTTTAACATCTCCAAAAACGTAAATCACTCCGTTCTTCGCGACCACGTAACGATCACGAAATTCGATGAGATCTTTTTGTGTTAAACCCTTAACGGATTCGACGGAACCACTGCCGCGCAGTGCGTAAGGATGCTGCGGAAAAAGCGCCTGCCGCATGATGTTGCGGGCGACCGCCGTCAGTTGTTCCTCCTCCTGTTGGATCGCGGCGATCTGGATCTCCTTTTCGCGCGCGACCGCCTTCTCCGGCATGGTGGCGTTCAGTAATACATCCGAGAGCAAGTCCACACCTAGTTTCGAGTCGGGTTTCATGACATCGACCGATACGCCAAAGCTGTTGTTGCCAGAATCGCTGGAAATGGAACCGCCAACCGCCTCGATCTCGTTGGCGATCTGCTCAGCGGTGCGCGTCTTGGTTCCTTTCAGCAGCACTTTCGCCATCAAATGAGTGATACCGTTGTTTTGGGGACTCTCCGCAAGAAGACCGCCGCGAAAAACAGCGCCCATCGCCACGAGTGGCAAGCGAGGATCTTCGCGAACCAGAAGACGCAATCCGTTCGATAATTCAAATTTCTGGATCTCACCGGCGGCAGCGACCTTCGGACCCTCGGCTTTGGCGGCGAGCGAACCTTTCGGATTCAACGAGATAACCGTCAGATTGTTTTCCGTCAGGTATTTCGCGGCGACGCGCTTGATATCGTCGGCCGATACTTTCTGGACAGCATCAAGATAATCGCGGCTAAAATTCAGATTGCGCGTGAGCAACCAGTTCGAGCCGATGTCCGACGCCTGGCCCCGCATGGTCGTGAGCGCGCCCAGGTGATGACTGAGCATGATTTTTTTTGCCTTGGCAAGTTCATCCGCAGTGACACCAGCGTGCTTTACATCCTCAACAATGTGAAGGGCCAGTTGCTCAGCTGCTTCGCGTTTCTTTGGATCGACTGTACCATCTATGCCGAACAAACCGGGATCCCCCGGCGTGTAGGAAAATGCCGATATACGAAACGCGAGACCCGCCTCTTCGCGAACGCGCCGGTACAAACGCGAACTGCGCCCTTCACCGAGAATCGTTGAGAGCAAATCAAGCGCGGGTACGTCTGGGTTCGTAACCGCCGGGATGTGCCATGCCAATGAGAGATGCGTCAGCTCCGTGGCAAATTCCTGATGCGCTTCGCGCCGGCCAAGTTGCGGCGGTTCCCCTGGGATGAATACGGGCTGGAGTGATTTCTCCGGGTAAGGCTTGAACAAGTCGGCGAGCTGTTGGCGCACTCTTTCGGCATCGACATCGCCCACTACGATGAAGGTGAGATTATTGGGGACGTAGCGCGTTTTGTAATACTGCATGACCTGCTCTTGGGTGAGCTGGTTGTAGATTTCGATCTCGCCGATGACCGGGAACCGATAGGGATGTACCTGATACGCGGTTGAAAAAAGGAGCAGCCCAGACATGCGATCGGGATCATCCATGCCCATGGCAAACTCGCGCCGGATCACTTCCTGCTCCTTCTGGTATTCCTCCGGCGGCAAAGTCGAATTCATCATCGCATCGGCCAAAATATCGAGCGCGGTAACAACCCCATCTCTCGGAACGTCGATCCAAAAGACCGTGCGATCGAACGATGTATATGCGTTGATGTAACCACCCACGTCCTGAATTTTCCGCGCGATCTCACTTTTCCCTCGCGTTTTCGTCCCCTTGAAAAGCATGTGCTCGAGAATGTGAGACAACCCCGCTCCGAGATGCTGGTCTTCGTCGATGCTTCCCGTGGCGCACCATGCCTGCACGCTGGCTACGGGGGCACTACGATCTTCCTGGACAATAATCGTCAGTCCGTTAGGCAAAATCCATTTGTGCGCGGAGGTCGGCGGAAACGTGATGACGGGCGAGGGTTCAGACGTAGCAGCTTTGAGATTGACCATCATAAATAATAGAACCGTTGAGGAAAACTTTGCCAGTGGTATGCGAGCCATTGAAATACGGCGACGGCGTCCTCAGCGATCAGTGATTGCTGATCACTTTCTCGATGCAGCAGGCTTAGGCGCTGGCAATTCCGCCCGCGCCCTCGTCACCGCTGGTTTTTCAGGTGCGAACGGTTTCACGAAGACCTCTTTGAAATCGTAAACGTTCCTGAAATCTTCGATCGAATCCTTCTCTGTTTTTCCGAATATCCCGGCGCCGATCAAATTAAAAACCATGTTTCCAATGTCCTCGGATGAGTGAATGCCCCAGCTACTGAAAACCGTCATGACCATCGGCCCGAATTCCTTGAGCGCGTACTGTCGCAAGCCTTCCAGTAGCTCCGGCCCGGACACATGGCGGACGCTGGTTCCTTTCACTTTCTTTTGCTGTTTCGTCGTGAAATCGAGCGCGTCACGCAGAAAAATGTATGCGTCTCGCTCGTACCGCGGGTCGATCTTCACAATGGAATCGAGGGCTTCAGCAAATCCAATTTTTTGCATGGGATGAAAAAGGCGCGTTTTAAACGCGCATCTAAGCATAATCGCCAAACTAGGAACCGGCAACTGGCCGCGCGTCGCTGGAGTGATCGAGTAATGAAATGATGGAAAAAGCGCAAATCCCGAACACTCCAATAGTTCATCACTCCAGCTCGGAAGTCTCGATTTGGTCTTCCAGTGCATCGAGATACACTGAGAGCGGGTCGCGTCGCCTTTGCGCGGAGACCTGCGATTGGTTCGCCGCCTTGAGGTAATCGCTGAAAGCTCCGCTCTGATTCTCCATTTGCGTAGCTTCGAACCAGTTCATGTAATCATCGATATCGCCCATTCGCGCGGCGAGTTCCTTGCGAATTCCGTCCAGATGCGATACACGCTTTGCTATTCCGCGCCGCTTCCCACGTATGAGCAGCGCTGCAATTTGCTGATACTCGCGCGCGACCGGACGCAAGACTGGATGTGCCGTCCCAACAAGCAACAGCAAGCCCTGGCTCATGTGGTTGACTGCGGCTTTTCCCTCTGCGGACAGTTTGCTGCGCGAAAGCTCGCTAAGATTTGCCGGCTTTGGCCGCCCCCGATTGCGCGAGCCATCCGAAATCTTGATCTGTATCAATTCATCAAGACGTTGTTCGCTTTCGGCAAAACTTAGCAACTGGTAAGTTTGATGCTCGCTGAGTCGGGCCACCCTTGAGCGCCATTTCTTTTCCACATCATCCCGCAATTGCGGAAAGCAGGCCTTCAAATCAGCAACTCGATCATTCGACCCATGCGAAAGATTGGAGATGTATCGCGCCAGACGCCCGCGGCCACCGCCCTCATCGAGGAGCAATTGCACGAGCGCGACGGAATATGCCCGGTAAAGCATGCGTCCGGCGGAATCGAGCAGATCGAAGCGCTGACCCAGAAATTCCTGCAGGGACTTTCCCTTATCGGCTGTTGAAAGCGCCTCCACGAGAGCCTCACGCTCTCGTCCCGGCGTCAGCGCCAGCGCGCCTTCCAGCAGCCAACCCGGCGGTTCGACGAGTCTCGCGCCCGGTGCAAGTTCGCTATCGTCTCGATAAATCATCTCGAACAGAATGGCGCGCAGTAGCTGGCGCTCGACCAATGAACCGTCGAAATTTTGGCCAACGGTCAAATCGAGTTGCAGCTTCACGCCAAATCCGGTCTGGCTGACTCGTAGGCTCGCCGGCGGAATTTCGGGGAGGTTCGCCTGTTGCGTCTGCAAATTGATTACAATCGCAGTTTTCCATCCGTCGCGCTGTCGCAGCAGGGCAAGGAGATTTGTCTTGGTCTGCTCTGCTAGTTCCGAAATCGCCCCGCGCAACGTGGCAGCGGCGCCGTAAATGACGAACTGTCGGGAGGGACTTACGCTGTGCTCCGGTAAAGCGCGAAGTTGGTGGCACGCGAAGACCAACAATATGAAAGTCGCAGCACGCCTCATCTTCGTTATCCGGCATGATAATCAGGGCGGCGGTCTGCTGGCGAGAAGGAATCAGTGCGAACTCTGCTCCCCGCCCCGTTCAAGAGTCCTCAAATTCATCTGATTTATTCTTGTGCGCCGTAAAAGAACGAGACTTTTTGGTGCGTACGGTGTCTAATAATTAGAAACCCCACCTAACATGAATAATTCAAAACTGATACTTTCCTTGAGTTGCTTTGTTGCCGTCACACTGGCTTCCCCATTAGCCACCGCTGCGCCCCGAGGAGGCGGTGGCCATGGTGGCCATTTTAGCGGGGGCCGCGGCTTCGCCTCGGGACGCCCCGGGATGGGTGCATGGAGCGGACGCAATTGGAATGGGCGAAACTGGAGTGGCCGCAATTGGAACGGCCGCAACTGGAATGGCCGAAACTGGAGTGGCCGCAATTGGAACGGCCGCAACTGGAATGGAAATTGGCGTCATCACAGTCACAATAATGTCATCTTCATCGGCGATTTCGGCTTTCCAGGGTGGTGGGGCTGGGGCTGGGGATATCCATATGGATACGGCTATGGGTATCCGTACGGCTACTACGGGTACGGCTATGGCGACCCGTACGGATACGGCGGCTATGGGTACGGCTACGGTAACGGCTATGGATATGGGTACGGTTCTGGCGGCCAAAACGGTGGCAGCCAATACGGCTCTGCGACTCGGTCGAGGGTAGCCGAGTTACAACGGCGGCTCTCCCGCGCCGGCTATTATCGCGGGTCAATCGATGGAGTTCTGGGGCCTCAGACGCGGCGAGCAATTCGAGCGTACGAACAGGAACACGGTTACGCTGACGCAGGCTGACCCTGGCGTTCCCGCCGATTTTCATCGCGGGCCATTTGATAATCTTTCGGTTGGTTGACCGGCGGAATTCGCGAGGGCGCAAAGGGCGAACCGCCGGTCGCCTATTTTCTCAGCGCTGCGGCTCGTTATTCATCACCTGCGCCGTCCGCCTGTTTTGGTTAGATCTGATTGCTCACGAAATCACTGCTACTCCTCCAAATCCGCCGTTCCAATTTCTCTGGACCTTCTTCAGCGCAGAGCTCCTTCTAATTTTTTTCTTTTCATCCGCAGTCTTTTTGGCATACGACAGGATCCCGGAGGAACTGTATCTGTCCGGTTAGCCATCGAATCCTGGTCGGCATCGCTGTTTTCGCGTGGGTCGTACCACCGGCAGTAGCCGATCTTTTTCCAACCTCTGGACCTGTTGTGTCTGGCAAGGCCGCGCGCCTTCGTTTTGGCAAAGCAGCTGCGCCAAAGAATGCGCCCCTCGCCGTGAAACGCGCGATCTGGGCAGCCAATCAACTTCGCCACAAAAAATATCGTTACGGTGGCGGCCACAAATCGTTTGATGACCGCGGCTACGATTGTTCCGGAACGATCTCGTATGTGCTGGGCGCGGGGGGATTGATCAGCGCTCCAATGAGCTCAACGGAGTTTCGCAATTACGGTGACCGCGGTCCCGGCAAATGGATCACCATCTACGCACGAGAAGGTCACACGTTCGCTGTGATTGCCGGCCTGCGCCTCGATACAACGCCATACGACCGTTACCGCGGCAAATGGGCGCCGCGATGGCAAACCATTTATCGTCCGCCGCGCGGGTTTGATGCCAGGCATCCGATCGGCTTATAGCCGAAAGCTCCAAATCCCAAATTCCAAGCCCCAGGAAAGATGTAAAATAACACGCAGAATGCTTCGTAAATGATGAATCAATACTCAAATGCCACACACGCGGGTCACTATGCGAAATTCGCCGCGATATTACTGCCGATTCTGCTGATGCCGTTGGGCGTGACTGGCCAGGAAAAGTCTCATGTTACTTCCGAGCAAGTGACTCACGCGATTCAGGAACTAGAAAAACTCGCGCAAACGCAAATTCAGAAAAGCGCGCTGCCGGGCCTTGCCATAGCAGTCGTGTTCCAGGACAAGACGGTATACGCGAAAGGTTTCGGTGTTCGCGATGTGAATACCAAGGCGCCGGTTAATGCGGACACGGTGTTTCAACTCGCGTCGCTGTCCAAATCGATTGGCTCAACGGTAGTTGCCGAGCTGGTCGGTGAAGGAAAAATCACCTGGGATTCAAAGCTCAGCGGCCTCGATCCCACTTTCGAGATGTTCGATCCGTGGGCAACGCGCGAAATCACGATCCGCGACATGTACGCACATCGCAGCGGCTTGCCCGAACACGCGGGCGATTTGCTCGAAGATCTCGGTTTCACGCGCGCGGAAATTCTATATCGCCTGCGCTATCAACATCCCGCGAGCAGTTTTCGTTCGCACTACGCCTACACGAATTTTGGGATGACTGAGGGCGGCATCGCCGCAGCGAATGCATACGGGCTGGAATGGGAAGAGGCAGCGGCGCAGAGATTATACAAACCGCTCGGAATGACGGCCACGAGTTCCCGTTACGCCGATTTTGTCGCGCGCCCGAACAAAGCCCTTGGGCATGTGCTAGTGGATGGCAAATGGGTACAAAAGTTCAAGCGCGATCCGGACACGGAATCGCCTGCAGGCGGCGTGAGTTCCTCGGTGAATGATTTGACAAAATGGATGCGGTTACAGCTCGCGAACGGCAAGTTTGAAGGCAAACAAATCGTGGACGAAAAAGCGCTGACCGAAACGCATCACCCGCACATGCTGACAGGTTTCAATCCGTTCACGCAACTGCCGACTTTCTACGGCTTGGGATGGAACGTCAGCTACGATCCAGAGGGTCGCTTACGCTTAAATCACTCCGGGGCCTTTGGCCTGGGCGCTGCAACTTATGTAGGTCTGGTGCCAGGCGAGCAACTGGGCATCGTTGTTCTGACTAATGCCTATCCCCTCGGCATAGCGGAAGCACTAGGGACGACGTTCTTGGATATCGCTCTGTACGGCAAACCCAGCCAAGATTGGTTTGCGCTTTTTAAACAGGTATATTCAAACCCGGCAGCGATTGGCACCGTGCTTGGCTTCGATTATTCCAAACCACCCGCCTCGTCCGCGTCTGCGCTCAAAAATAGCGCCTATGTTGGAAAATACGCGAACGATTACTTTGGCGACATCTCCATCATCGAAAAGGACGGCGGATTAGTAATCGTGCAGGGTCCGAAAAACAAGACGTTCCCAATGAAGCACTATGACCGGGATACGTTTACCTACGAGACGGAAGGTGAGAACGCCGTTGGCAGGAGCGGCATCACCTTTACCGTCGGCCCGGATGGCAAGGCCGCACAGGTGGTCGTGGAAAATCTTAATGTGCGCGGCGAAGGAACTTTTAAGCGGGCTCAAAAGTAACCGCCTTTGTACAGCTCCTCACTGCGTTTGCGTTTCAGTAATTAGGAAGATAAACGTGAAAAACATGCGTCGGTTCGGCGCCATCAGTTTTTTGGCGCTGGCTTTGCTTGTGCCGAGACAGTCCGCTCCCGCGGCAGCCGGGGATGACTCGATCGCAAATCTGGACGCGTTTATTACCAGAGCGTTGAAAGAGTATCAGGTGCCAGGCGCAGCGGTCGCGGTAGTGCAAAATGGCAAAGCGGTTTTGCTCAAGGGATATGGCGTCCGTAATGCGACCAAGCCGGGCGCTGTAGATGAGAATACTATTTTTCAGCTTGCATCAGTTACGAAAACATTAACAGGCGCGGCTGCGGCGACTGGTGTCGACGAAGGGAAGCTCGATTGGGATAAGCCTATCTTTAATTACTTGTCCGAATTTGTCGGGTACGACCCGTACATGACGCGTTGGCTGACCGAGCGCGATTTGCTCGCGCAACGTACTGGTTGGCCCGAATTCGCCGGAGATCAGCTCGACAGTTTTGGCTATGACCGCGCAGAAATATTGCGACGCCTTAGATTTTTTAAGCCGCGCTACAGTCTCCGCGAGGTGGCACAGTATTCCAATCCGGGATTCTTTGTTGCCGGTGAAGTTGCGGCGCGGGCGTCAGGGCAATCATGGAACGATCTCGTCGGAAAGCGCTTGTTTGCTTCTTTGGGGATGCCGCGGTCTGGTACGGTGATCAAAGGTTTGCAGGATAGCAACGCCACTGCCGCGCACGCACTGGTCGATGGAAAACCTGTGGTCGTTGAACCATCAGAACTCGACACGACCGGTGCAGCCAGCTCCGCCACATCCACTGCCGCGGACATGTTGAAATTGATGCTGATGTTTTTGAATAAAGGCTCTTACAACGGTAAACGCATTTTGAAGCCCGAAACGGTCGAAGAAATTTTCAAGCGTACCATGGTCAGCAAAATCGATTTCACCGATCTGCCACCGATCAGCGACAAAACAGGTTTTTATTACGGACTTGGTGTTGGCAGTTATGATTACGCCGGACATCAGATCATCGAAAAAGGCGGGGCTCTCGCAGGTGTGCGCACGACCTTGGTGCTTGTGCCCGATAAAGGCGCCGGGATCGTCGTCCTCGCGAACCTCAACCTGACTGCGTTTCCCGAGGCCGTGCGCGCCTACTTTTTGAATCAGCTGTTGGGCATTGATCCTGAAACGAACCAAAAAGAAATTTTCGGGCTCAACCAGCAACTGAAGAAATTGATAGCGCCTCCGCCGGCGCCGAAAAATCCGGGCAAATTCAATGGCAC
>QHOS01000114.1 GCA_003219415.1 Verrucomicrobiota bacterium | reverse complement strand
GGTGATCTATAGCGCGGGCAGCGCGACGATCATTACGCAGACGACGGCGGACGGAAGTTATTTTCTCACCGCATTTGGCATCAATGATTCAGGCCGCATCGTAGGTCAGGGTATTGATCCGGCTCATGCCGCCCGCAACGTGGGGATCGTTTACGATATCGGTCAGAACATGGCTTTTGACGTAGGCGCACTGCCAGGCGCCAACGGAGCGCTCGCTTTCGGTGTGAGCAACAACGGCTACGTTGTCGGGTCAAGTATGTTTAACCAAGGCTCTGGCATGCCATTCATCTGGTCGGACCAAAATGGAATAGTCGCGATTCCCCTCGCGTCCGGTACGAGTCTCGGCCAGGCCCAGGGTGTGAACTCGTCGGGTTGGGTGGTGGGCACTGATGGGGGTGCCTTCGCCGTTCCCTTCCTGTATGATGGAACCAACACCTATCGTCTCCAGGATCTCATCCCCGGCAACTCGGGCTGGGACTTGTCGATGAACACCTCGTCATCGGCCATGGGCATTAGTGAGAACAACATCATCGCCGGCACAGGCGTTCACAATGGCGAGACTCATGCCTACGCAATGGTCCCGGCTACCCCGACACCTTCACCTACTCCAACGGCTACGCCTACTGCTACACCGAGAGTCACACCCAGACCGCGTCCGACTGCACATACGCGCCCGACACCGTCGCACTAGGCTATTGATCCGCGATCCGAAGCGACGTGATCAATGCCCGTGACGGGTTGTGCGCCGAGCGTAGCTGAACCGGCTCTACGTCTCAAATCTTCCCGCAGACTGATCACACGCTCCGACGGTTCGTTGAGGTAACAACTGTGTTACTTTGAAATGGTTGCAATTCTCGTGCACTTCTGCGGTACAGGAAGGGTGCGTAATATCAAGTCCGCGACAATTTGTTTAACCTTGGCCTGCGTTCTCACAATCCCCGCGCGCGCGACGACCGTCATAGTTAGTAACACCAATGACAATGGCCCCGGCTCGTTGCGCCAGGCGCTCGCCGATGCAAACGATGGCGATACGATCGACGCGATGGGTATTTCCGGCGTCATTACACTCACCACCGGGCAATTACTCGTGGACAAGAGCGTGACAATCAACGGCGCCGGCGCTGGTGTGCTGGCCGTTGACGGTAACACCACCAGCCGTGTCTTCCAGACTGCTACAGGTGAAACGGTGTCGATTTCCGGCCTGACGATCAGGAACGGTCAGGGCGGCGAAGGCGGCGCCATCTTGAACGCCGACACCGCGACGCTGACGATCATTAACAGCACGCTCAACGGCAACACGGCGGGGTTTGGTGGCGGCGTCTTCAATTCGGGAACGCTGACCATTATTAACAGCACTTTTAGCAGCAACATGGCTAGTGAGGGCGGCGGCATCTACAATTCGGGTGGCGGCGTTTTGACGATCAGCAATAGTACCTTCAGCGGCAACGCGGTTTCCGAAACTGGCGGTGGCATCTTCAACATCGGCACGCTGCAGGTCGCTAATAGCACAGTCAGTGATAACTCGGCTGCTTTTCTGGCTGGCGGTGTCTTAAACTTCAACAACCTAGAGATCGGAAACACCATCCTGAATAGAGGCGCCTCAGGTGTAAGTATTTATTCAAATGGGGACGGCTTGGTAACTTCGCTGGGCTACAACATTAGTAGCGATGATGGAAGCGGCATTTTAACTGGCCCCGGGGATCAGATCAACACGGATCCAATGCTTGGTCCATTGCAGGATAATGGCGGTTCTACCTTTACGCATGCTTTACTGCCCGGTAGCCCGGCCATTAATGCCGGTGATCCGGCTTTCACTCCGCCGCCTTTCTTCGACCAGCGCGGTCTCGGTTTCGACCGGATCGTAAATGGCCGGCTCGATATCGGCTCGTTTGAGGTACAAGGCCCGACACTTACTCCAACCCCGACACCTACCGCGACTCCTGCAACGACACCGTCACCGACAGCTACTCCGTCGCCAACGGCTTCAGCTACAGCTACTCCAACACCTACTGCCACGCCGAGCCCGAGTCCAACCCCTGGACTTACCCCCACACCGACGTCGACGCCAACGGCCACTGTAACTCCCAGCGCAACACCAACACCGACAGCTACTCCGAGATCTACTCCTACATCCAGGCCGCGCCCAGCTCCACGACCTCGGCCGACCCCGAGGTAGAGAAAGCGGTAATTTTCTGGGAGCACAGGTTGCCAGCCTGTCCTTTTCGGCAGCCTGCCGAAAAGCGCTTCGCGCGCTGGCAACCGAAGTCTCCTCGCGCCCGCTGGGCTGTCGTCGGCAAGCTGCCTGCGACTACAGGGTAGCAGCTTGTGCTCCCAGACATTCGCGATTGCAACAAACTTTCATCCCTTCCTGTTTTATTCCATGTGACTTGCTCTGAGTAATTCTATTCGTGCTTGGTTCTCTTCGCTGCCTTCTGTAAAAGGGACTCTGGTGAAAGAACCCGATCACGAGAACCAGCACGCGCCGCTGAGTTATTACGGAGCGCGGCGCATCGTATGGTTGGTTTTTCTATTGATCATTGTCTGGTTGATCCTGCGCGGGTTACAGGATGTGATCCTACTTTTCGCCCTCGTCTTTCTTCTCGCCATGGTCCTGAACCCGATTGTGGTCTGGCTCGAAAAACGTCACGTCCCGCGTTTTGTCAGTGTAATCCTGCTGATCCTTACCCTCGTTGCGATCACTGCCACGATTGTGATCTTTGCGATTCCCCCGCTGGCCAGGCAAACCCAGGAACTGGTCCGTAGCGCACCGACTGTTTGGCAAGGCATTCGCATCCGTATCGAGTCGCTGACGAAAAATTATCCCGCTGTTCGTGAAGCATTGCCCCGCACAGAAGAAATCGCCGGAAAAGTCGGCGCGGCCGCAGGAACAGTCGGCAACATTTTGCTAAGATCGACACTTGGTTTGGTCGGCGGCGTGGCCACCTTTGTGCTCACCGTTCTTTTGCTCGTGTTTGTGCTGGCTAACCCGCGTCCTCTCGTAGCGGCATATCTCGCGCTGGCGCCCGACCGTTATCGCGCGCAGGCGCATCGCACTCTCGCCCAGCTGATGCGACAAATGACCGCCTGGGCGCGTGGCGTCGCGATCAATGGTGTCATTACCGGACTCTCCATCGGCGTGTTGCTTTGGCTAATCGGCGTGCAACCGGCGCTCATCTTCGGCGTGTTCGCGTTTCTGGGTGAATTTTTGCCAAACATCGGCGCATTTCTTGTCGCCATTCCTATTCTGCTGATCGCGTTGAGCCTGGGCGCGACAAAATTCTGGCTAGCTCTCGGCGTAATCGTGCTGGTGTACCAGGTCGAGCTAAACGTTCTGGTGCCGGGCGTGCTCGGCAAAGAGATGCGATTGCATCCGGTCAATATTTTGTTCTTTACCCTGGCGACCGCCAGCCTGTTTGGGTTGCTGGGAGTTTTTATTGCCGTCCCGGCTGCGGCGCTGGTGCAGATCGTGATTGACGAATTTTATTTGCAACCGCGCAAACCGGATTATGCCGCGCTCGATCGCGAAGCAGCAGCGCTCGTGGAAGGAAAGAAGTGAACGTGGTGGATCGGCTTCTCCTGAAAATGCAAGTCCGGCTCGGACCGATGGCAAACTGAGTCGCCGAAGGCGCGAATATCAGACGGCACAGCCGCATCAATTGCCAACGCGTTGAGGACAACGCGTTCCACCTTATTCCTTCCCTCGATTCGCCGACTTTCTTCGCTGCCTCTTGTAACTGGTTTTCTCATTCTGTTCTCATCGTCATTTGTGGTTCGTCATTTCTTTTTCTCACTCCGTCCGTTCGGCTCCAACCGCAGTTAACAGAACTTTTACGAAAATTGTCTTGACATTCTTCCGCGTTCTTCAGTAAAACGGCGCTCCACCCCAACCATTACTCCCGGAGGTAAACAAAAATGCAAAAACAAAATAACTCTGCCATCAATGCGCATCTTCTTCGAGCTGCGTTCTTCGTGCTTCTGTTTCTCGCCGTCGGCGTGATCCCATTCGCGCTCGCGCAGAGAGGAAGCGGCAAAAGACCACTGGCGCCGCGGGGAACGTGTCCCACGCCGTGGACGTTCATCGCAGACATGCCGGTTGACCTTTATGGCGCGGCATGCGCTAGCGACGGCACATCTATTTATTGCGCCGGCGGTTACTCGTTCAGTTTTCCTGGTCTCGTACCCCAGCTCATCCGTTACGACCCAGGTACCAACACGTGGACGGCCCTGGCACCCATACCTGTCCCCTCTTCCATGGCTTCCGCTGTGTATTATCCACCTACAAACAAGATCTACGTCTTCGGTGGCTCGGACCCGGACGCCCAGACAGTCAACAATCTGAACCAGATTTACGATATTGCCTCCAATACTTGGAGCACAGGCACACCGTTGCCCGATCTGCGCGCGTTTATGGCTTCCGGTTATAGTCCGGATAATGGCAAGATTTATCTTGTCGGTGGTTATAACACAGCCTTTGTGGACAGCGGCCA
This sequence comes from Verrucomicrobiota bacterium, assembly GCA_003219415.1. Lineage (GTDB taxonomy): Bacteria > Verrucomicrobiota > Verrucomicrobiia > Chthoniobacterales > UBA10450 > Udaeobacter. Next base: position 7,542 of record QHOS01000114.1, on the reverse strand, counting down.
GCCTAACACCTGGGAATATGACCCCATAGCCGACACATACACCAATAAGACCGACTTTCCGGAGCTGGCAGGTGGCTATGCCTCAGGAATTATTAACGGTCACCTGTATGTCGCCGGTGGCCGGGATGCTAATAACGTTTCTCTTAACACCGTTTTTGACTACGACATCGCAGCTGATACCTGGACGCAAAAGAACAACATGCCAGGCACCCAAAACAATGTTCGAGGTAGCGCTGTCGCTTTGGATTCGCTTTTCGTGTTCGGTGGAGGAAATCCATTTATTGCCCCGGGTAGCCCTGCCTCAAAATCAAAGGCTGCTTTCTCCGCTAAGGAGCTTAAAGCTTCCGCCGCAGCGGCGAAAGCCGGATCCAAAATCCAGGTCCCTGCCACTACCAACAACACAAACGTATACGTCCCCGATACTGACGAATGGCGAACCTCTGCGAACTTGAATGTGTTTCGTGCATTCCCCTCCGGCGCGGCGATCGGCACTAATGTCTATGCCGCCGGCGGCTATGACGGCACGATTGGCTTTACCGTTGCGAGCGCAGAGGTGTTGGCTGCATGTGTCCCAGAGCCGACACCGACACCTTGCCCGGGAGATCAGTACACAATCACCGATGGGGCCGATACCATTGTGCCAGGTGACACCGACACTGGCAGCCATTGCGACGATTGCGACACCGTGGTGACACTGCCGTTCCCGTTCCAATTGTACGGTCAGAGCTTTGTCGCGGTGAACGTGAGCTCCAATGGACGCCTTGACTTTGTCATTCCAAATGAGCCGGGTGGCTTCGTCACAGCCTGTCTGCCTGCGCCGCCAAATATTGGACCATACGACTACACCATCTTCACTCTGTGGGAGGACATGCGCACAGATTTTGGTCTCAGCGGCTGCGCGAGTTTCCCAGGCGGAAACTGCGGTGTGTTCACCTCGGTCACGGGCAGCGCGCCTAATCGTATCTTTAACATCGAATGGCGCACTGTGCTTTTTGCTGATAACTCTGCGACGCAGAATTTTGAGGTGCGCCTGTATGAGAACGATCCGCTTAAGACGTTCGAGGTCATCGTCGGTGATCTCACCCCAGCCAGCGCCGATCATCCGTGGGTATCGGGCGTTCAAGGACTCGGCGACCTTGGGTTCTTCACACAGAACTTCTGCATAGACCCGCCTGGCAGCCCTCTGGAGTTTGTCTCACACACTTACACCTCGCCAGGCTGTGGAACCCCAACACCAACGCCGACACCGAGCCCAACGCCTACTGTAACTCCAACACCGACGCCACGGCCTATTCCTACACCGAGGCCGCGCCCGACTCCGCATCCTAGGCCGACTCCATAGGACACTTAAAAGATTAGATAGGCACAAAGCGGTCACTTGGGAACTCGCGAGGCGTCTCGTGAGTTCCCCGTTTTTAGGTGGAACGGTCGGCGACCGACTTCGGGTTCACGTCTATAGGTGTTCAGCGCCAAAGGCGCACATTTCATCTGGAGCCTGGGGCGGCGCCCCCCAGGATTTGTTGAACCGAACACCGCCAGCGCTGAAAGCGCGATTCACTTCCGGTGCCAGTTTGATGCATACTGCCGTCATGCCACAGTCGCTAAGCAGAGTCATCCTTCATATCATCTTTAGCACGAGGAATCGCGAGCCTTGGCTCGATTTGGACGTGCGACCGCGTATGCATGCTTATCTGGCCACAGTCTGCCGCGACCTCGGCGCCAATTTCGTGCACATCGGCGGTGTTAGTGATCACGTCCACATTGTCACAACGCTGCCACGAACCGTTTCGCAAGCTCAAATGATCGAGCAGATAAAGAAAGCGTCTTCGAAATGGATCAAAGCCCTTGATGATCGATATAGCCACTTCTTCTGGCAGCGTGGATATGGGGCATTTTCAGTAAGTCCAAGCCAACTCGATGCTGCACTGCAGTATGTAGAAACGCAACAAGAACACCATCGCACTCGCACGTTTCAAGAGGAATATCGCCAACTGCTGTGCAGGCACGGCGTTGATTTCGACGAGCGCTATGTCTGGGATTAAACCCGTTGCGGAACTGAATCGCGCATTCAGCGCTTGTTCATACGCGATTCAATTCCTGGGGCGATGCCCCAGGCTCAGATTATACGGCGCCTTTAGCGCTAGGCAGATATTCTTGCCGAACGCCTAAGCGGCCTAAGAAACAGACTGGCATTTTCAGGAGAAGCCGATCCACCTTAACGCCGTCCTATCACAAAAATTTTCTACCCCGCGAGATTCTGCGTCGTGCGATTGGAAAATAGCGATTTGTAGGACGCGGACGTACGCGGGATCAAATTTTCAAAAAAAACTCTTGGCTTGCGCCGCCGGCGCGTGAGACAAGTTACGACTTTACTCGCACCCAGCCAAACGGCGCAAAAAATCGGAGGACAAAACAATGTTAAAGAAAATCCTGATTGCTCTCACACTTTCCCTGCTCGTGCTCCTTGGAAGCTACGCGGTCCAGTCCGCTAAGGCCCGGAACCGAGGTGGCGAACTCAACCAGAAAGCTTCCGACGCGCCAACGGGGACACTTCAAAAGATGATCGTGGAAAACGGAAGTGTCACGATGGACCTCGACATCGGTCGGCTGAACGGAGCCGCGGGACAAACTCTCCAGGCGCAATTCGCTGTAGGGGCCAATTCCTTCTTTCCTGTTCTCGTTTTTAACGATCAGCTGCGCGGCCCGGTGCCAGGATCAATGGCCTTGATCCCGTCCCGCAGTGGCGGGATTCCGCCGCTTCCCGCGGCGTTAAGCGCGTCTCTCAAGCAGCTCGCAGTCGAAAAACTTCCTTCCGGGCAAGGCGCCGATCTTGCCGTGCGCGACAGCAATACAGGATTCACATTTTTCAATATCCAGGGACACCAGTACGACTACAATCCCGCTGCGCAGTCGCTTGCCATCACCAATGGCCGGCTTCTCATTTCCAAGGAGTTTGCCAACGCGCTTGGCCGTCCGTCTGACGCCGGTTCAGTCGCTGGAACAATCTCCATCGGCGCAACAATGCAGCCCGCCGAGATCACGCAGCTTTCCAACGGGCAAGCACAGTCAGTGAGGATGCCGCCTCTGCAACACGCGCTTAGCCAGGGAACACCCCAAACCCTGGTGCCAGGGCCGGATGTTATCGTTGGAGACATCGAAAGTGTTGAGCAACCCCAAGGCGCGGTCAATGGAAACTTTGTCGGTCTAGGAGTAGGAACTGTTTCGTGCAACAACGGCGACCAGCCAATCGACTGGCATCCATTGCCTAACACCAATCATCCGGTGATTCCACAAAATCTTTACCGTATGAGCGGCGGCGGCGACCACACCGAGCGGTTCGAACAAATCGGGCAATCTTGGATGAAACATGCGTTTTTCGCATTGGAAGAGTTCATCTGCGGCACATGCAACACGAGCCCTCCTTGCGTCACCGGTGATCAGTTGTGCCCTGGCTGTGCCGATACTTATGTCGCAAGCTTAAATTATGACCAAGACCTCATCGGCTCCCGCGCGTGGGTGAACCCATTCACAGGCGTTTTCCCATCTAACCCAGACCCAAACAATCACGCGGGCCACAATCATACTGGTACTTCGCATCGAGTGACAGTCGCAACGAGCGACCTGATTCCAGCACAAAATCCGGGTGCCACCTACTTTGCCGAAGCGGACTACATCTCACCTACTGAATACACCTGGTGTCAAGCCCACCCGGGGCAATGCAACATGTATAACAACGTCTCCTATCGTCCCTTCACTGTCAGCGGCGGGCCGACCACCTTCACATTTGGCGCTGCGGGTCTAACGGTGCGCATGCAGCCCGCTATTCAGACGTGGACATCTACAGGCGCAACAGTGGCGCAGGTGGAGCCCGACCCCGGCAACGATGGTATCTGGTTCATGGGTTACAAGGTGACCAACCCTTCGGCTGGAGTCTGGCACTATGAATACGCGCTTTCTAACGAAAACCTCGACCGTGCTATTCAATCCTTTAGCGTGCCAGTGGGTGGAGCGAACATCAGTAACATCGGGTTCCATGCGCCACCTCAGGAACCGGCCTGGCCAAACGACGGGACTTTCAACAATCAGGGGTATAGTAGCGCGCCTTGGGCGGTTGATCAGAGTGGTGGTTCGATTACTTGGAGCACTGAAACCTTTGCCACAAACCAGAACGCAAATGCGATTCGCTTTGGTACACTGTATAACTTCCGTTTCGACGCCGACCAGCCGCCGCAGACTGCCAACGCCACAGTTGGTTACTTTAAGACCGGCTCGCCGATGACAGTTGAAATCCAGGCGCCGGGCCAGGGGGGTGGCACGCCTACGCCAACTCCAACAGTTACCCCTACGCCGACAGCTACGCCGACTGCGACCGTGCGGCCTACTCCCACGCCCAGGCCCTCTCCGCTACCCAGGGTACGCCCAACACCGCATCCGAGACCGTGAGGGAATAGGTGGAACGCGTTGTCCTCAACGCGTTGGTGAATGCACTGCGGCTTTGCCGCCGATCATTTGCGCCTTCGGCGGCGGTCCATCCTGCCATCGCCTTCGGAGAAGTCGACCTACCCCTCGCTCTCCTAGCCGATGTGGAACGGTCGCCTGCACTATCGAAATTGTCTTGACTCGCTTCCCTTGCTCATGAGAAAAGAGCAGTTTCCTCCCGGGCCTGCAGCACAGATCACCCGCAAACGTTAGGACCCACAAACCATGTTGAAGAAAACACTCATCGTCTTCGCGCTCCCGTTAATTTTGCTTTTCGCAATCACTGCAGCCACGGCCCTGTGGGGCGTTGTTTCATCGCAAGCCGCATCCCAGACCGCGCGCTCGCCACAGCGAGCAGGCTCTGCCGTGGCTACAGCCCCTGGGACTGGCACACTTCAAAAGATGATCGTGGAAAGCGGAAGCGTCACGATCGATCTCGATCTTAATGGGTTTAACGGAAACAGCTCCCTCGTGGCAAGACCTGTCACACTCCAATTCGCGGTAGGAGCCAACTCGTTCTTTCCCATTCTTGTGTTCAACGATCTGTTGCGCGGTCCTGAGCAGGGATCGATGGCCTTAATCCCAGCCGGGATCAACGCCTCCGGCTACAGCTTACCCGCCGCGTTGGGCGCGTCTCTCAAGCAGCTCGTAGTCGAAAAACTTTCTTCGGATCGAGGCCATGATCTTGCCGTGCGCGATGCCAACACGGGATTTACCTTTTTTAACGTTGAAGGACACCAGTACAATTACGACGCCAAGGCGCAATTGCTCAGCATAACAAAGGGCCGGCTCCTTGTTTCAAAAGAATTTGCCAACGTGCTCGGCCGTCCTTCGAACGCAGGTGAAGTCGTTGGAAGAATCTCGGTCGGCGCGGCGATGCAACCGATCGAGATCAATCGTCTCGACGAAAACGGAAATATAAAATCCGCCTCACTGCCGGCGCTGCATCAACCCGGGGTTGGAACCGTTCCGGGTCCCGATGTGATCGTGGGCAACCTGATTGACCTGGTGCAATTGGACAATGGCGCCGTCAACGGCAAGGTCGGCGTCTCTCTGGGGACTGATGCCTGTAACAAAGGGACAGAGAACGTGGAGTGGCTTGCCTTACCAGACAATCGGCACCCGTTTATTCCGCAGAATCTTTACCGGATGAGCGGCGGCAATGACAACACTCAGCAGTTCGAACAAATCGGCCAATCGTGGGGTAAGCATGCGTTTGCGGCAGCATCATCCAACACGTGCGGCTTCGGATGCAACGGCGTAGGCGGCGATCATCTTGGCTCCGGCTGCTCTGACGCTTACGGAGCCGGTTTAAACGGCGCCCAGGACCTGATCGGCTCGCGTGCCTGGGTTAATCCATTCACCGGCTTCTTCGCCCAGAACCCAGACCCGAACGACCACAGCGGCCACGTACACGCCCCCGCCGACCCCACAGCACACCGAATTCTGGTTGACGTTAACGATTTGAACACTTCGCTAAACGTCGGGGCGACCTATTTTGCTGAAGCGGAATACATCGTCCCGCACGAAGGCACCTGGTGCCAGAGTCACCCCACCGAGTGCAACATGTATAACAACGCGTCTTACCGACAGTGCAGCGTAATTGGAATCAACCAGCCTTTCTCCTTTAATTTCGTGGGCAACACGGTGCGAGAGCAACCGGCCATTATGGCTTGGACCGGAGCAGCGGTAAACGAGGGTGAACCGGATCCGGGAAATGACGGCATTTTCTTTGTTGGTTACAAGGTGACAGGACCAAATGCCGGGGTGTACCACTACGAATACGCCATCTATAACCAGAACCTCGACCGCGCCATCCAGTCCTTCGAAGTCGTTTACCCACTTTTCCCGCCAATAGTATTGGACAACGTTGGGTTCCACGCACCGCCACAGCATCCTCCATTTGCAAACGATGGCACCCAGGGAGACGCTGGCTACAGCAGTGACCCCTGGATCTTCACTACGAGTTTCACCTCTGCCACCTGGAACTGCCAGACCTTTGCGGAAAACCAGAACGCCAATGCGATTCGCTACGGCACATTGTACAACTTCCGTTTTGATTCCACCGCACCGCCGGCTGAAACCACTGCAAACATCGGGTTCTTTAAAACCGGCTCTCCAATTTCGGTTAAAGTCCAAGCTCCTGCCCAGTCGGACGCCACGCCAACAGCAACGCCGAGTGCTACTCCCCCTACACCAACGCCGACAGTTACACCCACAGCAACACCTACGCTCACCCCAACCGTCACGCCGACTGCAACCCCGACGATAACACCGACTCCAACTCCACCCGTAACACCGACGGCTACTCCTACAGCTACAGCCACAGTCACAGCAACACCAAGGGCCGTTCCACGTTCTCGCCCGACGCCGCATCCGCGCCCAACTCCCTGACTCCCGAGTGATCGGTGACCAGTAATTAGTTGTAGCCGCGGTCGCTGAACCCGGCCGAGCGCGCGATCACCATCACAAATTTGCCGCGGTGCAACGCGCGGCTGCAGCAGCACCGCAGCAAGAATTTCAAATTTTTTGCTTGGCTTGCGTCTCAGTCGCATGAGACAAATGGCAACTCTATTCGCCGCCTCGCTCAAACGGCGACGAAACCCAGAGGATAAACAATGTTAAAGAAAACGCTTATCATTCTCGCGCTCCCGTTAGTTTCGCTTCTGGCAATTAGTGTAGCCACGCCCCTGTGGGGCGTTTCAGCGCAACCCGCATCCCAGACGGCGCCCAGCGCCGTGGCTACAGCGCCCACCGGCACACTTCAAAAGATGATCGTGGAAAGCGGAAGCGTCACGATCGATCTCGATCTTAATGGGTTTAACGGAAACAGCTCCCTCGTGGCAAGACCTGTCACACTCCAATTCGCGGTAGGAGCCAATTCCTTCTTTCCCATTCTGGTGTTCAACAATCTGCTACGCGGACCTGAGCAGGGATCGATGACCTTGGTCCCAGCCGGGGTCAACGCCTCCGGCTATAGTTTACCAGCGGCGCTGGGCGCGTCTCTCCAACAGCTCGTGATCGAAAAGCTTCCTTCTGATCGAGGCTTTGATCTTGCCGTGC
>QHOS01000032.1 GCA_003219415.1 Verrucomicrobiota bacterium | reverse complement strand
GCCACCACAGAAAGTTTGAGTAATCTCGCCCTGCGACTTTCGCGAATCGCACGGGTTTAAAAGCAGTGTGAGGATCGCGATTGCGCTGCCGGTCTTTTTCTGCGCCGCCATTTCATTGCGGGCACAGACTTCAGTCGAAATCGATTTGGAGGAACAGAGGGTTTACTTGCTGCAAAATGGGCGGGTCGCTCTCGCTTCGCCAATTTCGAGCGGTCGTTATGGGCATCTCACGGAGAAGGGTTCCTTCAAAGTCTTGGAAAAGGAACGAACACATTATTCGAGTATGTACGGCAAGATCGTCGATTCTCGTGGAAACACGATCGTTGCCGACGCAGATGCAGACATGCCGGTCCCGGCCGGAGGAAAATTTATTCCGGCGCCAATGCATTACTTCATGCGGTTCGCCGGCGCCGATGGAATGCATGCCGGATATCTACCGGGGTATCCAGCATCGCACGGCTGTGTCCGGATGCCGGAACAGTACGCGATTGCGTTTTTCAATTCAGTCAGCGTTGGCACTCCGGTCACGGTGTACGGAAGGACGCCAACCGGGCGTTACCTCGGTCAGTTACGACCGACATTTCGAAGGAGCCCGAATAGATTTGGAGACCCGCGCTTCGATCCAAGATTTGCTCCGCCGCCGCCACCTTGGTGGTGGCGATAAGTCCCAAACCTTTTGTTGCGCGCCGAGTGCAAGCAGCCGACACGGCTGCCATTACAGAACAGAGAAAGGCGAAGAGCGAAAGGTTGTGTTACGGCCGCTGTTCGGGCGCGGTCTTATCAACGCTATTCGCACTGGCCGTCTTTGGCCCACGCGTGAGATCGACAAGGTCAGCCAAGATGTTTAGCGCTTCGTCGCGCTCCGGATCGATCGCCGGTGTCTTGGTATCATCATCCGCGCCGCCAGCGCCTCCGATCAAATCTGTATCTGCATCCGAAGCAGCGTCGGGATCAACTTTGGGGGTAGTCCCATTCTTCTTTGCTTCGGCCAATTTCCCGGGATACATGATCAATTGCAGGTTCGGTTTATCAACCGTGTCGAGTGTCACCCGATAAATCTGCGGCTCCTCCTGATTCCGCACCAGGCGCTCCTTCGACCGCGTTTCCTTGCGCAGTTTATCCTCCTGAAGCTCCTTCTTTCGCTGATCTTCGTTTAGCGAAATCCGATTCTCATCGAGCTTGTGACGCAAACGTCCGATGTCCTCCATCACGTAGTGGAATTCCGGATCGTTCTTGACCCGCTCTTCCGAGCGTCGCCGCAGTTGATCGATAAACAGGGAGTGGCTGTCCGACCACTTCGTGTATCTCGCCTTCGCCACCTCATCATAGGCGAGCGCGTTCTTTAGTGCACCTTCGCCAAATTCCGGAAGATCGCTCAAGCTCGGCAGAATAACGTCGGAAGCCACGCCGTGAAGCTGTGTGGAACCGCCTGCCACCCGATAAAATTTTTGGATCGTCAATTTCAACGCACCATCCTCATCCGAACGGCTGCCGAGAAGTGAAGCGAACCTGCCAATCGGAAGAATCGTCTGCACGGTGCCTTTGCCGAACGTGTTCTTATCGCCAACAACCACAGCGCGACCATAATCCTGAAGAGCGGCCGCGAAAATTTCGCTGGCGGACGCGCTTTGCCGGCTGGTTAAAACGACCATCGGTCCGGAATAAGCGATGCCCGGATCGGGATTGGCCGAGACTCTAATGCTTCCGTTATAATCTTTCGTCTGAACGATCGGACCAGACTTCAAAAACAGGCCCGTGAGGGACAGTGCTTCCTCCAGTGAGCCACCCCCATTTCGTCGCAGGTCGATGACCAAGCCAGCGATGTTTTCTTTCTTGAGCCGTTTGAGCAATGCCAGCACGTCGCGCGTCGTGCTTTTCTGATGCTTGTCCATGTCGGCATAAAACGAAGGCAGCGTAAGCCATCCAAGTTTTATGGGATCGCCGTTCTCGTCTTTCCTAATAATGATATCGGCGCGGGCTTCCTGATCCTTCAGCTTAATTTCATCGCGCACCAGTTCGACATTTTTTCGGCGAGAAGGATCTGTGGCATCCGAAGGAATCACGAGCAAACGCACGTGCGTGCCTTTCTTCCCGCGAATCATCTCGACAACTTTGTCCAAGCGCATCTCGCGAACATCAACGTAATCGGCCGGGCCCTGCGCTACTGCAGTGATCCGGTCACCTACCTTAAGTCTTCCATCGGCTTGCGCCGGCCCGCCAGGTACCAAGCTTTCAATTTTAGCGTAGCCGTCCTCCGACCGAAGCATGGCGCCGATGCCCACAAGCGAGAGGCCCATGTTGATGCTGAAATTCTTCATGTCGGCCTTGCTCAAGTATTCCGAATGCGGGTCATACGCCTGGGCTAGCGCATCGAGATAGAGCTTCATTTGCTCGTCCTTATCTTCCTCATGGACGTTACGGGCGAGGCGATCGTAGCGGCGTGCAACGAGTTGCGCAGGAGGCTCAATAGGATGCTCGCTCAAATGTTCCTGCAAGAGTTCGTTCGCAATCCTACCGCGCCAGAGTTGATCGGCTTCGGCGTCATCTTTTGGCCACGACGACTTTTGACGGCTCAGTTCAACGGTGGCGCTGCCCTTGAAGTCGATCGGCTGCTTCAATAGCTCTTTGATTTTAGCGACACGGTCGTCCATGCGCTTGGTGTAGAGAGCGTAAATCTCGTAGGCGGGTTTGAGATTGCCGAGCAGCACGTCCCCGGCCATCGAATTGCCATACTTCGCATTTAGGTCATCGACATCCTTCTGAGTAAAAAAGAGATGGCTGAAATCGAGCATCTCCAGATACGTCTGCAAAAATTTCCGCGAAACGTCCTCATTGAGCTTTTGACGGGTGTAATGACCCTCCTCCAGGAGGCGGCCAACCGACATGGCAATTGTTTCTCTCGACGCCGCCATGGCCGGCGGAGCCGCGATTGTGGCCGTAAAAAGAATGGCGCAAAGCGCCAGTGACTGTCGTAGAGATGATCTCATCTGTAAAAAGGCGGTTTACCACCATCGCAGATTTCAGCAGGGAGCGCAAGATAACGAGATAGGATTGACATGTAAGTGAATGAGACAATCAACAAAGGGGAACATTCAAATATTCGTAAAAACTCCTGCCTTCAGTTGTAGTGAAGCCCAACTAGAATGAAATCCGCAATGATTTACGAGAGGTTTTGCGGTGGCATCTTTGAGACAAATTGCTATCTGCTCAAAGCATCGGGAGGCTGGATTCTTTTCGACGCGCCGGACGGGGCTTGCGAGTGGGTCAGGTCACTCGGAGTCGATCTGAAACTTTTGCTCCTGACGCACGGACACGTCGATCACGTGCAAGATGTCGCCAGGATCAAGCGGCAGTTCGATTGTCCAATCGGCTGTCACCCGCTCACTGCGCCGATGATTTCGGATCGAGAATTTTTTCGCAGCTTCGGTTTCGAACTCGAAATCCAGCCGGCGAACCCTGACTTTCTTATCGAAGAGACGCCGAGCCGGGATTTTCTCGGTTCCCAATTCCAAGTGTTGGAAGTTCCCGGCCATTGCCCCGGGAGTCTTTGTTTCTTTTTGCCGGACGATCGATTGCTTATTGGCGGTGACGTGTTGTTTGCCGGCAGCATCGGCCGCGGAGATTTACCGGGCGGAGATATCGATCTACTAGTACAAGAGATCAGAAAAAAAATATTTTCCCTCGGCGATGACGTGACCGTGCTCCCCGGGCACGGGCCGCCGACGAAGATTGGAACCGAGCGTCGCACGAATCCTTTTGTCGGCCTGGAGTAGCGTCACCGGGCCGTGGCTCTATTGAAGCTGAAATCAGACTAGCCCAGGTCGGCGAGAAGAGAAGCGAGCGGCTTGAGGTCGTCGATCTTCGCCACGATCTCCCGCAACGAGCGCATAGCTCTTGGAACGTATCGCAGAAAATGCTCATGTCCCCGGACCAAACCCAAAAAGCCATAAGCACCCAGCGCCTGCATCAGGCGTTGCATCGCGCATAATTGCAGAGTGTTGTCCAACTGTTGGTCAATGGTTCGCCCATTGTCCGCCTGTTTTTGCCGGTAATAACTAATCAACTCAGATCGCTCTGCGCCTGAAAGATCGACATACGGATCAAAAAGCAACGATGCCAGATCATATTCAGCCAAACCCGGTCGCATCCCCTGAAAATCAATCAGCTTGGCCTGTCTGTTCTGAATAATGATATTTTGCGATTGAAAATCGCGATGGACCAAGACCCTTGGTAAACTCTCCAGACGTTTTGCAATTTCGCGCAAACCGGGAAGAACTGTCAGTTCCTTGCGTTTTGACTCGCTAACCGTGAAATAGCGGCCGAGGCAATTGTTGAAAAAGTATCTCTGTTCCCAGCGGTAAAGCGCCGCGTTAAACTCGGCAGGTAAATGCTCCTTCATTTCCACGCACACGGACTCCGGCAGACTGTGAAGTTTGATAATTTCATCGAGCGCTGATTCGTAGAACGCGCGGCGGACCAGCCAGCTGTCGTGTCGATAACGGTAGAGGTCTTGCTCGCCCAGGTCCTCGATCCAGATAAGACCTTCCGCTTCATCGTGAAAATAAATTTTGGGGACCCGGATTCCGTGAACGTCGAGGAATTTCGCGATCTCGACGTAATGCCGATTCTCGTCGCGCTCCAGATTGTACTTAACCAGGATGAGCGTCTGATTCGCTGAGCAACGAATCCGATAAAATTTTCGATCCGACCCGCCTTTTTCAATCGGGCGAATTTTTACATCGGTTTCATCCAGCAGCGGAAAGTGCATCCGTGTTCGCCGGAGAAGAAATTCAGTCCTCATACTAGATGTCGCTGTTACGATGGATGCCGCTGACCCTTTTTTGGGAGCGGACAATACAACCGTGAAGGTGACTTTTGGAAGCAATTTCTGAGGCTCGCCACAAAATTGTGTCTTCAAGAACGGCTTCTGCTCCAACGCAGCAGTCCGGCCCAACCACAGAACAGCCGCGAACTTGTGCGGTCGGATCGACATGCGCGCTTTTCGCGACCGGTTCGGGCCACTCGCGCGTTTTAACGTATGCCGGTCGCCAATGTTTGTTCGAAATTGCGCGGTGCACGTCGAGGTATTCCTTGCGTGACCCGATGTTGAACCAATTCCCGTCATCCAGCGCCAGGCCGCCGATCGTTCCCCCCTGGTCGATCCAATCAATTAGGATGGGAATGAATGAAATTTTCCTCCTGGCAGGAATGCGCGCGAAAATTTCCGGGTTCCAGATGGAAATGTTAGCGTAATCGAAGTTTTCCTTGGGGTTGGATTTTGTTGAGATCTCTACGATGCGGCCATCACGCACAACCACGCCGGCGCCGAGGCCGGTGTTCCGGCGAAGCCCCAGCGTCACATCATTGCCGGCGCGAAAATGTTCGGTAATCAGCGGTTCGAGCGCGACGTCGGTCAAAATATCGCCGCTGTAAACGATGAAGGGTTCTTTCCTGAGAATGCTTTCGACATTTTTGATTCCGCCCCCGGTTTCGAGCAGGTCAGGTTCATGAGCGAGCGTAACGGAATGACCGTGGTACCCGTTCCCCGAGAAAAATTCATGAAACAAGTTCGGCAGCCGGTGCGTGTTGATCACAAAGGATTGCACGCCTGCCGCAATTAAATGATCGAGCGCAAAAGTGATGAGTGGCTTTTGAAAAATCGGGATGAGGGGCTTCGGTAAATCATCCGTCAGCGGCCGCAGGCGTGTACCGCGCCCAGCAGCGAGAACGAAAGCTTGCGTGATTGTGTTCATCGCACCACAGCAGATTCAGTTAAAGCGAAAGAAAACTATTTGAAGCGCGATTAACTCAATCGCGTGGAATTTCCAGCGAATCCGTCACTCGCAATCTGTTCACAACAAGGTCGCCGATTTCAAGACGCCTGATTTTCGCTCGACCAATGACGAGGCGGCCGACCGCGACGACGCCCACTGCAAATGCTCCAATCGCCAGCGCCCCGAGCGCCAAAGCTCCGATGCTTTGCGCTCCGATCGCCAATGCGCGGATGCGCATCGACTCAAGCTCATTCCGTTCTGCCTCGTGCATGCTGTGGTAAATTGTCGGCAAGCTTAATCCACGATATTCGATCCTCCGTCCAGATATGGTCGGCTGGAGTAACGATTTCGGGCTGATCGAAAGTGGCAACAGTGACATCGATTTCATCAGCATCGGGTTGGCTCGTGAAAGTTAACGCGCTGCCGCACGTCGCGCAGAACGAGCGGACGCGCCCGGCCCATGCGATTTCAAGCGGTTTTCCCTTGGTAAATTTAAAATTGCTCGGCTGAAACGAAGCCCAGGTCACAAATGGCGCACCAGCGCTCTTGCGACAATCTTCGCAATGGCAATGAGTGACGTTGTAGAGCTCGCCAATGCCTTCGTATCGCACAGCGCCGCAGAGACAACCGCCGCAAATCGTCTTTGGTTCCGTTTCCATCACAAATTACAGGGCAACCGCGCGGTTACTCAGTAATCCTAGTAGGTCAAGTTGGGCCCAGCGGAACGCCGCCAACCGACCCGCTGCCATGGAAGCTCGCGCCTTTGCAAATAAAGCGTGCGCGTGCCGAAATCGATGATGCCGTGGTGCCGCCGCAGCGTTTCCGCACCAAGCAGGCCGGCAACCGGCGGTGTACCTTCCAACAATCCATCGTGAATTAATCCTTCCATATCAATCACGCCTACGTCCTTGCCAACGATGTCGACCGCGCCCACCGACAGTTTGCGAATCCTCGCCACGCGCAGGCCGCGCTCCTTCAGGTTCACGGCCGAAGAACTATACGGCGTCTCCCGGGTGGCAATTCGCATTCGCCTAACGAAAGAGCGGTGCAAGAGCGTGGCAAACGAACCCGTATCGACCATAAACTTGGCGGCTTTCCCATTGATCGAGCCATTCACATACAAATTAAAACCGTCACTTACTTGAATCGGAACAGCTTGCAGTCCGCGCCGATCGAGACCAGGCACACCACCCAAAACGTCGGGATCGGTCTTCAAGACCAGCAACTGTCGTTGGCAATCCAGTACCGCCTGGGTTGGAAAAAGAATATCCGCTCCGATGATTCCGTCGATTTCCTCTTCGTGAACCAGCCGCGCCGCGCGGGCAGAGTTTCCCAGATCGACAGTAACCATCGGTTCATCGATCAGAGTCAGCCCTCCGAGCCGAAGCTCGCGCGCGAGGGCTACGTTATTGAATGCGCCGTTGATCTGAACGCGCGACGGCAGGTTCGACTTGGCCGTGATTGATTTGAGTCGAAAATAATTGCGGCGATTTAAAGCGATTGCGCTTACCGGCGCTCCACTATCAATCGTCAGCCAGGCCTCTCTGCCGTTGATAAAAGCGCGCACCATCAAATGATTTTGCCGCGAGCGCACCAGAGGCAGCGCTACGAAATGCGCGTCTGCTCGCGCGTAAGTGACCTGCGGCATGGCAGCCAATTCGGCAATCAGCACAACTGCAGCGCACGAAATCGACAAAAATGTCCGGCACACGCGGCGCTGGCTTGAACAAGTCACGGGGCGTGAGATTAACACGGTTCTTTTTACGTGAAAGCAATTTCGCGTTTTTAAGATCGACGGCTTGGCGAAGGGTAAACCGAATGTTTTGTCATTGCGCCGCAGGCCTGAGTGATGATTTACTCTCCGCCGAAGTCAACCTGCTCAAATGACGACGGCGATAGCTGAAGCACCCGTAGCTGACCAAAAATTCGTCAGGGGCCTCGGCCTACTCGACTCGACCATGCTTGTAGCGGGCTCGATGATCGGCTCGGGAATTTTCATTGTGTCGGCGATTATTGCACGCCAGGTCGGTTCGCCCGGTTGGCTGCTGGTTGTTTGGATCGTGACCGGTTTACTGACGCTGATGGCTGCGCTGTCGTACGGCGAGCTGGCAGCGATGATGCCGAAGGCCGGTGGCCAATACGTTTACTTGCGCGAAGCTTACAGTCCGCTCTGGGGTTTTCTCTACGGCTGGACGCTGTTTCTGGTGATTCAAACCGGCACGATCGCGGCGGTTGCGGTTGGCTTCGCACGGTACAGTGGCGTACTTGTCCCGTGGTTTTCAGAATCCAACTATCTGATCCCGCCAATCCGTTTTGGTGGCTGGTTTAGCGGCTACGCTGTTTCACTTTCTACCGCACAGTTTCTCGGTCTGGCGATGATCGCGCTACTGACTTTCATGAACACGCGGGGATTAAATCTTGGCAAGCTCGTGCAAAACATTTTCACGACAGCCAAAACGGGCGCCCTCATCGCGTTGGTCGTGCTGGGAATCATCGTTGGTGTGAAGTCCGGAGTGGGTACGGAAAACTTTCGCGACTTTTGGACGTTACGAGGCGGATTGCAGGACGTGGGAGCGGGGCTCACCGCCGCCACCGCGTTCGGTCTCTTCGTCGGCATCTGCGTAGCGCAGACCAATTCCCTTTTCTCAGCGGACGCGTGGAACAACATCACGTTCATCGCCGGAGAAGTGAAGGAACCGCGGCGCAACATACCGCTGTCGCTCGCCTTCGGCACGCTTCTGGTTATCGGACTTTATCTGCTGGCGAACGTCGCTTATTTGGCGACGCTTCCGTTCGCCTCAATCCAGAATGCTCCAAGCGATCGTGTCGCTTCGGAAACTGCGAACGTAATCTTTCCAGGCACCGGGGCGACGATCATGGCAGTCGCGATTATGATTTCGACCTTCGGTTGCAATAATGGACTAATCCTCGCAGGTGCGCGCGCTTATTATGCGATGGCGCGTGACGGTCTTTTTTTCCGGCGGGTTGGTGAATTGAATAAAAACCATGTCCCTGCGTGGGCGCTGATTATTCAAGGAATTTGGGCCGGTGTTCTGGTGCTCCCGCGGACAGTTAAAACAAATAGCGCCGGCGATCTTGTCGGCTATGGCAATCTTTACGGCAATCTGCTCGATTACGTAATCTCGGCTGCCCTGATTTTTTACATTCTCACAATCGCAGGACTGTTTTTGCTTCGCTGGAAACGCCCTGATGCAGAGCGTCCATATAAAGCATTTGGATATCCGATCGTCCCTATTCTTTACATCGTTGGCGCAGGCACAATTCTTTTGGTCCTTTTCATTTATCAAACCGCAACCACGTGGCCGGGCTTACTGATCGTTATCAGCGGTGCGCCAATTTATTTTTTCTGGAAACTTGCGGGGAAAAAATCAGAGACGTGAATAAGCGCTGACCGACTAATTTCGCATACCAACTCGGCATTTGAACCAAAGGAGACGACGCATGGCAAAGTTATTTGCAAAGAAACCGGTCGATCGCCTGATGGAAGAAGCGCGGGAAGTCGGCGAGCACAGTCTGAAGCGCTCTCTGGGACCGATAAACCTCGTAGCGCTCGGTATTGGGGCAATTATCGGTGCCGGTCTGTTTGTTCGCACCGCGGCGGCTATCGCGGATCGGGCGGGTCCCTCCGTTGTTCTTGCCTTTGTCGTAGCGGGTGTCGGTTGCGCGTTTGCCGGTCTCTGTTACGCGGAATTCGCTTCCATGATTCCAGTTGCTGGAAGCGCCTATACTTATTCGTATGCAACGATGGGTGAATTGGTCGCCTGGATCATCGGCTGGGATTTAATCCTCGAATACGCGGTCGGTGCGGCGACCGTGGCCATTGCCTGGAGCGAATACGCAAATCGCGTACTCGACTGGTTCGGTTTGCGGATACCGTACCAATGGGCGCACTCGCCCTTTGAACACGACATCACGAGCGGTGGGCACGGGATTATCAACATACCGGCCGTGTTCATCCTACTATTACTGACTCTACTTCTGATTCGCGGCACGAAAGAATCGGCATTCGTCAACGGGCTTATCGTCATCTTGAAGGTGAGTATCGTGTTGCTCGTGATCGGAATCGGGTGGCACTTTATAAATCCGGCGAACCACACTCCGTTCATTCCAGCGCCGGCCACGTACGTCACACCGCAAGGCATCACCCACTCTTATGGAGGAATTCTCGGGATACTCGGCGCCGCGGGCGTCGTGTTTTTCGCATACATCGGCTTTGATGCCGTCAGTACCGCGGCGCAAGAGGCGCGAAACCCAAAACGCGACATGCCGATCGGCATTCTTGGTTCTTTGGTCATCTGCACGATTCTTTATGTGCTCTTTTCGTACGTGTTGAGCGGCGTTGCGACTGTGCAGGACTTCCGCAGCGCTGGCCGGGAAGCTTCTGTCGCGTTCGCGATCACGAAATACATGACCGGCTATGAATGGCTGTCTAAGTCTGTGACAGTCGCGATCATTGCCGGCTTCTCATCCGTGATTCTCGTGATGCTGCTTGGGCAATCGCGCGTTTTTTATTCGATGAGTCGCGACGGATTGGTTCCGAAAGTCTTCTCCGATGTGCATCCAAAATTTAGGACGCCATACAAGTCCAATATTCTCTTCTTCTTATTCACTGGAGTTTTCGCGGCGTTCATCCCCGAGGACATCGTCGGCGAGATGACCAGCATTGGAACGCTGTTTGCATTCATCCTCGTTTGCGCCGGAGTTTGGATCATGCGCGCCTCGCGTCCCGATTTGGAACGCGGGTTTCGCGTACCGGCTGTCCCGATTGTTTCCACGCTCGGCATTATAGTTTGCGGCGCGATGATTTACGGTCTCGGCTGGACGAATTGGATGCGGTTGCTTGTTTGGCTTGTGATCGGCCTGGTCTTTTATTTCAGCTATGGCAAACAGCACAGCCGTATCAATGCGCCGCCGCCAGAAATGCCCGAAGGTATTCAGCTGACGCGGTAAGATGCCCCGCCGAATTAAACAGGAAACAGGCCTTAAGATCCAGCTGAGGTCCAGTCGAACGCGCGCGACGGACTTGTTGAGTCTAGCCTAAGAAGGGCTTCGGCACGTCTCTTGAGTTTTTCGCGATCGATTTGCTTGAAAGCGCGGCGTGCGTCGGCGAGCTGCGATTGCGCAATGCCGGTTCGCTGCAGAATTTTGCGCTCTTCGGATGACAACCTCTCGTGCTTTCCGCCGCTCACTGCGCGCGTTTGCAATCGCGAGATGACGGTGGCCAATGCATCATCATTCGCGGCTCCAAATAAATCGACAAGCTGTTGAAAACGGAGATGAAATGGAATCGTAGCAAGATCCACATGCTCGGCTTCGGATGTTTCTGCGGCCGGGATCATAATCTCATTCGACATCACCACTGAATGCCAAATGTCCGCAGGCTGGTAATATCCAATCTCCATGCGACAAGCACGATGCCGTTGCGACATTGTAACGTAATGCATTCCCGCCATCGGTTCGACAGCCACTTCTTTCTCCGCCAGGCCATCTGCACAGTGAACCCGGAGATGAACCTGTCGATCAACAGGCGCGGCATTTTTGAAAATCGGTGGCCAGTTAACATTCCAATATGCGAAGATTGTCCACGGATCGCGCGCAATGGCGACAAGACGAGGTGGACCATGAAAGCGCGGCAGTTCCAAATCGTTGCTGAAAGCGTGTGACTCCTCATCGTCCGCGAGAGAGATCACCGGTTTCCTGGAAATGTGGAATGTCTTTCTCGCCTTCATTTTCTACAAATTGGCTCAAATCAAGAAAAGGCCAACCGCAGATTTTTGCGGCTAGACGTCAATTACTCAAAGATCCCATCTCGACTTGTTTAGGAGTTTTTCCGCGCCTTTTTGCCGCCCTTAACGCATAGTTCTCGTCTATTTTGAGAAAACACATGAGCGCTAAGATCGTCGGCTTGGAAGAACTTTCGGAACGCAGCGAGCAGTTACGTGCTGCCGGGAAAAAACTGGTAGCGACGAATGGCTGCTTTGATTTGCTGCATGTTGGACACGTGCGCTACTTGCAAGCGGCGCGCGCGCTCGGCGATTTGTTGGCGATCGGCTTGAATGGCGATCGCTCAGTCCGCGAATTGAAAGGAAAGGGACGTCCCGTTACTGGCGAACGCGATCGTGCGGAAGTTCTTGCCGCTCTACAGTGCGTAGATCTCGTTACAATTTTTCCGGAGATGCGAGCGACGCAGTTTATCGGCGCAAGCCATCCTGCCATTTATGTTAAAGGCGGGGATTACAGTCCAGAAACGCTCAACGAAGAGGAACGCGCACTTTTAAACGAAATCGGCGCCGAGATTCGCTTCATCCCATTTGAGGCTGGCTATTCCACTTCGCGTTTGCTCGAACAAATATGCAAGAGCGGGTGCTAAAAGCTGTGGCGCGCTTGCCGCAATCGATGTCCATGTATCGTTAACCTCGAGACGAGCCAATGAAACAGCTGCCAATTGGAATTCTCGGATCAGGAAAAGGAAGCAACTGCCGCGCAATCCTTGAGCGTATCCGCTCAGGCAACCTGGCGGCAGAAGCGCGTGTTGTAATCTCAGACTTACTGGATGCGCCAATCCTCGATATAGCGCGGGAATTTTCCGTTTCTAACGCATACTTGCCCCCTGGCCAATTTCGCACGCGGTTGGAGCCGGACGCGGAAAATGGGCTCACGAATATGTTACGCGAGGCCGGGGTTGAGCTCGTCGTGCTCGCTGGTTTCATGCGCGTGCTACATGCACCGATGCTCAAAGCTTTCCCGCGGCGTATTATCAATATCCATCCATCACTTCTGCCAAAATTTCCCGGACTCGAAGCGTGGAAACAAGCGCTTGCGGCCGGCGAAGAGGTAAGCGGTTGCAGTGTTCATTATGTGGATCAGAAAATCGATCACGGTGAAATCATCGCTCAGCGTGAAGTGGCGATCCTGCCGGAAGACACGCCCGAGAGCCTGCACGCGCGGATTCAAATTGCCGAGCGCGAGTTATACCCGGCTGTCATCGCGGAATTTTGCGAAAGATACCAAGCAGCGGGTTTGTAATTTTGAATCTCGCGATTCAGTCGCGGGCTGCGATTTCAATCGAGCGTCTAGAACCGTTCTGCTTTTTGCTCGCGATTCAGTACCTCTTCCAAGGCAACGGTCGGTTTTTTCCGCTCGTACAGCACGGAATAAACCTGGTCGATGATCGGCGTCTCGATCTTCAACTGTCGCGCGCACTCAAAAGCGCTCCGTGCAGTGGGAATTCCTTCGGCCACCATCTTCATGGATTGTGTGATCTGCATGAGTGATTCACCTCGCCCGAGCCGTTTGCCGACTGTGTGATTACGGCTACGCTCACTATAACAAGTCACAATCAGATCGCCCGCGCCGCTTAACCCGTAGAAAGCAGGCGCAGTCCCTCCCATGGCAACTCCGAGGCGCACCAGCTCCGCCAATGATCGCGTCACTAGCGCCGCTTTCGAATTGTCGCCCAATCCGAGCCCGTCGCTGATCCCAGCCGCCAAAGCGAACACATTTTTCAAAGCGCCTCCCAGTTCGATGGAAGTGACCTCCTGGCTAGTGTAAATACGAAAGCGTTGGCTGCCCAAGATGCCTTGAAGACTCGTCGCGCACTCATCGTCGTGGCAACCAACCACGGTCGCAGTCGGAAAGTTTTGGACGAGCTCTACCGCCAGATTCGGCCCCGATAAGACCGCGATCTTCTGCTTTGGAAAAAGTTCGCTCAGGATTTGACTCATCCGCATTCCGGTACCGTGCTCGATCCCTTTCACGCAACTCAATAGCACCGAGCGAACATTGCCAATCGCTTCTCGCAATTGTGCTCCAACTTTTCGCAAGGCCATTGATGGCGTTGCGAAAACGATCAGATCCGCTCCGGCGCAATCACTGAGATCGGAAGTAACACGCACTGATCCAGGTAGTGTTAGTCCGGGTAGATAGTCACTGTTTTCGCGCGTTTCTCGCATGCGCGCCACGCGATCAGCGTTGTGACCCCAAAGCGAAACTTGACGTCCATCTTTACCCCATAGCCAGGCTAAAGCCGTTCCCCAACTGCCAGCACCAAGAATTGCTGTTTCGCCGATTTTCACTTTCGAGTAAAACGCGTCTCTGTCCCACGCAAGAGCCGCGAAAGATTTGAACGATGGCGCCAAATCACGACTGCCGCGAGACAAACCGACGAGTAGAATAACGATTTTCCCGCGGTTTGACGTAACCACGTCATAATCAAAATGATGGGGGGTAGTACGGCTGCAGCCACTACTGAAGCCACCGAAACATAGCGCGTGACCGCGAACGTTAGTATCCAAACAGCGGCACCGACAAGGGCCGCGACGGGAGCCAGGCCGAAAAGCGCTCCGGCTGAAGTCGCAACGCCTTTGCCGCCTTTAAAGCGTAGCCAGACCGGAAAGGAATGCCCCAGCACGCTAGATATCGCTGCGAGAATTCCAAACATTTCTGACGAGTTCCATTCTGGCTGTACTCTCATGGCAATCAGCATCGACATCTCCACGGCACCGAAGCCCTTCAAGAAGTCCGCCACGAAAACCGGGTAGCCGTAACCCTTTCCGAGTGTGCGTATTACATTAGTCGCTCCGACGTTGCCGCTACCGCACTCTCGAATGTCAATTCCTGCGATTCGACCCGCGAGATAGCCGAACGGAATTGATCCCAATAGATAGCTCCCGATCACTGCGACGGCGAACGCGAGCATCAGAGGTTACTCGGAGTTTGCGGCTACTTCCATAGTCGACTGTCTACATAAGTTATTCTTAGATAACCATATAGATATTATAGCAACATCAGCTGGCGTAATTCCGCTTATCCGACCGGCCTGTCCCAGCGAATTGGGCCGAGTGGTCGCTAGTTTTTGTCTCGTTTCAGAGCGAAGCCCAGGAATTTCATCATAGTTCAGCCAATTTGGAATCGCTTGCTCCTGCCTACGCTCAAGCTGCCGATTCTGGTCTGATTGTCGCTCTGCATAACCCGAGTATTTGAAGTCTGTTTCAATTAACTGCCAGATTGCCATGGGCACGAGACAAAGAAGTTCTAACGGCAGGTCCTGGGCCCGAAACTCGGGTCTTTTGAGTAATTGAGCGATCGGGAGGCCATTGAGCTTGGTCTGGGCGGCTAACAGTCGCGCCTGATCCAAAAGACGCAGCTTTTCCCTATAGCGAGTCCACCGTCCGTGACCCACTAATCCCACGTCAAATGCACGGGGCGTCAGGCGCTGATCAGCATTGTCGTGGCGCAAAAACAACCGACCCTCGGCGCGGCTTGTAAACATACGATAAGGCTCTTCGGTGCCTTTGGTGACGAGATCGTCAATTAGAACCCCGATGTACGCTTTGCTTCGATCGAGCACTAGGGGCGAACGGCCTTGAAGCTTCAAGGCGGCGTTTGCACCCGCAATCAAACCTTGCGCCGCCGCTTCTTCATAGCCTGAAGTCCCATTAACCTGACCGGCGAAATACAATCCATCGACCAGCTTCGTTTCGAGAGTCGGGAAGAGTTGGGTTGGCGGGAAATAATCGTACTCCACTGCGTATCCAGGGCGCATTATCTCGGCTCGTTCCAGAGCGGGGATTGAATGTAAGAATTCAAGCTGAACGTCGTATGGCAAACTGGTGGAGATGCCGTTTACGTAATATTCTTTTGTGTGGCGGCCTTCCGGCTCAAGGAAAAGTTGATGCGACGCCCTATCAGAGAACTTTACAACCTTGTCCTCGATCGATGGGCAATACCTGGGCCCGGTCCCCTTGATCCGGCCAGCATAGAGCGGGGAGCGCCCAAGATTGGCGCGAATGATCTCATGCGTTCTTTCGGTAGTATGAGTTATCCAGCAGGGCACTTGTTCCACGTGGAACTTTCCGCTGCGAACGCGGTTCAGCGTAAAGGTTTCTCCTTCGTAGTCACCAATCTCCTCTTCATAGAACGAGAAGGTCGGCGGCGGTTCGTCGCCAGGTTGGATCGCGCAGCGAGAAAAATCAATCGATCGCGCGTTTAAGCGACACGGTGTGCCTGTCTTGAATCGACCGACTTGGAAACCTAACTGCCGAAGATTATCGCTGAGATTCGAACTGGCATCGGCCATTCGTCCTCCAACCTTGGTTGCTTCGCCAACGTGCAAGAGGCCCCGTAGGAATGTCCCAGAAGTAATCACGACACTTCGGGCAGCAATTGTTAACCCTAAGTCCGTTTCTACCGCGGCGACCTTTCCATCCTGAGTAAGGAGGCGCGAGACGGTTCCTTGTTTAAGGTCGAGATTTTCTGTCGATTCCAAAATGGCCTTCATGCGGAATTGATAAGCCTTCTTGTCGCACTGTGCCCGTGGCGCCTGGACCGATGGCCCCTTTGTCCTGTTAAGCGTTCGAAACTGAATTCCTGTAGCGTCGGCATTCAAGCCCATTGCGCCCCCCAGGGCGTCTATCTCGCGGACAATATGTCCCTTGGCGAGCCCACCAATCGCTGGATTGCATGACATTTGCCCAATCGTGTCTAAGTTTTGAGTCAACATCAAAGTCCGGCATCCAATTCGTGCCGCGGCTAGTGCAGCCTCGATTCCAGCATGGCCGCTGCCGACTACCACTACATCGTATTTTGTCGGTATCCTAAATCTCATAGTTGCGTTAACTGATTGGCGATGAGTTATTTACTTGTATTTGATGACTCGCGTTTGCGTCCTCTGTTGGTCTTTTCGAATTGTGCGAAGTCTGTATTGCGGCATATGCCATGCGGCCGAGCACTATCAAAAGCAGTGCTGTAGTTACAAACGCGCCTCCCCATATCCAATACTCAATCATGCGAGGATAACTTTTGCCCCGCATAATGCGCACTGCAAACTGACCCAGGGTGCCGGCGTAAACATACAAAAAAAGGCCAGGCGCCCGTCCGATCGACGCCCAAAGCATGTAGCTGCCAAACGGGATTCGCGTTATGCCGTAAAAATAATTCAATAAGCTCGTTGGGAAAAGTGGATGCAGCTGACTCAACAGAATAATCTTCCAGCTCTCGCGTTCTACCGCAGGCTCCAATGCGCGCAGGGTTGGGTTACGTGAAAGTTTCTGCTGAAACCATCGTCTGGCGATCCATCGGCTTAACGCAAAGGAAATTGCCGTGGCAACGAGGTTACCCACCAGCACGATAAAAAATCCCCACCACAACCCAAAAAAGAAACCTCCGCCGACCGCGAGAATGCCACCGGGCAGCAGAAGAATATTGCAAGCGGCGAAAAGCAGTGGATAGCAAACAGCTCCCCAGGCCCCCCAACTCATCACATGCTGTTGCGATGCTTCGATAAAACTGACAATCGGAACGAAGCGCGAAAGCACAATTGCCACTACAATTGCGATAACGAGCGCTCCAACTTGCCAGCAAATCGCGCGGCTGACCTTCGGCATGCGCAAATTCTGCTCGCGTCACTGGCTTCGCGCAAATCTCGCCAGCTGCATTATCGGGACGAGAAATTCGTATTACCTAACTAGACACTCGAGGGCTCGGCATTTCTGCGACGCGGAATACCGAGGCTGTCAAAGATCATCCGGGTAGCGTCGGAACGGTTGAGTGTGTAGAAGTGAATCCCGGCAACATCATTGTCCAGGAGGTCGTGACATTGTTCTATCGCGAAATGCAGCCCTACACGCCTGACCATCTCAGGATCGTTTTGGCAACGCTGTAGGGCGCGCAGAAGCCGGGCTGGGAATCGCGCGCCGCCAGCCAGCTCCGCTATTCGTTTGAAACCGTTAAGGGTGGTAATCGGCATGATGCCAGCGATAATGGGGATGTTGATATCGACGAGAGCACAGCGTTCGCGGAAATCGAGGAAATCGCGATTGTCAAAAAAAAGCTGAGTGACGATGTAGTTGGCGCCGGCGTCTACTTTCGCTTTGAAGTGATCCATTTCGAGCAATCGATTCGGGGTGGCAGGATGTCCTTCGGGGAAGCCAGCCACTCCGATCCCGAAACCGCGGCGGTCCGGATGCGCGCCGGACTCGTTGAACCGGCGAATGAATTTAACCAAATCGATTGCATGTTGGAACGAGTCTCGCGCTTTATCGTAGGCAATTCCAACCGGCCTATCACCGCCGAGCGCGAGAACGTTTCCAATGGCCGACTGGGCGTATCGAAGGAGAATGGCTTCGATCTCCTCTTCGTTGTGACACACGCAGGTAAGGTGGGGAATCGGGTCGAGCTTTGTTGTGTGTTGAATGCGCTCGACGAGACCGTGGGTCAAATCACGTGTTGAGCCGCCGGCACCGTACGTCACGCTGACAAAATGCGGCATGTAAGACTCGAGGTCGCGAATCGTTTGATAAAGAGTCTCAGCCGCCTGTGCGGTTTTCGGCGGAAAGAACTCGAACGAAAACGTGGGAGAATCTCCCCGCATGATATCGGTAATGTGCATGGACTCGGCGCCTACCTTCGTTCGTCCCGCGACTTTTGGTCAACTCACCGAAAAAACATTTTCAACCATATTATCGGCGTAAACCGCAGCAGCCCGGTTGCAATCAATTTCAGGGCAAAATCGCGAACACCCGCGCTGGAAACCCCGAGCCACCTTTTGGTTTTGGAAAGCTTACTATCGCAATTGCGCCGGCTTCGGGGACTTGATCGAGATTGGTAAGCAGTTCGATCTGATAATGGTTTGTGCTGAGAATGTACGTTTCAAGCGAGTAATCGTCTTTGCTGGTGGCGATTCCCGGATCGGTATCTGTCGTCTCGTGACCTGATGCGGTGATCTTTCGCTCCTCATAAAGATACTTCAACGCCGGCAAACCCCATCCGGGATAATGTGCAATACCGTTGGCATCCTTGTTTTCCATCCTTGCCGCGTCGGGCCAGCGCTTCGACCAATCAGTCCGCATCGCAACAAACGCACCGGCGGGAATTGGTCCGTGATTTGTCTCCCATTTTTTCACGCGCTCGAGCGATAGCGTGTAATCGGGATTTTTTGCAGCCTCGTCGTGCACATCGATGATAACAAGAGGTAGCACCATTCTTTTGGATCGATCTGATCTACGGTGCGAAGTCCCTTTATGAAATGAGCAGGGGAATCCACATGCGTGCCCCATTGGCCGACATGCGTATACAGTTCGGAGAAGAAACCTGTTCCCATGACGTTAGAACGCTTCTCATACCAGTAAATTGTTTTGCGTGCCTCATCCGGAAACCCCGGCCAGTGCGGGATTCCCGGTGCAAACTCGTGCGTCAGGTCTACATATCGTTTGCCGGCAAGAATCTGTTGAATTTGCCAAAGCGACGGTTCCTCGGCGCTCCATACCGAGGAAAAAGCCGCGAGGGACAGGCCCACACTCCACAAGAAGATTTTCTTAATGGGCATTTGCGCCTTGTTAAAGCATTTCACATTAAGAAGCCAATATCTTCGAATAACTTTGAATAAGTCGCGTCCTTCTTCGAAAAACCAAAGCTGTCGGCATTCCATGCTGATGTTATCAACAGTTCATCCCGACGGCTAATGCGTGGTGCATTAGACTGACTTATTCTCAATTAGAAGAAGACTACAGAAGAGTGAAAACTCTCATCAAATTCATTACCAGCTGTGGAAAACTTTTTGACACCGAAAAACGAAACGAGAACCGATTGTGCTACTGGAAACAACGATAAAATGCAGCAGGAACAGGTTCCACTTCATGAGCCAACAGCAATTTCAAACACATGTGCGTACCAACCTTACAAAAATGACAGTCTTTTCGAGCACGCCACCTGGGTTTATGCGTTCTGTCGCGAACACCTTTTTCGTGACGATACTAAGCGCATTATCACAGCTCTTTGGCCGGAGGGGCGTCCTGCTCCGGGAACGACCCTAATTGAACTCGGATGCGGGCCCGGCTTTTACTCATGCCGATTGGGAGAGCGCTTTCGGGAAATGTCCATCACTGGAGTGGATCGCTCTGGCAAACAGGTGCAGTGGGCCAACGACCGAGCCGAGGCGCTTCAGCTGAGTAATTGCTGTTTTAAACGAATCAATGCGCTCAAGTTGTCGTGTCCCGAGGCAGCGTTTGATGTCGTCCTGGCTTCGCGATTACTCACTATTTTGCCCGAACAAGCAGGCGTCATCGCTGAGATGTACCGCGTTTTAAAGCCAGGTGGTCGCTGTTTCGTTGCCGAACCGCGCTACGCCTTTTGGGCATCAATTCCACTTTTGGCGATGTGGCTTCTCGTAGGGTTAGTTCCCTCCGAAAATGGCTTTCGGGAACCATACAAAGCAACAGTATTTTCGGGGGATGCATTTGCGAACCTTTTCCTGGCGCAACCATGGAAAAAGATTAGGACTTGGAAGGATGGGCGCTACCAGTACGCTCTTTGCGAAAAAGGATAGCAACCGACAGCGCAACGAATGAGAAGGGATCATCGCGTTGTTGATCCGAATAGACCGCCTAAGAATTTTGGTGGCTGCTCGGCGTTGGCGCTGATGACCAAGGCGCCTCGCGCTGGACAGGTAAAAACGCGCCTTGTCCCGCCGCTGACGAATGAGGAAGCCGTGCAACTTAACAGGTGTTTCTTGCGGGATACAGGTGCAGCGATTTCTGCTTATTGCAGCAGCCTGATTGCACCAAGCCCCGGCCGGCCAAGCGTACGTGGGGTTGCGGTTTACACTCCGGTCGGTTCCGAGTCAGACTATACTGATATTCTGCCCACCGATTTCAGTTTGCTGCCACAGCGCGGCAAAAATTTCGGCGAACGCCTGTATTTTGCGGCCGAGGACTTGTTCAAGTGCGGCTTCGACGCCGTCTGCTTGATTGATTCTGACAGTCCGACCGTTCCTGCCGGGAATTTTGCCCAAGCTATAGAGCTCCTTTCGTTGCCGGGCGATCGGATCGTCCTGGGCCCTTGCGAAGATGGTGGTTATTATTTGATTGGACTAAAAGGATTGCACCGAGAGCTCTTCGAGCGAATCGACTGGAGCACCGAACAAGTTTTCGAGCAAACCAGCCAGCGCGCGACCCAAATCGGTGTCAGGGTTCATGAATTGCCTCGCGGTTTTGACGTGGACGATCGCGCGGCGCTACATCGACTTTGCGATGAACTGCTGGGCAGAAATGCGCGCGATAGTATCGCGCCTCAGACTACAGAATTTCTGCGCGAACTTATCGCGCGCGATGATCGCGGACGGATTTGGTCGTTGTAGGCCGGGCGCTTTGCTTGCTGAACCCGAGAGGAACAGAAGCAGTTGTCCTATAATAGCTACGTGACTAGCCTCACATTCGCATGGCAAAGCGCGCATTAGTCACCGGCGGCGCCGGCCTAATTGGCTCACATGTGGTCGACCTTCTCGTGAACGAAGGCTGGAAGGTTCGGGCGCTCGATAACCTGGAACCGCAAACCCACCGTCGCGGAAAGCCGACCTGGATCAACAAGAAGGCGGAATTCACTTACGGCGATTTGCGTGATCGCGACACGATTATCGCCGCGCTAGACAAGACGGACGTCGTTTTTCACCAAGCTGCCTACGGCGGTTACATGCCAGAGATTACGAAATTTGTGCATGTAAATTCGCTCGGCACTGCCCAAATGCTCGAGGTCATCCGCGAGAAAAACCTGCCGGTTAAGAAAGTCGTGGTCGCCAGCTCGCAGGCTGTCTACAGCGAAGGCGCGGGCGATTGTCCTAAACATGGATTGGTTTTTCCGATGTTGCGTCCGGTGGAGCAATTGCGCAACGGCGATTGGCAGGTGCATTGCCCAATCTGCGGCGCAACCACAACAAGCGTTCCGACTCCGGAAAATGCGCCGGTCGGTGGCGAAACCGTTTACGGCCTGACGAAAGTTGATCAGGAGCGGCTGGTCCTCCTATGGGGGAAACAGCTCGGTATCCCCACGGTCGCGCTGCGTTACTCCTGCACATACGGACCGCGCCAATCGATCTTTAATCCTTACACCGGTGTGATCGCGATTTTTTGCACGCGTTTGCTGAACAATTTGCCACCTGTTCTGTACGAAGACGGGCAGCAAACACGCGACTTTTCGTTCGTGGAAGACATCGCCCGAGCGAATTTGCTTGCCGCGGAAACGGGCGAGCTCGACGGACTGCCAGTGAACATTGGCAGCGGCCGCGGCACGCCGATTCGCGAAATCGCCGAACAACTTTCCGATGCTCTGAGCGTCGACATCGCGCCTGAGATCAACGGCGAATTTCGTCCCGGCGAAATGCGACATCTCGTTAGCGACACGTCGCTCGCTCGCTCGGCTGGTTACGAACCGGCTGTCGATCTCTGCGAAGGCATCGGTCGTTACATTGATTGGATCCGCGCCCAATCAGACATTCGTGATTACTTCAGCGAAGCTAGCGAAATTTTGAAGAACAAAGGCATCGTTCATCGAGTGAAGCGATGAACATCGCCGCCACCATTCCCGATTTTAATGCACCGGTGGTCGATCACGCGCGCAAGGATTTTCCGCTGCTGCGCGCGGGCATGACCGTAGGTGAAGCGCTGGAACGCATCCGGCGTGAAGGCGTGGGCGAACGGGTCATTTATTTTTATGCGATGGACGAACAGGAACGGCTGGTTGGCGTCGTTCCTACCCGCCGTTTGTTGACAGCATCGTTGGAAACACCGTTGCGCCAGATCATGGTTCCGCGCGTTGTGGCTGTTCCCGCCAGCGCAACGATCCTTGACGCCTGCGAATTTTTTGTGCTCTACAAATTTCTAGCATTCCCAGTCGTCGATGAGCAACGCCGGGTGGTGGGCATCATCGACGCGAACCTTTTCGCCGAAGAAATTTTGGAGGCAGGCGACGGTACAGCCCGAGAAGGGGGCAGTTCTGTCACGCAGGTGAGTCCGGATTTCTTTGAGGCTCTCGGCTTTCACATCGAACAAATCCGCGGCGCTTCGCCGTGGCGCATTTTCCGGTTCCGTTTTCCGTGGTTGCTGGTCACGGTCGCGGGCGGCACCCTCTCAGCAATCCTGGCCGGCTTTTTTGAAACGACACTCGCACACAGTTTGGTGCTGGCGTTCTTTCTCACAATGGTGCTGGGACTAAATGAAAGCGTGAGCATGCAATCGATGAGCGTAACGATTCACGCGTTGCGTTCTGCTCAAGTTACGTGGCGCTGGCTGGCTACAGCATTTCGTCGAGAGTTGGTGACCGCGATTCTACTTGGCGCCGCGTGTGGTCTTGTGGTCGGCTTGGTTGTTTGGCTGTGGCGAAATAATGGCGCTGCGGCGTTCGTCATCGGCGGTAGCATCGCACTTTCGCTCGTCACGGCGTGCGGGTTTGGCCTGGGCGTGGCGTCGCTTCTTCACCGATTCAGGCTGGATCCAAAAATTGCGGCAGGACCGATCACACTGGCACTGGCGGATTTTTTTGCACTGGTGATTTATTTCACTAGTGCGTGGTTGGTTTTGCGATGAGCAGCGTCTCGGTCATTATCCCCGCGCTTGATGAGGAGGAACCGATCGCCGGCGTCGTGCGGGAATGTTTTGCGACAGGTTTGCCTAACGAGGTCATTGTCGTTGATAACGGCAGCACTGATCGCACGGCCGAACGCGCTCGTGAAGCCGGTGCGCGCGTGGTGACCGCGCCGCGCGGGTACGGACGCGCGTGTGCCGCAGGCGTTCGTGCGCTTTCGCCCAAATGCGACATTGCGGTTTTTCTCGATGGCGACGGCAGCGACGCGCCCGCGTTCATGAATCAGCTTGTCGAACCCGTGGCACGGGGGACGCACGACTTCGTGATCGGCTCGCGAACCCGCGGACAACGCGAACCGGGCAGCCTGAATCTCCAGCAAATTTTTGCCGGACGACTCGCTGGATTGATTTTGCGACTGCTCTACGGGGTTCGTTATACGGACATGTCTCCATTTCGTGCCATTCGTCGTGATGCGCTCGAACGGCTCGACATGCGCGAGCAGACCTACGGCTGGAATTTGGAGATGCAGATGAAAGCCGCGCGCGACGGCCTGCGTGTTCTCGAAATACCCGTGAACCATCGCCGGCGTGCCGGTGGCCAATCCAAAGTATCAGGCACGTTGCGTGGTACATTTGTCGCTGGTGCGCGCATTGCCGCGACATTAATGCGCGTCGCTCTCGGGTAGTCGATTCCATCTGGCAGTTCCTGAGTTTTTGTGTAGCGTCGCCGTATGGTTTCGATGCTTGATCTCGAGAGATTTCGCACCACGCCGCTCACCCGTGAACCGTTTGAGTTTTTAATTGTTCCAGAGTTTGTAAAGACTGAGGCGCGCGCTGCAATCGATAAGGATTATCCCGAGGTTGCCCGGGCGGGTAGCTTTCCCCTTCGAGAGGTGACTTATGGCCCGGCGTTTGCGAAGCTGATCGAGGAGATGCGCAGCGAGGAGTTTCGCAAAGCGTTCGAGGCAAAATTTGACGTCGATCTGACTAATCGCCCGGACATGATCACCGTGCGCGGCCGTTGTAGCGAGAAAGATGGTAAGATCCACACCGATTCCGAGACAAAGATCATCACTATTCTTGTTTACATGAATTCGGCTTGGGAATCTTCTGGCGGCCAGCTTCGCTTGCTGCGATCCGGGACGAATCTGGAAGACGTCATTCTCGAAGTGCCGCCAACCGAAGGCACGCTGCTGGCGTTTCGCCGCAGCAATAATTCGTGGCACGGTCACAGACCGTTTTCCGGCCCACGCCGGGTCATTCAATTCAACTGGGTTACGAGTGAGGCGGTAGTACGGCGCGAGCAGAACAGGCATCGGTTTTCCGCGTGGATGAAAAAAATGCGCGGCGCGCTGTCAGGCGAAAAACAGGCGGCCTAAGCGTCCGACCAGCGAGCTGTAGCTACGCTGCCCGGTTTGATTTACTTTGCAGCAATTGAACGGTCAGATTGAAACCCCAAGGGATTCAGACGCATCGGCACTACGATCCGCCGAATTCTCGCGGATCTTGCTAATTAAGCCCTCGGCGCTGGGTGATGTCGTGCACACGATCCCGGTGCTGGTGAAACTGCGCGCCCGTTATCCGCGTGCGCGGATTGACTGGCTGATCACGCCTGAGAACGCGGAGATCGTGCGCTGCCATCCGGCGCTTTCGAATGTCGTTCTTTTTGCTCGGCGCGATTTCTCGCAAAGAGGTCGCAGATGGCGAGCGATGCTGGAATTTCTCGATCTGCTCAAACAGATTCGCCGCGCGAAGTACGATCTGGTGATCGACATGCATGGCCAGGTGCGTTCGGCTTTTTTCGTGCTCATCAGTGGCGCGCGCGTTCGCATCGGGTTTGATCGGCCGGTCAAACGAACGCTTACAATTTCCACCGAGCACGATCTCAAAAACGTACCCAGCCATGGCTGGCGTGGCGCGCGCGAGGGTTCATGGATCGCATACACGCATCATATTCCTATTCCGACGCTCGACGTGCATGCAATCGATCGTTACCTGTGGGTCGGAAAACTGCTTGGGTTCGACGACAATCCGCCAGATTTAACAATTCACCTTTCTTCGGGAACCGTACGTAACATTGAGCGATTACTGAAAGAGAAAGGTGTCGATGCGGCTCAGCCACTGGTTGTTCTAGTGCCTGGAACCATTTGGGAGACGAAGCATTGGACGATTGAAGGGTTCGCGGGTGTCGCCCGGCATTTTCTCCGCGAGGGATTTGCCGTCGCGTTGGCGGGCACCAAGCGCGACCAGCCGCGCTGCCGGCAGATCGCCGCGGCTGCGCCAGGCGCGTGCGATCTTTCAGGAAAGACAACCCCAGCGGATTTGGCAGCCCTTATTCGACGTGCTGAGGTCGCCGTAACCAACGATTCGGGCTCGATGCACGTTGCCGCGTCGCTCGGCAAACCGATGGTCAGTGTCTTCGGTCCGACCAATCCGGTTCATATTGGCCCGTACGAGCGACCAGAATCGGTCGTGCGCGTGGACTTACCGTGTTCGCCATGCAATTACCGTCGCTTGAGCCAATGCCCGTTTGATCACGCCTGCATGAAGCAAGTTACTTCAGCGATGGTGGTGGAGCGCGTAAGAAAAATCCTTGGGAGTGCAAAGAGTCCAGCGGAGGCGGCCAATTGCCTTTCATCGCCTTGATCGAACTTTGGAAACGATGCTTGCCGCCGACAGTTTAGGCTCGCGATTGGATTCAGCGAAGGATCGGCAGTGAGTGGACGGCGACTAACATGAATTGAATATGGAGATCGCCGTACGCAGAGCTGGACCTTCGGACGCCGAAGCGATCTGGAAGTGTTACACTGCGCCGCTGGCCGTTCGCAACACGCTGCAAATGCCTTACCGCAGCCTCGATTCAGTTCGTGAGCAACTGACCAAATGTGGAGAAGGCGATCACATTTTGGTCGCAGCCATTGATGACGAGGTCGTGGGCGTGATCGGCCTGCATACGTCTTCGAGGCCGCGAGTCAATCACAGAGGCGAAATCGGGATGATGGTTCGCGACGACTGGCATGGCAAAGGCGTCGGCACGGCGATGATGCGGGCGGTGATTGATTTAGCCGACAAATGGCTAAACCTTGCGCGAATCGAACTGACAGTTTTCACGGACAACCAGTCTGCGATCGCGCTCTATCGCAAATTTGGATTCGAGATTGAAGGCACGCATCGCAAGTATGCGTTCCGCGACGGGGACTTCGTAGACGCTTACGCGATGGCGCGGATCAAATGAAAAATCCTGCCGCAGCGAAGTCGCCAAGTTTAATGAGCAATTCGTTCTTAGGAATCTGGCAATTTGATCCCCTTGTGGCGGGAAGCCGACAAGATCGACCACCGCTGTGAATAGAACGAAGGCAATTTTCGCTGGACTACTCGCCGGATTGCTCGCCGGAGTCGTGATGACCGCGGCGATGTTATTGCTCGCTGTGCTGGGCGTGGCTACACCACTTGTAATTATTGGCGATCGACTTTCGGTTTTCATTCCGCCCGGTCCGTTTCTTTCCATTATGGGCAAGGTCGGCGGTTACAATCATCTCAAGCAACTCGGCGTTGGGTCGACGATAGCTGGTCAACTCATCGTTGGCGCAATGGCCGGAGCGATCTTTGGATTGTTCTCGCGCCGCAATCCTGCGGGAGCTTCTGCGATCCGGACCATGTCGATATTCGTTTTGTTGCCGATCGTAGTGCTTGCGATCGCGCTTTGGCCGGTTTTGGGCACGAGCTACATTGGCTTGCCCATCGGCGCTGCGCGTCTGGTCACGCTCGTTAGTTTCGCTCTGTGCGTTTTTCTATTCGAACGAACACTCGTGACTGGTTTTCGATTTGTTACACAACGAACAATCGGCGATCGGGACTATGAATTCAGCCCGGCGATCGGACGGCGTGCTTTTGTCCTTGGCGTAGTCGGAGCTGCAGTTACGGGCGGTGGAATTGCGTTGGCTCGCAAGCTTTATCGTGCGGCGACCTTTAGTTACGACGGCACGCAGTATAAAGGCCGCATTGTCCAGCCGATCACGCCTACCGAATTGTTTTATTGCGTGACGAAGAATGTCGTCGATCCGCGGGTGGATGTTGATCTTTGGCATCTTGAAGTAGTCGGCCTCGTGAAGAACGCCGCCACGTGGCGGTTCGACGATCTGTTGGGATTTGAAATGAAGGAGCAGGAAACAACGCTGATGTGCATCAGCAACGGTCTGGATGCGGGACTGATCAGCAATGCTGTCTGGAAAGGTTTTCCACTGCGTGACGTTCTGGATCGGGCCGTCCCACTTTCTGGCGCCGCGCGGGTCCGCTTTAGTGGTGTCGACAATTACACCGATACCATTCCGCTCGAGAAGGCGCTGGAGCCAACCACGTTACTTGCTTATGAAATGAACGGCGCAGAGTTGCCCGATCGGCACGGGTATCCGTTGCGTCTCATCGTCCCAGGTTACTTCGGCGAAAAACATGTGAAATGGCTCACCCGAATTGAAGTGACTGACGCGACCGCGAAAGGATTTTACGAGGCACAAGGCTGGGGCCCCGATTTTATCACGCCGACAAGATCGAGAATTGATGTGCCGGATCCCTGGTCGTCGTTCGCGTTGGGCAAATTGAACGGGCCGATTGAAGTGAAGGGAATCGCCTACGGTGGTGACCGTGGTATCTCACGCGTGGAATTGAGCAGCGACGGCGGCAAATCGTGGCGCGACGCTGAGATCTATTATTCCGGCGGCAATCTGGCATGGTCGCTTTGGAAAACCGAATGGATGCCAGATGCTGCAGGTGACTACATGTTGGTCGCCCGGGCCACAGACGGAGAAGGCGATGTGCAGGAATGGGAAGAAGATAGAGGCCCATTTTCCGGCGTAGCAGGCTTGCATGAGATTGGCGTGCGCGTGACGGCGTAGCTGGCCCTGTCTCCGCGCATCTGGCGGGTGAGGTGGCTTGCCACCGCGACGCGAGGTCGCCCCCCGCAACAACTTGCGCTGTGTGCTAGATTTTATCGATGGAAAGAGTGATCATTATTGGAAGCGGCTGCGCTGGATTGACAGCGGCAATTTACGCGGCTCGCGCGAATCTGAGCCCGTTGGTGTTGGAAGGTCGGCACCCCGGCGGACAACTCTCGACTACTACGCTTGTTGAAAACTATCCCGGTTTCCCAGAAGGAATCGACGGACCTCAGCTCATCCTGAACATGCATAAGCAGGCCGAGAAGTTTGGCGCCCGATTTTCGTACGCCGAGGCTACCGATTTCGATGCCAGCAACCGGCATATTCGGATCAAAGCCGATGATGAGTGGTTGGAGACAGAGGCGTTGATCATCGCCAGCGGAGCTTCAGCGCGGTATTTGGGACTCGAAAATGAACAGAAACTGATAGGTCACGGACTGACCTCCTGCGCCACATGCGACGGCGCGTTTTACAAAAATGTTCCGGTTTGCGTCGTTGGTGGAGGCGACTCTTCAGCGGAGGAATCATTGTTCCTCACCCGTTTCGCTTCAAAGGTCTACTTGGTTCATCGACGCGATAAGATGCGGGCTTCCAAAATCATGCAGGATCGTGTGTTTGCGAATAAGAAGATCGAACCGATCTGGGACACTGTGGTTACGGAATACATTCCGGATGAAAAAGGCGAGATGCGCGCCGTGTGTTTGCGCAACGTCAAAACGAATGAAGAGCAGGAATTGGCGGTGGCGTGTGTTTTCGTGGCAATTGGTCACGATCCCAACACCAAGGCCTATCGCGGCAAGCTCGACATGGATTCGGACGGTTATTTGATTACCAAGAAGCTGGTCGAGAGCAGACACCCCGGTGTGTTCGTTGCGGGTGACGTGGCTGATCGCGTTTACAAGCAGGCCGTGACAGCAGCCGGATCGGGTTGCGCAGCCGCAATGGACGCGGAGAAATACCTGAGCGAATTGGAGTCCGATGCTTGATCGTCGCTTCTGTAGTCGCTTCGCTGGCTGGCACGCCGAAGTTCAGCGAAGGCGGGTGCGAAGCGCCGAGTTGGACCTTTCACCATCCCTGCATTGCGTCGTTCACAGGGCGACGACTACAGTGCAAGCTTGAAAATCTGCGACCTCACCCAGTTTTACTCTCCGGTAAGTGGAGGCGTGAAACGGTACGTTCATGAAAAGATTGCGTACATCAGCAGCTGTTCGCCTGACGACACGCACGTGCTTATCATCCCCGGACCGAAAAATGAGGTAACGACAAATGGCCGGTCGCGAATCTATTCGATTCGCTCACCATTAGTATCGAGAAGCTCGAGGTATCGCGCGCTGCTAAATTTCCGCGCGATCGAAGTGATTCTGGAACGTGAGCGCCCTGATCTTATCGAATCAAGCGATCCGTATCAGATTGGATGGAAAGCGATTGCCGCTGGTCGCGCGCTGAGAGTTCCGGTCGTTGGTTTTTATCATTCCCATTTCCCGGAAGCGTATCTTCGTGGGGGCACAACATTCCTGGGCAAACGCGGAACGCAGCGAGCGATGAAGCTGACGCGCGCTTATGTGCGTAGACTTTACAATCGTTTTCAAGCCACGCTGGTGCCATCCGAAAGGCTAGCCGAGCTTCTTTCCGAATGGGGTGTGTGCAATGTGCGTCCGGTGCGGCTCGGGGTGAACACTGGCGTTTTCAAGCCCGTGCCCGATGATGGAGCCGCCACACGCCACTCGTTAGGCATCGACTGCGGGCAGACGCTGCTTCTTTACGCGGGACGATTGGCCAGGGAAAAAAACACACAAACCTTGTTTCGAGCTTTCGAGCTTCTGCTCCAGCGGCGACAGAATAAATTTCACCTGTTGGTTATCGGCGACGGACCGCAGCGGAACAAAGTGCAAAAGTTGCAGCGGCGCGCTGGAAACCTCTCTTGGATTTCATACTGCGCAGACTCCATCGATCTCGCCCGTTACTATCGCGCTGCCGATCTTTTCGTTCATCCGGGCGTTCAGGAGACATTTGGACTTGTGGCGCTGGAAAGTCAGGCATGCGGCACACCCGTAGTGGGAATTCGCGGGAGCTACATGGATCAGATTATTTGCCACGACCAGAAATCGTGGGCGCGAGAGAACAGCCCTGAAGCGCTGACCGATGCAATCGAAGATTCTAGCGTTAAAAAATTGTCCGCTTTGGGGAAGGCCGCCGCGGGCGCAACGGAAAGGCTCTATAGCTGGCCGCGCGTATTTGAGGAACTGTTTTGCATTTATCGCGAGGTTCGCGCAAACTACGGCCATTCTAGATGACGGACGACGACCATAGGCCGTTCCTCATTCGTGGCTATCGCAGATCGGACCGCGAAGCGGTAAGAAAGCTCTGCTGTGATACCGGATTTCTCGGCGAGCCGATTGATCCCGTGTATGAAGATCGAGAATTGTTCGCTGACTTTCTCACTACCTATTACACCGATCACGAACCCGAGTCGTGTTTTTTGCTTGAAGTAGATGGCGAAATTCGGGGGTATCTTCTGGGATCTCGCAAGCCTCTGCAGAACCAGGTGTACGCGCTTTACCAAAACGTCTGGCTCTTTTTTCGCTCCTTGACGCGATATTTCCGCTACCGCGAACGCTCGCGCCGATTTATTCGGTGGCTGCTCGTGTATGGTTGGCGTGAGGTGCCGGCAGCGCCGAGACGCACGCCACATTTTCATATCAATCTGCTGCCAGACGCGCGCAAGGTTTCGACGACACGCGCCTTGATGAGCGCGTATTTAAGTTATCTCTACCGCTCCGGTGAAAAACGCGTTTACGGCCAGATTGTTACATTCGAAAGCCGACGCGGAGAGAAAATGTTCGAGCGCTACGGATTCAAAGTGCTGAATCGAGCGGAGATCACGAAATACAGAGCAATTTATCCCAAATCGGTTTATCTCAGCACCGTGATCAAAACCCTGGAGACGGCCGAACCGCTTTCCGTCACGACGCGTTCACGCTTGTAATCCTGGCAACTTGTTCCAAGCGGCGGTGTGCATTAATGTGCGCCGCTTTTTGGCAGCTGTTAGACGCCTACGCCTACAGGCACAGCTACTCCGAGGCTTAGTCCAATGCCGAGGCCTCGTCCAACACCACTGCTTCGGCCAAAGCCGCCGCGGTGATAGCCGAGATCACCGGTTCAACAGACCTTAGTCCAGAATTTCCGGAGAACTGACCAGGGGAAACGTCAAAACCAGTGGCGGAATACTTTACACCTTTGAAACTCCACGCCTAATGAAAATTCAACTTCGATCATTTCTCATCACATTATTGATTGTTTGTCTTGAACCGTTTGAAACAACGGTTGCGGCCCCGGATTGTGGACGACACTTCGGATTCGACTCACTTCCAAAGTTTTTTTGATACCTTGCTAGGACTACAACCTAGGAAAAATCGGTTCAAATTTGTGAGCGGAGACCCGCGTGAATTTCCCGTCCAGCTTTCTCCGGTCTTTCGATTGGTCTTTCAGAGAATGACCGACATCGAAAAAGGCTTACAGACATCACGATGATCGGCGGATCAGTGACGTTCCAGCATTTTTTCGAGGACTTCGTTCTGCTGTTTCCGTAGAAAGAGGTGAGAAATGCAAACACCCGTTGGAGTCCCCGGAGTCCTGCCACGGCGAACAGGCGTCAGACATTTCTTGAACGACACTTTGCCTTTTTGGCACGAGGGTTGCTTTTTTACGGTTGGCTGGTATAAAAGAAATTTGAGCGGGCGACGATGACGCGCATCGGGCGTTGCCAGATTAAGTCCCGACAACTTTACTGGCAATGCATCCTACCGGCGAGACAACCTCGCCCCGCTCAAAATTCTACCGACCAAACGGCGTCGATCAATATGCCACCAACGTCGCTTGGCTGTTCTTGTCGGAGTTGGAAGACGCCGCCGTGAATACCCTAACGCCGCCTGATCCACAAGCTTTTTTTGAAAATCGCACACCTGGTGTCGGATGCATCGCCGTAAGCTCTGAACCGCGGGTGACGTGACGTGGGACAAGATTAATGGAACGAACTGAACGGCAACCCAGCGCCGTTATTGTAAAGTTGTCCAACTTCTGTCTGGGTCAGCGCCCGTCCAATCCAGATACCGACTTCGTCAATCAATCCGTTCCACGTATTTGAAGCCGCTTCGCTGCCGATCTGGAACGCGCCTGTGCCGTCACCAAAGATTGGACCGGAATATGGAGAAGTGACAAATGCTCCGCCATCGACAGAAATCTTGATGTTGGACCCGTCCCATCCAGCAGCTACGAAATGCCAGTTGGTGTCAGTGAGAG
This sequence comes from Verrucomicrobiota bacterium, assembly GCA_003219415.1. GTDB lineage: Bacteria > Verrucomicrobiota > Verrucomicrobiia > Chthoniobacterales > UBA10450 > Udaeobacter. The sequence goes on along the minus strand of QHOS01000032.1, from coordinate 1,907 downwards.
CGAACGTGGAAGCAGAAGCACCGATTGTCCTTCCGTCTGTCATCGCCAGAAATTCCAGCTTTCTCCCGTTAGCGTCAGCTTGCCTAAACAATAACCATGACGCGTGAGGAAGAACGAATTTACCCGCAATGCCGGCATCGTAGCTATATGTCGTGACCGCGGACTTTACCCATGCGCTGACGAATATGTGACTTGCTCCCGGTTGGAACGTGCTGGTGGAACTTGCGTCAAACAAGAATGGACCTGAGTACCCTCCAGACCATAACCGCGCTCCGTTAATCTTTCCTGTGCCCGCCCCGATTGTGCCTGATCCTTGTGATAGGTTGCGTCTGTTGATAGAAGCGTCAGAAGCCCCACCACTGCCTTCATCCAGCTTGTAGTAGGCGTAAAGATTAGTAAGGAACGTGTTACTTGGAGGGCTAGGTGTAGGGGTGGCCGTGGGAGTTGCTGTAGGTGTAGGTGTTGCTCGAGGTGTGGCCGTTGGTGTAGATGTAGGTGCAGGGGTAGGGGTAGGGGTAGGGGTAGGGGTAGGTGGCCAACTTCCAACGGGCGTATTCATGTCGGCCTGAATTTCCGCTTGGCTCAGCGCTCGGTTGTAGATGCGCATCTCATCAATGATCCCGTTAAAGTAATACCCGCCGCTGCGTCGCCCAATATTCACATTAACCGCGGAGTTTATCTGTGACGCTGGGATCGTACCTGTGAGCACACCATTGTCCCGCACTCCATTTACGTAAATATCCAGGGTCCGAGCAGCAGCATTGTAGACTCCCGCAACGTGATACCAAGTATTCAAAGACCGAACAGTCGCGCTATAACGCTGAGCAAAGGCAGTGGTCCCACCGGAGACTGTCACCCCAAAGGTGTGCGGCCCAGTGTCAGGACTTGTCTTAAGTTGCCATCCGGAGAGGTCATTGGATTTAGCCACGATTTGTCCGTCGTCCGGCAGGTTGGCGGCAGCCTTAACCCAGGCGCTCCAAGTCATACTTCCGGTGATCTGCAACAGCGCGGGGTTACCGAGGTCAACATAACTGCTCGATCCGTTGAAACTCAGTGCTTTGCCAAATCTTCCACCCGTAATCCAAGTTGCGCCGAAGATATTCCCAGTAATCCCATGACCGGAGGCATCATTTACCGTCGTCCCACTCCCTTCATTGAACCCGTAAGCTGCTACCAGACTACCAGGCGGAGTGGCAGTAGGAGTGGGTATTGGGGTAGGGGTAGGGTTTCCTGCCGGCACGGCAAAAGCATAAACTTTGTTGCTGGCGGCAAAATAGATCCGACCGCGCGCGACGATGCCAATGTTCCACTTACGTGTATTGGCCATCAGCTCGTTCGTCCCACCGCCGGCGTAAACCACCGCGCCAGTATCGCCATTATAGGCGTGCAAGCGCTGGTCGCCGTTTCCGGAACCGACCACCCACACGATCGCATTATTGGTCCCATCAGTAGTTGTGACCCACGGCGACCCCTGGCCGGTCTGACTGACGCTCCAAGCAGGGACGATGGTTGGCGGATTTGTTGCAGTAACTTTGTAAGCCGAAATCGCGCTGCTACCATCGCGAAAAACAAAGTATTTTCCGTTGCCAGTGCGATAACTGGCAGCGGATTGACCTCTGATTCCTACACCCACGTTCGCGGATGCTAACGGTGTGGTAATGCCGCCGAGATTATTACGATTTAACAAATAGGCATTGCCATCTTTCCCCAACGCGAGCGCCAGCTGCGAAGGCGTCGCGCCGGGTACATCGATGAGCACTGCGCCGCACCCCCCAAGATCGATATCGCCGTTATCAAGTGATAGCCAATTAGTAGGCGCCCAGTAATCGGTCGGGTTTCCACTAAAGATCGGCCCAGCTTGCAAACGAATAATCGCTTCGCCACCGCTCCAGTTACCTCCAGTGTTG
>QHOS01000031.1 GCA_003219415.1 Verrucomicrobiota bacterium | reverse complement strand
AAGTGCGAAACGTTTCCGGCGCCTGCCACCAGTTTTGCGGTGCGGCCAAAAAAGGTGTTCGCTCCGGTTGCAGTAATCACTGCAACCATTTCTCCCTCTTTGACGACAGACCCCGAGTATGCGTCATCGCCCGATTTCTTACTGACCGGCAGCGATTCTCCCGTGAGCGCGGATTGGTCGATGCTGATGTAATCGCCCCGGATGAGCTTACAATCCGCCGGAACTACGTCGCCGAGGTACAAGCGAACAATATCTCCGGGGACGAGCGTCTGAGCGTCGACTTGCTCCCATTTTCCACTGCGAAGCACGCGCGCCTTTAAAGCCAGCGAATTCTTCAGAGCGTCGAGCGCGTTGGAAGCTTCGTGTTCCTCCCAAAACCCTAACAAGGCGTTGAACAACAGAAGCGAGGTAATGATCGTAAGATCACCCCAGTCTCCTACAATCAAGGCCATGAGGGCCGCAGCCTCGATCATCCACGGTATGGGTCCCCAAAAATAAGCGAGCAACCCGGAAAACGCGCTCTTCTTGTCTTCCGGCAGTGCGTTCGGTCCGTACTTACTCAGGCGCTCTTGTAGTTCGCCAGAATTCAGACCGGTCTTCGGGTCGGTCCCAAGCTTCGCCAGAATTCCAGCGACGCTGGGACTGGCGGATTCGGCAAGGTCAGAGGCTGACATGAACAACTCCCCGGCTCATTTGGCGGAAGACCTGATAACCTGTCCGGTCTTCGAAGACTAGAAAAAAGCTAACAGCAGCGATGGCGAAACCCGCCATTGGTGTCGACGAAGGCGATTACATCGCCTTATAGTCAACCGTAATAGTTCGGTAAAGCAGCGGGCCGTGTTGCGCAGAAAAATAAAAAAGCTCGAGCATCGTGGCGCCGACCATCCATTGATAGCCTACCAGCGTCTGGACGACGTCGGTGTCAGTATCGCGGGAACGTGACACCAGTTTTCCCGTTCCGTATTTCTCATCGAAGTATTTGCGAATTTCTCCCATTCGCTGGTTATATCGCTCGATCGACCAATCCGGGTATTCATATTGCAGTTCCACTGCAACAAGCGCTCTCTGCTTAAAAGTAAACAGGGTGCGCTTTAACCCGGGATGAAGCAGTCCTTCCACTGTCCAGACGTCCCGGCTCTCCTTTTTTTCCCGCGAGGTGATCTTCGCTTTCGCACCGTGCAGCACCGCTTCCACATGCGCCATCGAGTCGTTCCAACGAAAGCCGAACGGCGGCAACAACTCATCGACCGAATATGCCTGCGCAGTAGAAAGAAAAAGGCTGATAACGCCGGTCGAGAGAATTCGGCGTATCGCTCTACTGTTCCAATTAGAGGTGCAATTTGCCTCCCAGTTCCCCATCTTCGTGTGCGTCGCCCGCATTTTCGATCTTTCAAAGGTCCCCGTGACACTTTGGAGGCGAGAAAATTGCGTGCTCGAGTCGATTCGGTCAAATCGGAATGGCATCATGGCGACGCGGATCAATTGATCGCTCCCTCACGGCGATTGCTCTCCTGTTATGGGCGAGCCCGCGCCAAAAATCAGCAGCGGGATGTTCTTTTTGTTTTCTCTCGGACACGCGCGCTTCTTTTTCTAGTCAAGAAAATTTTTGGCCGCGATGAAAATAAAATTTCAAATAAAGTTCATTTTTTTCTTGTCGATTTTGAAAGCGATTTCTAGTCTCTAGCCCGCTGGCGAGGCAGAACAAGAACGCATGTGAATAAGTTGTGAACATTTCTGAGAAATTCTTAGCAGCGAGAATGAACGACACGCAGAAGGCTCCGGAACAACGACAGAACATGCAGCGTCACCTTAGGGCATCGAATCAATCGCTAACGTTCAGCGCGGTCCATTTTCCCTCGTATTTACGAACTTTTGACCGTTTTCTTCAGGATTCCTCCCGGAAGTTACGCTGGCGATTAGCTCGACTTTGCCTGGGTTTTACCCAGCGATTTTCCGCGCGATCAGCGAGTGTGGCGATTGTGTAACACTGTTAACAAGTCTGCTATGGACAAGAAATGCGCTCAGCTGTGGCAGCAATTATCAGCTGCGCTTAAACCACAGATCAGCGCCGACAGCTTTAAACGCTGGTTTTCGGCCGTCGAACTTGTAGAGGCGAAAGACAAATCGCTCACTCTTCGCGTTCCAAACAACATCTATCAGTTTTGGATAGAAAGTAATTATATGCCCGCGTTGCAGACTGCCATTGTAACGACGCTCGGTGGCCCGCGTCCGGTAAAATTCTGCTCTCCGTCGGGAACGAGCGTGCAGATGCCCGTCGAGGATGCCGCGCCGCTGGAGAAAATTTTACCCGAACCGTCCGCGAACACAAAACCAGGCGGAACCGTGCCTGGGCTCAATCCACGGAACACGTTCGAATCTTTCGTGGTCGGTCCGAACAATGAAATTGCGCACGCTGCCGCTCTTGCCGTAGCGCAGGCGCCCGCGCGCACATACAACCCGCTGTTCATTTATGGCGGTGTCGGTCTTGGCAAGACCCACCTGATGCAGGCCATCGGCCAATACGTTTGGGCGAAGAAGAAAAACGTAAAGGTGATTTATGTCTCGAGTGAACTGTTCATCAACGAGTTCATCGACGCGATCCAGCACAGTAATCTGGTCAAATTCCGAAAGCGTTATCGCCAGGTCGATCTCCTCCTGATAGACGACATCCAATTTCTTGGAGGCAAAGAGCGTTCCCAGGAAGAATTCTTTCACACCTTCAATACGCTTTTCGACGGACATAAACAGATTGTGCTCTCCAGCGACCGGCCTGCTTCGGAGATTGCAAATCTGGAGCACCGGCTGGTCTCACGCTTTGAATGGGGACTCACCGCCGAGCTCCAACCGCCGGACATCGAGACGCGCATGGCGATCTTGCGGAAAAAAGCGCACGGCATGCAGATCAGATTGCGCGATGAGGTTTTTCAATTTCTTGCAAGCCGTATTCGCACAAATGTGCGTCGGCTTGAAGGCGCGCTCATGCGTGTGGCTTCGTTTGCATCACTCAGCGGCAAGGAACTGACCCAGGAGGTCGTGGAACATTTGCTAAAGGATATTTTGCAGGAGGAAGGACGCCATTCGATCACAATCGAACAAATTCAGCGACGCGTGGCTGAGCATTTTGATGTGCGCGTGGCCGATATGACAAGCAAGCGGCGCCCCGCCAGCATCGCCTTTCCGCGGCAGGTGGCGATGTTTCTTGCGCGCGAACTTACCAAGGCGTCCTTGAATGAAATTGGCGACGCATTCGGAGGACGCGATCACGGTACGGTATTGCATGCATGCAAACTGGTGAAGAAACGGATGGCCGAACAAGACAACCTCCGCCAGACCATATCCTTCATTGATAGTTCCCTTCAGCGTTAAGCCTCACTGCTGTGTTTCCACCTTGCGATTCCAGCTACCGCGGCTACAAACTCGCCACGGGACGAGTCCGTCCGACTGGCGGACTTGCCCCCCGGACGAATTCGCCGTGGTGGACTTGCCGGGCACTGAAGAGATTGCGGTTGCCGAACAAAACCCAAAGCTTTACATCTTAGACCGTCATAATGAAATTTAGTGTCGCGAAAGAAAAACTGCTCGAAGGCCTGCAGCAGGTCCAAAACGTGGTCAGCACGCGCACCACTCTTCCTATCCTTTCCAACGTTCTGCTTCAGGCGCACGGCGACGAAATCCATCTCACGACAACCGATCTCGACGTCGGTGTCCGCGGCAGTTGCGAAGCGGATGTAGAAAAAGAGGGGGCGACTACACTTCCTGCTCGTCGCCTCTTCAATATCGTTCGTGAACTGCCTTCGAGTGAAATTCAGGTAGACGTTAACGGAAAAAATGCCGCTTCCATCCGGAGTGGCCAAAGTTTTTTCAAAATCCTCGGGCTGCCCGAGGAAGAATTCCCGCCGCTGCCAAAGTTCGAGGACGCAAAAGTTGTCACCATCCGGCAGAAAGATTTGCGCGACGGACTGCGCAAGACTTCGTACGCGATATCGACTGACGAAACTCGCTACGTCCTCAACGGGGTTCTTTTCAGTTTTAAGGACAACAAGCTGACGCTGGTGGCGACGGATGGGCGTCGGCTCGCTATGGGCGAAATCGAGCTGGAATTCCCGCGCAGTCATGAAGCTGACTTAATTATCCCGACGAAAGCGGTGACAGAATTGCAACGCCTGCTTGCTGATGATGGCGAAATCAAGGTCAGCATGGGCAGCGGGCAGATCGCATTCGATCTCAATAAAACGCTGCTCGTCTCGAAATTGATCGAAGGCAATTACCCAAACTATCGCCAGGTCATTCCATCAGAGGCAAAAGAGCGGATAAAACTCGAGCGCGAAACATTTCTAAATTCGCTTCGGCGCGTTTCCCTTCTCGCCAGCGATAAAACGCACTCGATTAAGCTGAACTTTAGTAAGAACAATATCGATATTACTGCCACTACGCCGGAGGTCGGCGAAGCGAAGGAATCAATCGCCGTCGCTTACAAGGGCCGCGATTTTTCCATCGCGTTTAATCCCGAATTTCTCATGGCGCCGCTGCGCGCTCTGACAGAAGACGAAGTCTTTCTCGATCTCATCGACGAAATGAGCCCGGGCGTTTTGAAAATTCAGACCCCATTCCTCTATGTCCTGATGCCGATGCGCATCAGCTCCTAAGCTCGTGCACTGAATTGTCCCGAGACTGGCGAAGCGCGCCGAGGAGCTCACCCACAGGCTGTTTGATTACGCACAGGATGGAAAGCGTGATCCACTACCCTGTGAGAGGTCCCTCGCCGTCTCCGCAGGCTCGGGATGACATGCGGCTTGACCGATCCGCACGCTAGCGAGCCCCTGAGTAGATAGGGCAGTCTTAAAAGACCCGCCGTTGCGGCATGGCAGATTGCACCATCATCAGTTCGGTCACGTTCTCCGGCGTGAGTAAACCGACCAGGCGCTTCATCCGATCCAGAACCGGCACTGCCGGGCAATTACACTCTTGCATGATGCGGAACGCTTCTTCGAAGCGCGTTCCGGTGGTCACCGTGGGAATATCTCGGCGCATCACGTCGCCCACGCGAAGCGCGGGATCGTTTTTACGCAACGCAGCGATCAGATCTTGACGCGTCAACAAGCCGGCGACGTTGCCACTGTCATCAACGACCGGAAAATCGTGTTGCGAAGTCGCAAGCAAAGCATCCACCGCTTCCTGCAGGGTGGCATCTCCCGAGAGAGTACGAAATTCACGTACCATCGCGCTGGAAACCGGGAACCTGCGCGAGACATCTTTCATCTGCGCCAAGGCTGCTTCTTGAGACGCACCGATATAAACAAAAAGCGCGATGAAGAGCAGAAATGGATTCCAAAGCAATCCGATGAATCCGAAAATGAATGCAAAACCCTGGCCGACGTTCGCAGCGACCTGTGTAGCGCGCGCATAACTTAATCGTGTGGCAAGCAAGGCTCGCAACACGCGCCCCCCATCCATTGGAAATGCCGGCAACAAATTAAAAAGCACCAGCATGATGTTAATCGTAAGCAACTGCGCAACGAGACCGCCGCCTTCAACGTTTGAGGGATTGAGCAACGCATGGAATCCGCCTGCCACAAACAAACCGAGCGCGATCACCACATTCACCAACGGCCCCGCCACTGCGATGATCAATTCCTGAACCGGTTCCTCCGGCATTCGTTCAAGGCGCGCCACTCCGCCGATCGGCAGCAATGTGATGTCAGGCGTATTGATCCCGAACGCCTTCGCAGCGAATGCGTGGCCGAATTCGTGCAGCACCACGCAAAGGAAAAGAAGCAAAACAAATATCACGCGGCTGGCCGCCACCGCCGAACCGCCCTGCGCGTAATAGCCGAAAGCCAGCCAGGCAATCAGCAGTAAGAACGTAATGTGAATCCGCAATTGAATGCCCGCGATGCGGAAGATTGGGAGAGACCAGCTCATTCGAATTACTGTCCTCTGTGATTAGATCGCGCGCCAGCAGGATTCGGCCGGCATGGACATCGCAGCGATACATGTGATCAGTGACGGGTGATCGGTGAACCGACACATACTGATCACTGATCACTGATCACCGATCACCGTTCACTGATCACTAGTCGATCTAAGATGGAAATCTTCGACGTGGCGATCGTGGGCGGCGGCCCAGCCGGATCGAGCTGTGCAGCGTTTTGTGCGCTCTCTGGTTTGCATACGCTCGTTCTCGAGCGGGAAAGGTTTCCGCGAGAGAAAGTCTGTGGCGATTGTTTGAACCCATCGTGCTGGCCTGTATTGGAGCGTCTCGGCCTCACGCAGCGGGTTTGGGATTTGCGGCATTCCAAACTCACCTCAGTCGAGTTCATCGCCATCGACGGTCACAAAGTCATTGTCGATTTTCCAACCGGAGACGATTGCGAGTTGTCGATAAAACGCAGCCTTTTCGATGAGCTCCTGCTGAGACGCGCTCGCGAACTTGGCGCGCACGTTCGCGGGGAAACAACGGTCACTACATTGGCGCACGACGGCGATTGGAAAATTGAAACCGGCCTCCACGAAGCTTTTTGCGCTCGGACATTAATTGGCGCAGATGGACGAAATTCCACCGTGGCGCGCCTGCGCAATTTGCTGCCGCGCCCGGCGCGCGAACGCGTCGCATTGCAAGCGCATATCCCACTTCCGCGAAATTTCGGCAAACGCATCGTGCTGCAATTTCTTCGAGAAGGTTACTCAGGTCAGGCTCCGGTAAACGAATCGGAGCTCAATCTTTGCCTCGTCGGCAGGCCCCCCACTATTTCCAGACTGCGGCAATGGGCACAACGACACTTCGAAATCCCCGCTGATCAACCTTGGCGCACTATCACACCGCTTACCCGCGCGCCTGTTCCGTGCGCCCAAGAAAATCTTCTTTTTATCGGTGACGCTGCCCGCGTCGTGGAGCCGTTTACTGGCGAAGGAATCTATTACGCACTTCGCTCAGGAGAGCTCGCCGCAAGTGCGATTGCGAAAATCATCGGCGGCAAAGATCGACAATTCGCACTTCGCGAATTCGCTCGCGCCTCCGCCGAAATGTATTGGGGAAGACTCTGGATCAATCGACTGGCGCGCGCTGCGGTTTTATCTCCTCGCATCGGTTCGCTCTTTGTCCGTGCAGCGCGAATTAATCCCTCAATCTTGAAATTGCTCACCACGAAAATTGTTTACCCAAAAAAAGCCAGTTAGAATTCGACGGCTTTAAGCCGTCGAGTTTACAAACATTTCTTGCAGTGTGTCGCGTTGGGCGTAGCGCCGTGACGGCTTGGTTACAGCAATTGCCGAGCGGCTTTTACCGTGTTCGATATCAGCATCGCAATGGTCATCGGCCCCACGCCGCCCGGAACTGGCGTGATCGCGCTCGCTTTTTTTGATACTTCATCAAATGCGACATCGCCCACCAGGCGATAACCACGCTCCGACGCTGCGTCTTCCACGCGATTAATGCCAACATCGATGACGACGGCGCCTTCGCGCACGTGATCGGCTTGGACAAATCCAGCGCGACCAATTGCCGAAATGATGATGTCGGCCGTGCGGGTAATCTCGGCGAGATCGCGGCTGCGCGAGTGCACCACAGTAACTGTGGCGTTAGCCTTCTCGTTTTTCTGCATGAGAAGGAGGGCCAGCGGCTTCCCCACGATCATGCTGCGGCCAAGAACCACAACGTGCGCGCCATTAATGTTGATCTTGCTTTCTATTAGCAGACGCTGGACGCCCAGCGGCGTGCACGGGACAAAGCCGCTGGAATCGTCCAGCACGAGCTTTGCGACGTTTTCCGGATGAAATCCATCCACGTCTTTGCGTGGATCGAGGGCTCGAACGATTGCTGTTTCGTCGATGTGTGCCGGCGGTGGTGATTGAACAAGAATCCCATGAATGGCGGAGTCGGCGTTCAATTCTTCGACGCGGCTGAGAAGCTCAGTCTGAGTGGTCGAAGCCGGTAATTCCAATTTCAGTGAGTGCAGTCCAAGCTCGCGACACATTTTGTCTTTCGAGCGCACGTAAGCGCGCGATGCCGGGTCGTCGCCTACGAGAACCACGGCAAGGCCTGGCGTGACGTCTTTTTCCTTTAGTTCCGCGATCTCCCGACAAAGATCGACATAAACTTTCTCCGCGATCGCGCGTCCATCGATCAATTTCGCCATAGTGATGGAGGCAATCCTGCCTGCGAGTGCCCGCTACGCAAGCGAGCATTGCTGTAGCCGCGTCACTGTGGGACGCGTAATGCGCGAGTTGGCAACACCTCAGCGCTGCGCTTGCCGTACCCAAGCGGCTACAAAACACGGCGTCAGCGCATTTCGACCAGCGCCATCATGATCCGCTGCAATGAGAGGCGTTCAGATTCAAACTCTTCCGGTGTAGCCGTCGCTCTTATACGATGCGGTGGATCGATCAGTATGCGCACTTTGGCAAACGGTCGGGGCACAATGAACCGATCCCAACTTCCCAGCCGCCAGCAATGCGAATATTCCAGATTCATCGGCAACACCGCGGCGCCTGATTTCTGGGCGAGAAAAATAATCCCTGGACCAAGTTCGTAAGCCGGGCCCCGTGGACCATCGGGAGTGATCACGACATCGCGACCGCCGGCCAGCACTTCGGTGAGCTGACGGACGGCGGTCGCCCCCAACCGAGAGCTCGAGCCGCGCACCACGTCGTAGCCAAATCGTTGAATCGCGTCGGCAAGCAAATCTCCATCACGACTGGCGCTAATGAGGGCTGCACCATCTCGATTGGAGAAAAAGCGCCGCAAAACGAATGGAAAGATGAGCAAGCGATTGTGCCAAAGCGCTCCGATATAATTTTCAGTCACCGGCCTACCAATGAAACCCGCCCGGTCATCGACTTCATAGCGCAGAGTGCGCGCCCAAACCTGCAACAAATAAAAGCCAAACGCGATCAACCATCGCGCAAGCCAACCTTCGATTTTCAATGTTTCTTGCGCCTGGCCGACGCGCTTTGCTGTCCCCAACGATATGTGTGCGGGTTCGGCAGCCCAATTTGGTCGAGAATACGCCAAACGACCGTGTCCACGACTGCGGCTACGGAATCGGGACGGCTGTAGAACGAGGGAATCGCCGGCATTACAATCGCGCCGGCTTCGAGCAGTCTCACCACATTGCGTGCGTGAACCAAATTCCAAGGTGTCTCCCTGGGAACGAGGATTAATTTCCGCCGCTCCTTCAAAAAAACGTCGGCTGCCCGCAACAGCGCGCTGTCGCTGGAACCCGAAGCGATTCGACCCAGCGTCGCCATCGAGCACGGGACGATCACCATCGCGTCAAAACGCGCGGAGCCGCTGACGAATGGCACGTTCATGTCATTTTCAGCATGCTGCGAAACATTTGAGGGAGTCTTGAAGTCATCGATCTCCTGCTTCGCAACGTCCCTTGCGGACGCGCTCATGACCAGATGAACTTCGTGAGCGGAACAATCGATTTGTGCCAGTAACCTTTGCAGATAGATCGTTCCGCTGGCGCCAGTCGCGGCAATCACAAGTTTCATTGAAACAAAGAGATCATAAGACCGACAAATAATGCGGCAGCATGTCGCGCCAATAATTCCAGTCGTGGCCGCGCCACTTTCCCTCATCGAGCCAGTGCTTGACGCCTTTTGAATTCAAGATCTCAGACAAGCGATAGGATTCGTGGCGCGTGTTGTCCCATTCGCCAGTGCCGAGGATGATGCCCATGTGATTGTATTTCCATGGGTCAGGCACGTTCGGCAGATATTCGTAGGGACTGTTGAAATAAATGTTGTCGTCATGATATCCGTCGAAAAATGAGCTGATGTCGAACGAGCCGCTCAAGCTGATGAGACGACTGACGGCGTCCGGATGACGAAAAGCAATATTGGCAGCGTGATAGGCACCAAGACTGGCTCCGCAGACTGCCACACGATGAGAGTTGCATTCGCGGCGCGCGAGATCGAACACATCCCGCACGATTACATTTTCGTACGCATTATGTGTGCGCATCCGATCGGCTGGATGAATCGATTTATCGTAAAAACTTTCCAAGTCGATGGCGTCCGGGCAGTAGACCGTCACTCTGCCCGCGTCGACATAGCCGCTCACAGACCCAACCAGGCCAAAATCTTTGTTTTGGTAATAACTGCCAAACGAGGTCGGAAAGAGGATCAGTGGTAGCCCGCCACCATTTCCGAACACGAGCATTTCAAATTCGCGGTTCAACCACGGCGTGTACCATTTAATGTAACGTTCGTTCATTGAAATAGCCCGTCCATCTTGGTTGCGGGAGGGCCAAATCGCAAGCTCGCCAAAAGACGAATCCGCGCCATCGGTGGAGTTGAGGGGCTTGCGCTACGTTTGATCTTCGGCGAAGCGTCTCGTTTTTCGATGCCCAAGCATACGCTTACTGGAAACATTAAACGGCACCCCGGATTTCCGTCGAAGATTCTCGGAAACCGACGCGACGTCCTGGTTTATTTGCCGCGCGGCTACCGGCTGCTCTCCCGACGGCGTTACCCAGTGCTCTATTTACACGACGGCCAAAACGTTTTCGATGCGGCGACGTCGTTTTCAGGCGTGGAATGGGGCGTGGACGAAACAGCTGAACGCTTGATCAAAGAGGACCTAATCGAACCGCTCATCGTTGTGGCAGTTGCGAACACGGGCGAGGAACGGATTCACGAGTACGCTCCCACGCGGGGAGTGATCGATGCCAAGGCGAAACGCAAGAAACGCAGCAAAGGTCTGGCCCGAAAGTATGGGCACTTCCTAATCAACGAACTCAAACCTTACATCGACCGAAAATATCGAACCAACCCGGATGCGGAATTTACCGGGTTAGGCGGTTCCTCTCTGGGCGGTCTCGTTACGCTTGCGATTGGAATTTTGTATCCGCATGCCTTCAGTCGACTCATGGTGATGTCGCCGTCAATCTGGTGGGACAATTTCGCGATTTATCGACTCGTCGATTCTATCGAGCAGAAGCCACCATTGAAAATCTGGCTCGACACCGGCACAGCCGAACCGGGTTGGGAACAAGCCCGCGAGTTACTCAAACGTCTCGTTGAGAAAGGCTGGAAACCTCCCAAGGATCTTCAATACATGGAAGCTCAGTCCGGTGATCACAGCGAAGCGGCTTGGGCAGCGCGGGTTGAACCGGCGCTGCGGTTTTTGTTTTCGCGAGGGAAATAAATCCCGGCATCAAGAAACGTCATTCTGAGCACAGCGAAGAACCTTGGATTTTTTTGATTGGCCGTAACAGAAACAATCAGAGATGTTTCGCTTCGCTCAACATGACAGGCAAAGGAGCGGGGGCGCCGATCGTTATATCACCTTCCTACCGGCGGGACTGGCGGATTCGGCGGCAATGGCTCAGGAGGCGGCGTGGGAGTTGGTGGAGTCGGCTTCGGTGGTGACGGAGTCTCTGGCATTGGCATCCCTCTAGAGAATCGTCTTTACTGCAGCCACTTGCCGTAAATTTGATAAACGCGAACGAAGCCGCCGATGAAATCCCAATCTTTTTGATATGCGAAAGCACGGTCGCGGGAGGACCAGGTGAGCTCACGCGGTGATTCCGGATGATTGGGATCGTAAACGAGATAGTGATCAATTCCGTCATTCAGAGAGGCTGATTTTCGTTCGTAGACCAAGACCGCGTGATTGATGCTGAGACGAGGATAGGTTGTGAGAAAACCGACAAATAACTCGCCGCGCGCCAAAGCTGCATCGAGGTTGGCTTGGGTTTCCTTGTGGTAATTAGAGTCGTGATCGAAAAGCATCCGGAAATTCCCGAGCCGAACGTAAGTCGGCCAGCCAAGGCCGATATTTCTTCGCAGAACTTCGCGGCGCGCATCGCTCATTGCGCGCAAGTTAGCGTAGCCTGGGAAGACGACGCGCTGATTTGTCGGCAATGGCTTTTCCCAAGCCGCCCGGCGGGTGACATTTCGAATGCGAGCGGCCAACGCGTTGTCGTCCAACGGAGGGGCGTGCGGATCGAAGCGAGCGAACTTGTGAAACTGCATCGTCGTACGGCATAGGACAAAACAGCGGCGAGTGTACCTTTTCGGCTCTCCCTTCTCTCTTTGCCGCCGCAAAGAAGGATGACCTTCGCGATACTCGAAGACGGTTGCGTTGGCAAAGCCGACCGTATCGCGGCCGAAGCGAAAATCGGACGCTGCCGCGCTGCTTCGTAGAAGGACGAGAGCTAGGAAAGCGCCGAGCTGCCAAAAACCTGCCGCTGTACGCGAATTACCGGGAATCATATCAAGAACGCGTCCATCGTTTTCACTGCAACGGCTTGTCGTAAGCCTGGTAAACCCGAACGAATCCACCGATGAAGTCTATGTCTTTCTGATAAGCAAAGGCACATTCGCGAGGCGACCATGTTAGCTCACGCGGCGCTTCGGCATGGTTTGGATCATAAACCAAATAATGTTCGAGTTCGTCTCCGGGGCGACTTTTTTTCCGGCCATAAATGAGCACGGCGTGGTTTATACTCATTTTTGGATAAGTGGTAAGAAAAGCCACGAACGTGTCACCACGCGCGAGGGACGCATCGAGGTTCTGGTGCGTTTTCTCCTGATATCCTTTACTGTCCAGGAAGACCATGCGGATATTGCTCGGCCGAAAATAACTCATGAAGCCGCTGCCGATATTGTTCTCGAAGACTTGAGTGTGGGGTTTGCTTATCTCACGTAGATTCGAGTAGCCTGGAAAGACGATTCGCCGATTTTCCGGCAATACTTCGAGCCAAGGCTTCCGGCGCGCGACAGCACGAATGCGCCGTGCGAGTTCCTGATCGTTTAATGGAACGCCGTGTGGATTGAAACGGGCGAATTTGCGGAACTGCATCGCCGTGCGGGTCATGACGAAGCAGCGGCGAGTATAGCTGTTGGCAGGATCACTCACTTCCGACTTCGGTCGGAAAAACGCGATCCCGTCGTGGTATTTCAGCACGGTGGCGTTTTGAAACGCGAAGGTGTCGCGATCGAAACGGAACTCTACGGCCGCCGCGCTGCCACGCGGTAAGGCGACAGCAGCAAGCGCACTGAGCCAAACACCAGCCAATTTACCCCAAGTCCCAAACATCAGAATTAAGAGCGAGGCGAGGCGGTGACGGTTTTGCTTTCGGAAAAGATACCCAGGCGGCGAAACTTTCGATATCGTTTTTCCAGCAGTTCGTCGGCTGGAATTTTAGAAATCTCCTCCAGCGCCCGGCGCAGTGCTGCGCCAAGATTGACCGCAACAGAATCATAGTCTCGATGCGCGCCGCCTACCGGTTCAGAAATGATTTGGTCCACTACCTCCAGTTTCAACAAATCCTGCGCGGTCAATTTGAGCGCCTCGGCTGCTTCAGCGGCGTGCCGGCGGTCTCTCCACAAAATCGCGGAACACGCTTCGGGGCTGATCACGGAATAATACGCGTTTTCCAGAATCATTACATGGTCCGCCACGCCAATCCCCAGCGCGCCCCCTGAGCCACCCTCGCCAATGACTGCGGCAACGATTGGCACGCGAAGCCTCATCATTTCGAAGAGATTTACTGCAATTGCCTCTGAAATATGACGTTCCTCCGATCCGATCCCGGGAAAAGCGCCTGGCGTGTCGATCAATGAAATGACCGGCACGCGAAATTTTTCAGCAAGTCGCATTAATCGCAGCGCTTTGCGATAACCTTCAGGATGGGCGCAACCGAAATTGCGCATCACATTTTCTTTTGTGTTGCGGCCCTTTTGATGGGTGATGACGACACAACGTTGCGTGCCAAGTGTGGCCAGGCCGCAAGGCATGGCTCGATCGTCGGCAAAGCGGCGATCTCCATGCAGCTCAATCCAATTCGTAAAGCACCGTTCGATGTAGTCCATGGCGAAGGGCCGCTGCGTGTGCCGCGCGATTTGCACCCGCTGCCACGCAGTGAGCTTGCCATAAATTTCCCGTCGCGTTTCACGAAGTTTTCCCTCAAGGGCCTTAACAGCGGAATCAAGGTCGACATCGTGCGCGTTGGAGTGATTCTTTAAGTCCTGTAAACGCCGTTCCAGTTCGAAGATCGGTTTTTCAAAATCGAGCGGTTGCCAGTCCATGGAGAAAGTTAAAAAGTGAAAGGTTAGAAAGGTTACAAGGTCAAGCAACTCGTGCCAGCGTGTTCGTCCCCATCCGCTTTAACCTTGTGACTCAGTCCGTAATCGTGACAGCCATGCCGTTCTTTACAAGGCTGCTGAGTTCCTCAAGGTCCGAAGCCGCGAGGCCAAGACCCACCGGCGGCGGCGGCTGATCAAGATTCGGATGCGCAGAATCGGGTACCGAATACAAAGTATAACCTGCCGCGCCGGCCAGCCGAACCCATCGCGTGCTGCTGAGGTACTCCTTGCTGCCGACGCCGACGCGTTTTCCGTCTTTCCAAGCCATGGTTTCGGCCACTTTTGCCGAGATTTTGGCCGGCTGTTTGCCCGGTAACTTTGCTTCGCGAACATGATATTGCTTAAAAAATGCGCCGTGATTCAGGAGCACAACCGAGTTCGCCTTCCGTTGAATAACCATGGAGAAATCGGGGTGTGAGATGAGCAAATGATCGCCAATGCGTAGCATGGTGCCGCTCATGTTGTTCATGCGCATGATCAACTCGGGAGTCGTCTTCAATTTCCGCGCAATCTTGGCTAGCACGTCTCCGGATTTCACAACGTATTCTGTTTTTTCTGGAGACGGATAACGCGATAGGAGAATGGCAACATTTGTTTCCCCGAGGAGATCCTTCGCTTCATCGAGATGTTTCCCCGTGGGATATTTTTGGATAAATCCGATAAGCGCATCGCGAGATTCAGTCAGTTTTCCTTCCTGTCGTAGTTGGGTCGCCGCCTGAAACTCCGGAAGACTAATATCCGGCACCGGCGCTGGCGTAACTTCCCCACGCTGCTCTTTTTTTACTGCGATGTCTTCTTTTATAAAGGTGTTGTAACCAAACCAGGCCGCACCGCCGAAAATGACCAACGCAAGAAACAAGACGAAAAGCCACTTCATGGCTGGTAAAATGTCGTCGAAACTTCGAGCGGAATGCGACAGTCGGGCCGAACCAGAAGACGCCAAGGCAACCCAGGATTCATCACAAAAGGAATCGTGTGCGAGGAATCAATCGCCGCCACTGAAATCGGTTTTGCTACGAGGCGCCGGTCCCAGATTCGCTCCCTGGAAAGAAGCGATGCCAGAGGCGTCCAATCGTGCGCTCTTCCCGATTGCTCCAGGTAAAATGGCAATCCTGGCAGTAAAACTCCTTGGGAATGATTTTGATCGCGCAAAGCACACCAACCAGCGCAGGAGTCATGAATTTTCGAGTCATCTGTGGATATTCGATATTCGAAGAGCTGCATTGCGGGCAACGGACAAGGGCCGCGGAGATATCAGGATCCGTCGCCTCCCATTCGACCATGAGGGTTTGGGCCTTCTCGAAATCGGTGTCTTCCACCATTACTTTCGCATTTGCCAGCGGGCGCGACATAAAGCCAACCTGCTGCAACGGCGCCTCATTGTGAACATCGGTCCGTAATCCTGCATCGTGGAAGCGCCGTTTTAGTTGCCTCGCCTTGGCCGGATCATTGAACGTGGCAATCGTCACCATAAATCCTGTCGCATCCGCGGCATTAACATCGTGTGATCAAACATCAACTAATGGCCAAGTGCAAGATTTGGTGTCAGGCGCCCGGAGGAAACCATTTGTAGAGCATCAAATATACAAACACGCCTGTGACTGAGACATAGAGCCAGATCGGGATCGTCCAACGCGCGATTCGCTTGTGGCGATTCCATCGGCGACGAAACACCTGAACAAGGGTGATAATCACCAGAGGCAGCGTCACAAAAGCAAGCAGAACATGCGAAGCCAGTATCGGAAAATAAATAGCGGCAATCCATCCCGTGTATCCCGAAGATTTTTCGCCGGCGTTCGCGTGATAAATGATGTAGCCCGTCAGAAAACAAGCCGAGGAAACCACAGCGGTGATCATGCACGCCATGTGCCGGCGCCACGCGCCATGCCGGATGAAGTACCAGCCCATTGAAATGAAGACTGTGCTGATCAAATTAAACGACGCGTTAAGAGCAGGGAGATCGGAGATTGAAATCACGTTGAAGCCTTGAACTGTTAAACGCTACATTGACCCATCGCTTCGACGCAATGACTTAACGATTGCCAAGACCATGCCGCCCGTCCTCGAACCACCGCAGGTTCGGCCGCCTCGACAGCGTCGAAAATCAACCTGGGCGCATCGAATCGCCGTGACCTTCGTGCGCCTCGTGATTCTTGGCGTAGTTCTTGGGGTCGGCGGCGGAGGATATTACCTCGCCAAGAGAGGCTTTGGCCGTCAATGGCGCGACCGGGTAGTGGAGGAATTGCGCAAGCACGGAGTCGAAGCCAACATCGGGCGCCTGACGCTGGATCCGTTTCGCGGTCTCATCGCAAAAAATGTCCGGATTTTTGATTACAAGAATCGCGAGAACACGCTTGCCCGGATCAGCGAGGTCTCGCTCGATATCAATTACGCTGCGCTCATCCATCATGAGCCGTTTCTCAACGCACTCGACGTGCGGGATGCGCAAATCATTCTTCCATTCAAGACGGCGGATGAAAAGGGCGACAGAGCTGCGCTGACCAACCTGCGCGCCCATGTTTATTTTCCGCCAGAACAAATTTACGTCAGTCAGGCGGAGGGAATCTTTTGCGGGATTCGGATTTCGGCCACTGGACAGCTAATCAAGCGCGAGAATTATCAACCGTCGGCTGCGCTTTCAGCCGAAGAATGGCAAAGACGATTGTTGATTGCGCAACGCGCGGTGAACGAACTGCAAAAGTTCAGGTTTCCCGCTACGCGTCCCTCACTACAGATAAAATTTAGCGGGGACGTCGCTGAGCTCGAGAAGGCACATGTCGAGGCAACCCTTCGAGGCGATCGACTGCAACGGGGCAACTACGAAATGAGAGACCTCTCCGCAGTTGCAGAATGGAACAATCAACAGCTGACCATCGCTCATTGCGAATGGAGCGATGACATGGGCAGTTTTGCCGGGCGCGTGAATTGGAATGTGCAAGGCAGCAGCGCGAGTTTCCAAACCCGCAGCAGTCTGGATTTGAAAGCTTTTCTCGATGCGTTCGGACTGGGCGAGCCATTTGTCAGCGTTGAATTTCAAGCGCCGCCCGCGGTCGAGATTTCCGGCTCCGTAAAATTTGGATCAGATCGCTTCAAGCCAACTATTATCGGACACGTTGCTTTTGGACAGTTCACGTACAAGAAAGTTCCGTTTTCCGATCTCACAGCTGATTTTTCGTGGGACGGCGAGCGCACACTGATCAGAGACCTGCGTCTGCGACATCAGACGGGCCAGGTCCGGGCTGATCTTTTCGAAGCACCGGCGGATTTTCGCTTGAACATCGAGAGCACAATAGTCCCGGAGCCGGTGCGTACGATCGCTCCCCCGGAACTGAATGAATTTCTCCGGCAGTGGGAATGGCAACGTCCACCTGCCATTCGCCTCGCGATCCGGGGCCAGGACCACAATCCCGGAACCTGGAAAGGGGATGGGACCCTCATTTTAGGTCGAACCAGGTTCCGCGGCACATGGATGAACAGTGCGGATACTAAAATCCATTTCGCCGACGGTGCGCTTGCCTGTGAGGATTTACACGTCGCGCGCAATGAAGGCACTGGAACGGGCAGTTTCACCTACGACTTTAAAAAGCACGAGGTACGCATCTCAAATATTAAGAGTTCATTGAATCCTGCCGAGGTCATTTTTTGGATTGATCCAAAAGTTTCGAACACAGTGGCGCCATATAAATTTCGGCGGCCGCCCTCCGTCACGGCGAACGGTTTGTATCAATTTCGCGGCGGCAAGAATACACGTCTGGAGATCAAGGTAGAGGGCGCGAACGGAATGGATTACGTCTTTCTTGGGAAAACGTTGCCTTTTGATCGGATCTCCGCGCGATTGCTATTCACCAACGACCGATTGCAAATCACTGATCTTCGTGGCGCGCTTCTCGCGGGCACATTGCGTGGAAACGCCGACATTTCACTGGCGAAAAATGATCCGCGTTACCGCGCAAATATTTCCGTAAGCGAGATCAATTTCCCGCTGCTGACTGACTTGTACTACAACTACAAGACAGCGCTCGGCCTGTTGAGCGGCACGTACGATTTTACCGGGCTCGGCAGCGATCCGCGCACCATGCGGGGGCGTGGAAAAGTGGAAGTCACCAACGGCGATGTCTTCGCCATCCCTATTTTCGGGCCGCTCTCAGGAATTCTGAATCGGATTCTTCCCGGCAGCGGATACAGCGTCGCGCACAAAGCGAGTGCAGACTTCAAGATCGATCAGGGAACCATTCATACCGACGATTTCGACGCAGACGGCACGCTCTTTAGCATGCTGGGTCATGGCGACGTCCATTTTCTCGATGATAAGCTCGATTTCAGTCTGCGGCTCAACATGAAGGGACCCGGCGTGCTGCTCACACCAGTGTATAAACTTTTGGAATACGCCGGCACAGGGAGCCTGAAGAAGCCGGATTGGCGCCCAGCCGTTTTGAAGAGCCAATAGTGAAGAGGAACGAAATGAAGAAGCGCCGAGATGGAGAAACGGCGCCTTCACCGGTTCGCCGACTCGCCGACTCGCCGATTCATCCAACTCTCATTGGCGCGCACATGTCGATTGCCGGTGGCGTGAACCTGGCGATTGAGCGCGCGCGCTCGATCGACTGTACCGCCATGCAAATGTTCGTGAAGAACAACATGCAGTGGTTCTCCCGCCCGCTTACCCGCGACGAAATCCGGACCTTCCTGGAACATCAGCAACGCAGCGAATTATTATCGATTTTCGCCCATGCGAACTATCTCATCAATCTCGCAGCCACGAACGGGCAGTTTCACGCAAATTCGATCCGTTCGCTGTCGGAAGAATTGGTTCGCACCGATCAGCTGGAACTCCCATTCTTGGTGTTGCATCCCGGTGCGCACCTCGGCGCGGGTGAAGAAGCGGGACTTGAAAAAGTTGTGGAATCGATTGATTGCGTGTTTTCCGGTCTTCCGAAAATCAAAACACGGATCGCGCTCGAAACGACCGCTGGCCAAGGCTCATGCCTGGGGAACAAATTCGAGCACCTTGCGTACATTATCAGCCGTGTGCGTGAACCAGAGCGATTGTGTGTCTGCCTCGATACCGCGCATGTTTTCGCTTCGGGTTATGACATCGGAAGCGAAGCCTCGGTTCGGAAGACATTCCGCGAATTCGGTCGCGTGGTTGGCTTGGATCGTCTCGTGGCAATCCATCTAAACGATTCCAAAACTGCCTGCGGTTCGCGGGTCGATCGACATGAACATATCGGCAGGGGCAGAATCGGGCTTCCTGCTTTCCGCTTCATCATGGGCGACCGCCGGTTCCGCAAAATCCCGAAAGTGTTGGAAACGCCAAAGGGCAAAGACTTACGAGAAGATGTGATCAATCTAAAGACGTTGCGCCGATTGATGACAACCGCTCGACTTTAAGGGCCAATCAATTGATCAACCGAATCGTAAATGGGTAGCGATAGAACTCTCCCTGGCCGGCTTTGACTGATGCGATGATGACAAGCACCGTGTTCAACACCCAGAGCGCGATCAAAATCGGAACGCCTATCAGCACGATGCAAAGAATCGCGGCGATGGCGTCATAGATCAGCATCGAGATTTGGAAATTGAGAGATTCTTTTCCGTAGGCGTCAATCTCGGGAGAGTCGCCACGTTTCATGAGCCAAACGATAAGCGGTCCCAAGATGTGGCCCAGGAAATGAAAAAACAATCCGAGTAATGCGGCGGCGTGGCAGAGAACACACCACGTTCGGACGTCCGATGAAGTTGATGGAGGTGTCGGAGGTGTTTGATCCATATTATCCTTTCCTTTGCGTATCACAACGACTGCCCCCTGGCCGGCACGAGAGCAAGAAAAAAGATTGGACTACGCTGCTTTTGCCCGCTCGATGTGTGCGCCGAGTTCGCTCAATTTTTCATCGAGATGTTCGTACCCGCGGTCGATGTGGTAGACGCGGCTTACTTCGGTAATTCCGTCTGCCTTCAATCCTGCAAGCACCAGCGCGGCCGACGCACGTAAGTCACTGGCCATCACCGGTGCCCCGAGGAGACAATCCACACCATCGATCACTGCAGTAGCACCCTCCAATTGCACCTGCGCGCCCATGCGTTTTAGCTCCGCCACATGCATATAACGCTGCGGAAAAACATTTTCGGTCACGGAACTGGTGCCTTTGCTAATGGAGAGTAGCGCGCACATCTGGGCTTGCATGTCAGTGGGGAAACCGGGGTATGGTGCTGTTGTCAGCTCCAGCGCGCTCGCGGCGCCATTCGGAAAAATCGAAATCTCATGGTCGCCGATATCGATGTGATAGCCGCAACTCGCCAGCGCATCGGTGGTTGTGCGAACATGCTCCGGTTCCACTCGCTTGACGGTGACTCCCTTTCCGGCAATTGCACCCGCCACCAGAAATGTTCCAGCCTCAATCCGGTCCGGGATTACCCGGTGCTCGGCTCCATGCAAGGCAGCCACTCCTTCGATAATGATCCGGCGCGTTCCCGCGCCTTCGATCTTCGCGCCCATCTTGTTTAAGAACGTTGCCAGGTCCACTACCTCGGGCTCCTGGGCTGCTCCTTCAATAACGGTCACACCTTCTGCCAGCGCCGCGGCCATCATCACGTTATCGGTGCCGAGAACAGTGGGACCGAATTTGCTCTGCATGTTGATGACTGCTCCGCTCAATTTCGGTGCAAAAACTTTGATGTCGCCACCCTCCACGCGAACCGCAGCCCCGAGCGCTTCGAAACCTCTCAGATGCAAATCAATTGGACGATCTCCGATGACGCAACCCCCGGGCAAAGCAACGGTCGCTTCCTTGCATCGACCCAGTGACGGGCCAAGCACGCAAACCGAAGCGCGCATCTTGCGGACGACATCGTAAGGCGCAACGGAGTGGGTCTTTTCTGCCGTGACACTGACGGTTCCGCTGGCGCGTTCCACCTGCGCGCCCAGATGGGTTAAGATTTGCAGCATATAATGTGTGTCGCTCAGGTCTGGCACGCCGTGAACAATACAAGGCTCTTTGGTGAGCAGCGTCGCGGCCAGGATCGGCAGCGATGAATTTTTTGAGCCGCTGACCTTGATAGAACCTGAAAGCGGATGACCGCCGTGAACGAGGATCTTATCCATACCTGGCAAAAAGGAATCGTGTCACGCCGTTATAATCGTTCTTCGAACAAATGTCGCGGTAATTTTTTTCCGCCAGAGCCGAAAGAAGCGCATCTCTCTGGCCGAGGCCTATTTCCAGAGCCAACATTCCACCGGGCCGGAGTCGGGTTGGGGATCGATTAATCAGCTCACGCACCAGCTCATCGCCCCGCGGACCGGCGAACAGAGCAATTTCCGGATCACGCAACACTTCGCGCGAAAGAGTTCGCCGGTCTTGCGTTGAGATGTAAGGAAGATTCGCGACAATTAGATCGAAAGGTCCCGCGATGGTTTCGAGCAAACGACTTTTCAGAAACTGGACGCGGTCGCTCAAGTCAAGCCTGATGGCGTTTTCTTGCGCGAGCGCGAGCGCATCATCCGAAACATCAACGGCGAGAATCCGTGCCTCAGGAAATTCCGCAGCGAGACTGAGCGCGATCACACCGCTGCCAGTACCAACATCCAAAATCTCGGATTTTGGATCTTGGATTTCGGATTTTAACAACTCGACGAGTTCTTCCGTCTCCGGCCGCGGAACCATGGCGCGTTTGTCACAAAGAAAAACCTGTCCGCAAAATTCTACGGTGCCGAGAAGATGCTGAAGAGGCTCGCCTTCGCTGCGACGCTTCACCAGTTCGCGCAATGGACCGAGTTCTGTTTCAGTTAACTTCCGCTCGAAATCCAGATAAAGCTCTATTCGTTTCCGCCCAAGAACATGCGCCAACAAGTGTTCCGCATTCAGTCGCGGATTCTCAATGTCATGTTTTTTAAAAAACGCAGTTGTGGCTTGTAACACTTCCAGAACAGTCATACGCGTTCGGTGTCATTCCGAGCGAAGTCGAAGAATCTCCAAATAGCCGATCGAGCGGTGTTAATAAGTTTCAAGCCGGTCAAGCGATTAAGCGCCAGCCGCCACCGCTGAGTCTTTCAAGCGTTCCGCTACATCCGCGGCTTGCAACGCGCTGATCAATTCGTCGAGATCGCCGTCAATCACGCGATCAAGATTATGAAGCGTCAGACCGATGCGATGATCGGTGACGCGATTCTGTGGAAAGTTGTAAGTGCGAATTTTTTCTTCTCGCCCACCAGTGCCGATCTGGCCGCGGCGCTGCGCGCTGTATTTTTCGGCTTCCTCGCGCTGCTTTCGCTCCAGCAAGCGAGCGCGTAAGATCGAAAGCGCTCGTTCCTTGTTTTTGATCTGACTGCGACCATCCTGACAACGCACGATTGTGCCTGTCGGAATGTGCAATACTTGCACAGCCGAATCGGTTGTGTTCACGCCTTGCCCACCCGGTCCGCCGGAGCGGGAGACTTCAATTCGCAAATCTTCCGGTTTCAATTCAAGATCTACATCTTCCGCCTCAGGCAACACCGCGACCGTCGCAGTCGATGTATGAATGCGACCCTGCGCCTCGGTCGCAGGTACGCGTTGCACCCGGTGAACGCCGCTTTCGTAACGCAGTTTTCGAAAAACTGATTCTCCCGAAACGCGGAAAATCGCTTCCTTAAATCCACCGAGCTCCGACGGACTCGATTCGAGGTCCTCGGTTTTTAGGCCGGCAGATTCCGCATAGCGATGGTACATCCGGTAAAGATCAGCCGCGAAAATGGCCGCTTCACTTCCGCCCGTTCCGGCTCGGATTTCCACGATCGCATCGCGGTCTTCATTTTCGTCCGGCGGCAGCAACGCAATCTGAACTTCGCGTTCAAGATCGGCCACTCGTTTTTCGAGGTCCGGAATCTCGTCATCAGCGATCGCGGCGATTTCAACGTCGCCTGACATTGCCAGCTCCCGATTGTCGTCCAATTGCTTACGCGCGGTCCCGAGCTCATCCCATTTGGCCAGCAGTTGTTTAATGCTCGCGTGCTCGCGCATAATTTCCTTGGCGCGCTGACGATTAGAAAAAAGCGCCGGGTCGGCAATATCGCGCTCAAGTTGAACGAAGCGTTCGCGTTTGAGTTGAATTAGGGAGTTAAAGTCCATATCTATAGCCCCGAAAGCATTCGGGGTTCGGTACAGCCGGGGCCGTCGGCCCCAGCTACAGCTCAGCTAAGCTTTCTTTTCAGCCCGCGCAGCTTTGGTGCTGCCGTAACGCCGGGCAAATTTCTCGACGCGCCCGGCTGTATCCACGAACTTCTGCTCGCCGGTGAAAAAGGGATGACAAGCGGCGCAAATACCGATCTTAATATCGCGGCGCGTGGAGCGAGTATGATATACCGCACCGCATGCGCACACCATATCGGTGTCGTAATACTCTGGATGAATACCGGTTTTCATCTTTGGAAAGGAGCGCGGAATTTACTCGCGCAACGAGCTCTGCGCAAGCGATGAAATCTTCCGATCCATTGCTGCAAGACTGGGAGAAAACGCTCGCGCGAAAGCGGGATAGGCCAGCTATTTTTGCGACCAGCGGCGAGGTGCTCCGAACATTTGGCGACATTGAACAACGCGCTCGCAACTTGATGCGAAGGATCGACGTTTTCCACGAAGGCAGCGTTGTCGCAGTCCAGATCGGTAATCATGAAGATTGGCCATCAATTTTGATCGGTTGCTTGCGCAGGCATTTGGTTGTTCTCCCTCTGGAACAGTCGATGAGCGAACGTCAACGCGGCGAGGCATTAGAAATTTGCAAGGCTAAGGCTGTAGTGTCCGCTGTCCCCAGCGGAGACTCACCAGAGGAGATCATTCAACTGGGGATAGCCGACTGCACCCCAGATTGGCGCGGGAATCCGCCGAATCTCCTGAAGCTTACCTCCGGTACAACAGCCACGCCCCGCGCAATCCGCTTTCGTAGCAAACAGCTATTGGCCGATTGCAATCAGATTTGCGACACGATGGGGATTTCCGATATTGATCTGAATTTCGGCGTCGTCCCAGTCTCGCACTCCTACGGTTTCAGCAATCTCCTGACGCCGCTGATTGCGCGCGGTGTGCCTATGGTCATCAGTCGTGACAGAACGCCGCGCGCCATCCTCGAGGATCTTGCCCGCAGCAACGCGACAGTTTTCCCAGGGATGCCCGTCTTCTATCAGGCATTTTGTGAAATGGAACATGTTCCCAAGCTGCCAAAGCTTAAGCTCTGTATTTCAGCCGGCGCCCCTCTCCCGCTCGCAACCGCGAAGAGATTTCAGAAAAAGTTTAATCTGCCAATCCACTCATTTTACGGTGCGTCCGAATGTGGCGGGATTTGCTACGATCCACGGGCAGCAAACCGGGACGAAGGGTTCGTTGGCGAAGCGATGAACGACGTCAACCTCAAACTCGTAGATCCACAGGGGTCAGCGAGTCAGATTCACGTGCGCAGCGGTGCTGTAGGCGATGGCTATTTCCCAGAGCCAGATGAAGAAAAATTGGGCAATGGAATTTTTGTTCCTGACGACTTACTGACGCGTGCCGGTTCCGGGTTCAAAATCGTCGGTCGGATCTCCGACGTAATCAACGTCGTAGGTAAAAAGGTGAACCCCGCAGAAGTGGAAGCGCATTTGCTGCGCTTCCCCGGCGTGCGACAGGCAGTCGTCTTCGGTCGAGAATCGGTGTTACGCAATGAAGAAGTAGCGGCCTGCGTGGTGGCTGCGGCAGACGTAAGCGAGACCGATCTCCTGCAGTTTTGCCGTGGCGCGCTAAGCAGCTGGCAGGTGCCGAAGCGGATCTTCGTCGTGGACGCACTCCCTGCGAATGAGCGAGGAAAAATCAGCCGTCGCGAGCTCTCGCGACGGTTCTCAACGAGACACAAGACACCGCCATTGCCATGATTGGGTCCTTGATAAAGCCTTTACATGGGATTTGCTTAGAACGAGAGGTGTATTATGCGGAAATCATCCGGCGAACCCAAATCGATAGAAGCTGAAATCGAGTCTTCGAATAGCGAAGAGCGAGACCAAACGGAAGATTCCGACGTCCCGCAAGCGGATACCCCGGCACAAGACGCTGCTACCGATGCGGAACCTGCGCAGTCCGAGGATTGGTGGAGCATGTCGCAACAAACTGCCGATTGGGCAGAACCCGCCACGGCCGCTCCGAGCGAAAACGTTACCACTTCAAACGAGCCCCGCACCGCCGATGTTTATTTCTGCGGTCACACGACGCTCTTTCCATTAAACCGCGCCCTGCAAGCGATCTCAAGGGAGAAGCTCACAGGCTTGCTGCGATCATTTTGGGAGCAGGAACCAATCGACCTTTTGGCGCGTGATGGCGAGATCATCTTTGTTACCACCAGGGACCCGGAGCTCTATTGTCCCGAGACGCCAGCGCTTCTTGGCGATCTCGATGTCGTGGTGCTGGCCAGGGCGCGCGATCAACAGAGAGAGACTGGAACACCATTCTTTCTTACCCTTGCCCGCGAGGAATCGATGGGCCGCGAGGCAGCAATGGAACAGATGCAGCAATTTGGGCAAAAGCTTTTCTCGCAACTTTGGGTGGCGCCAAGGGTATGGATCATGTTTGAAAAGAAGGCCAATCTGTTAGCGGATGCTGCGGATGTGCCCGGGGAGCCGAACGTTCGCGACTGGGCCTTGGAAACGTTGCGCCTTGTTGAGCATATCGATGAGACGGCCCATTTCGAACCAGCGTCGATTCCGGCTTATACAAGAGACGGCTTCGAGCGTGTCCAAAAGTTGAAGTTGACTCCTGATGAGGCGCAGTTCGCGTCGCAATTCAATGGAGCTCGCTCGGTGCAGCAAATTGCGAAGAATCTACGACTCGATTTGAAATCTGCGCGACAGATGCTCTTCAGCTTTGTCGCTCTTGAGATAGTGGAATGCTGGCCAGCCAGCACGGCAGCCAAACCAGAACAGCAGAGCATCTTCCAGCGTTTTGGGCGAACGGCGCGACGCGATCGCTAATACTCCCGAACGCGCCCGGGGGGCCATGAAGAGAAAAGTTCTGGTCGTCGACGTCGGAGGCACACACGTAAAACTGCTGAGGTCCTCTCGCGATGAGCGTGAATTTCCTTCCGGTCCGCGACTCAAACCACAACAACTGGTTGCCAAACTCAAGGAAACCGCGCGCGGATGGAAGTTCGACTACGCCTCCATCGGTTTCCCGGCGCCGGTGCGCAGGGGACGAATCGCCAAAGATCCGAAGCATTTGGCCAAGGGATGGGTTGGTTTCGATTTTGCCAGAGCGCTGGGCATCCCCGTGCGTGTTATCAACGATGCTGCCCTGCAGGCGCTCGGCAGTTATCGCGGTGGACGCATGCTCTTTCTGGGGCTCGGCACCGGCCTGGGGTCCGCGTTGGTGTGGGACAAGACTTTGATGCCGCTTGAGCTTGGCGACTTACCGTATCGCCATGGGCACATCATTGAAGATTACCTTGGTATCCCAGGCCTGGCGCTGTTAGGCGAAAAAAAATGGAAGCGCGAAGTAGCTTACGCGGTCGCTCAGTTAAGAAAATCTTTCATTGCCGATTACGCCGTTCTTGGTGGCGGTCTCGTGCACCGTTTGAGTCGCTTGCCGGCAGGAACGGAACGCGGGCAAAATGAGAATGCGTTTCTAGGCGGAATCCGTCTATGGGAAACCAGGAAACATTCCCGCGAACTGAAGTGGCTTGTGCTATGACACGCGATTTAAACGTCGACCGCTCAACTCCCAACGTCCAACTAACGGCGTCTGAATTGGGCGTTGAGAGTTGGAGGTTGAGCGTTGAGCGTTTGCTTTTACGGTGAGTGCCAGGGAGGGGACTCGAACCCCTAAGGATTTCTCCACCAGATCCTAAGTCTGGCGCGTCTGCCAATTTCGCCACCCTGGCTGGTTCGTTCTAGCACAAATCCGAGCACAGTCGATGATTTCGCAGCAAGAGCCTCGGTAGACTGGCGGTCAGACTTACACTCTTGCGACGGCGCTCAAGGAAAACCCGCGGCTTGGACTTCACCGATCAGGCTGGCTCTTTGCCATTTCGTGTCTGCTCGCTAGGCTGCTACGAAAACTTCAGATTCCAGAGCGCCGAGATGCTTCTTGAAGGCGCGACGCAATTTCGCGAGTGCGATTAGTTCCAACTGCCGAACGCGTTCGCGCGTTACCCCGACTATCTCGGCAACCTGTTCAAGCGGTTTTGCTGTCGTGCCGTTTAGCCCGAAACGCTCTGCGATGATCGTTGCGTCGCGTTTGTTGAGGTTTTTGAGAACCCGATTGATCTGGTCCGAGAAATCCTTCTCGCGCAGTGATTCGAAAGGAGTTTGCGCTTGTTCATCTGGAACTTTTTCGCCAAGTTCGGTCGCTTCATCGTCGCCAACAGGCGCGTCAAGCGATTCGGGACGCAGGCCAATACTTCTCAGTCGCGCCACTTTTTCAGTGGCAATCCCCAGCTCTTCACCGAGTTCGCCCTCAGTCGGTTCGCGACCGAGCTCGTTGCCCATTTGCGCTGAAACGCGACGCATTCTACTAATTTTCTCGATCGTTTTCGCCGGCAATCGGATCGTTTTGCTCTGATTGGCAAGTGCGTTTTTGATCGCCCGCTTGATCCACCAAATCGCATAGGTGCTTAGCTTGACGCCTTTTTCCGGGTCGAATCGATCGACTGCTTCCATTAATCCGATGTTTCCTTCCGAAATCAGGTCAACCAGGGGCAGACCGAGATTGATGTAATCGCGTGCGATGGTTACAACGAGCCGCAGGTTTGCGTTGATCATCCGCTCGCGCGCTGCCGCGTCACCGTCTTGGATTCGCCGCCCGAGTTCGGTCTCTTGATCGGGGGACAGAAGAGGCATTCGTCCGATCTCCAGCAAATATCTGTTGAGCACCGCATTGCTTTCGTTCATGCCTGCAACTGTAGTGGCTGGAGCGAATCCGCCGCTACTGGGTAAATGTGTGATTTTCAAACAACGCCCGAGAGGCGCTCTGCGGTCCCTCTTTGGGGAGACCCAGTTTCGGCTATTGTGCCAGTTACCAACACAACGGCCAAAGCAGTGCTGCTACGAGCATTGCGATCAAAATCAACCCACAAGTGATGGACGTCCGCATTTCCCGTCGCGAGGCAGCCTCATCACTGTCTGGATCTAGACCGAACTGTAAGACCAGACGCAGGCTATCGGGATGATTGTCGAAAATGACAATGCGTCGCATCGTTTTGCCCTCAACTGGAGTTGCGATAGGTGGCGAGACGATCGCAAAAATTCTCTTTTGCCCTGAGCTTGCTGAACCAGCGCGGCAGCCGAGTTCAGGCATTCGAATCCGTTGGGAATACGCTCCGGTCGTAGAACGCGAGATCGCGCGCCGCGTGGGGCCGTCATTAAACCGTGGATTGTCCATACTACCACGATATTGCAATTGGTTAGCTCAGAGCTATCGGGTAGGCGTGAGATTTTTAAACAGCACTTGAGAAGTGATCTACGCTCCCTCATTCGGAAGAGCTATCACTCTTGCGTTTCGCCCAGGGGGATGGCGATTACAGCGAGAGCGACTGGTAGCACTAGCGCCCAGAGGCTAAACTTAACTTCCAAGGCGGCCCCAGCGGCACAGCCGACGACGAACCCAATTATGCAGGGCAATGTCATGCGTGCCCGGCGTCCGGCTTGGGCGAGCTCGTGGGGGTTTCTCCTACTGCGGGCGAGCGTCGCCAGGTCGACAGTCAGTTGAGTGATGTTCGTTGTCATTACCGCGGTAGACGGCACGCCTTTGAGGGCGAGCTTCACCAGCACATTCTGGGTCGCCATGGCGGCGACTCCGAGCATGCCCGCGAGCACAGCCATCGAACTGTTGGCATCGGGGAAGCGGCCAAAACCGACACCCAGTCCTAGAAACCCGATGAGGAGTGCAGTTTGCAGCAGCAGCAACGGTCGCAGTGGGGACATCCCGGTCCGCACAATCGCGTCGGACGCCAGCGTCACCAGGCCTAGCACTGCCATGAAGACCGGGACCGCCAGGAGCGGGCCGATCTGACTAAAACCACCGGTTACGTAATGCGCGGCCACGATTACCACGTTCCCGGTGATGTGGGCGGTGAACAACCCGCCAAGCGCAAGAAAGCCGATAACATCGACTGCGCCTGCCGTCGTGCTCAAGACAGCCGGTAGCAACCAGCTGCTACGGAAGCGTGTGAGCCACGATGTCATCGTTAGGGTTCCACTTGCACAACTCGCCGGGCGCTGAAGCATCCCCGCACAGTCGACAACGAATCTAGCCGCTTTGCTTACAGCGACAAACCTGCGGCCGGCCGTCACAGCCAATAACAAACTACCTCACTGGAGTGTAGTATCGGCCATTCACTTCATCCCCGATGACCGCAAAATGGGCCTGCGACGTCGATAAAGGGTCGGATTTCCACGAGAAATCTATTGATGGTACCTTAACCTGCGCCTCAAGCTGTGCGGTAGCGCGGTAACCTTCCACCCGGAATTGCTTCTGTGGATCATCATAAATGATTTTTTCATCCGTCGCCTTCCAAATCATCCTGAAATCCATAATGCCTGGTGTGCCTACGGCATCAAGGCGGGGCCACTTCGGTTGATCAACAACCGCAACATTCTCCATCTCGAGCGTTGCGGTCTGCCCGTCAGGGCTAATGACAAGGTCCCCTTTGGGAATTGGAACGACCCAATACAGCCCCGAAGGCGCAATTGGAGGATGAAAATCGTGAATCTGATTTTGAGGAGCAGCCTGCCCCTGAAATAATGTCAGTCATATGTGAGTGAATGCCCCCATCTGCGCAGCGCGTCCCGCGAAGTATTCTCCCTGCATAAATCCGTAGTCGGTTGTGGGGGTGCCAAAGGCAATTCGGTTACCTTTATTGTCAGTGCCCATGCCTGCGAAATTGGCGCATCGGGCGACGCGCCCTTTGAAATGGTAGATGTGCGACGGCTCCAACTGTGGGCCAGCCGGCTGATTATGACTGCCGTTCTTATCCAGCCAGGGTATCGGGTAAGGATCGGTGCTGCCATTGTATGTAGTCGGTTTTGATGGTGGTAGCTTATCACCCTCAGCAGAGGTACGAGAAAGCAAAAGCGATGCTGATGCGCCCGAAGCGATGCTAAGTGTTAGAAACCTACGCCTTGTGTAGCCGGAAGGGTCATCACCGGTAGAGCTCATCGGTTTTCTCCTCTTAGCCTGGGTCGCTCGGTGTGATGATTCTCTTGGAGCTGCCGTTCCTATAGAGGTAAGCCTTGTAAGAGTTTTTCCAGAACGCGGTAAATGCGTACGTCTCGCCGGGTTCTAGGTTAACGCGACGTCGAGTCGGCGGTGTACGTCGATAGCCCTGTGGAGTCGTGCTTACCGACAAGACATGCTGCCCGGGGGGCAACACCGCATCGTAATTCTGACCAAGCCCCAAATCCGCAACCTGTACACCATCGACAAACAAGATGAGGTACTGGAAAGTCCCAAAATTGGCTGCCCTGGAAACAATCAAACGAGCATCATCCTCAGAACGGGCCGAGGCAGAGTTCGATCTGGCCACTCGCGCCTGAATGGGGGTGCCTGCAGCAAAGCTGCATGCGATTGCAACCATGATTAGTTTACTTGAAACGTGATTTAATATTTTCATAATTCACCCTTCAGCCGGAATCCTATGGCGGCCAGTCTGCACTCGTGAGATTTTCTTCTGCTGCAGGTGAGGGAAGCAGGCTTATCCCCTTTGAGGGAGACTCACTGAGTAGAATGGGCGTTCCTTCTAGCCACCTCTGGATCAAAACCCGGTGCGCGCTGGCAGATGTTCCTCAACTCCCTTGATCAACTATTACTATCCGTACGACCAGTATTGTGAATGCACATTTATCCGACTCCGGTTACGTCGTTGCTGTTTAAAGCTATTTCGAATGAGGGAGTATCACCTGGGACCCCGGGACTACACGGGAGCGTACCACGGATCGGGAATGTAGACGTAAGAAATCATTGAGGCGAAAAGGATGACAAACCACGGGTCGTGCCCTTACTCGGACAGCAGATCCGTCGGCATCCTTTTCAGGAGACTCGTCTGTAAACTTGTTTGTACGTGATAGTTTGAGACAGTCGGGGGCTCGTTTCTGTCACTTGCATTGTCAGCGTCCGGCCATCAGGGCTTAGAGTGTAATCATTAACTCTGCGCCCGTCTGCTGACGTGAATGTCTGCGCCAAACGCCGGCCTGCCAACTGCATGCTAGCGTTCACTTTTCCTCCGTCAGGACCAACCCAAGCGACAGGTGCACCCTTCGCCGGTGTCCGTAACGGCGGCTGGTTATCCACGGTGACGCTGATTTCATTCGGAGAGGAAGTGATGGCTACCTGGCGGTAAGCGGGGTTCAGTTTCTTGAGGCGCCCTCGAGCGATATCTCGCGTCAGGAAGTTCAGCTTTCCCACCGCCTCCTCGATCACCTCATTCACATTGTCGCTGTCGGTTTCGTCTACGATGTAGGTTCCATCTAGGCCGGACTTCTGTGCTGCAGCTAGTATGCCTGAGCCGAGAAAGATCGCACTGCACAACGGGACGAGGCAAAGTGTCGACACCAAATTAGTCATAGCCATTTTTCTCCTGGGCCGGCCATGGGATGTTGTCATGCTGCCTGTGAGGTGATGCGCTTCTTTATTTGAGATAGGTTACGTACGAAGAGTCGGGCGGCTTCTTAGCCGAGGCGGATCGAATGCTGTGATTGCGCAGCAGCAAATGCGCGCTACTGCTTGTTAAAGACCATTTGTGGCTCAGCTTTGCTTAGCTCAACCTGCGCGCTCACCTTCTGGACTTGCGCAGCCTGCTCTTTCACAGCCGCTGCAAGAGCATTAACCTCCTTGCGCTGCTCCGCCACCATGGAGCTCAATTCTTCCACTTTGCGATGCTCTTTGAGGAATTCGTTCAGTAGCATCGCGTTCACTGCGTCGTAGCGCACGGTGTTCACTTTGCCCTCCTCATCACGGACCACCAAGTCCGGATTGACCGCTTCCACGTCCTCGGCCACCAGCCCAAACTGTGGAATCCTCTGGGGATCTATCCCTTTCTTGTAACGGAAAGTCACTGGTTTGAGCGCAAAGAGTCCTTCGCTGGCCTGTGCCATCGGCTCAATCTCTTCTTTGAACCGCCTCGAGGAAGTAATCGTGCCGAGCTTACCACTTGAATTAACGAAAACCGCCGCTCCCACAGCGGAGGTTCGATTGAAGACGTTGCCGATAAAGCAGCTGTTGTTTTCGTTCGCACCAAGGACCCCGGCCCCGAGACAGATAACGTTAGTGGCCGTGGTGACGTTGGCGCCGGCCGCAAAGCCTAAGGCCGTGTTGCCGGTGCCCGTGTTGTTTTCCAACGAATGAGCGCCATCCGCTGTGTTGAAACTGCCGGTTGTATTGCTGCCGAGCGCCTCGTCACCGGTGGCCGTGTTATGCTGTCCCGTCGTGGTTCTAGACATCGCGGCAAAACCATCGGCCGTGTTGTGGATTCCGGTTGTGTTGTGCAAGAGCGCCTGAAAACCAATGGCGTTGTTTCCAACGCCGCTTGTAAGGCTGAACAGGGCATTAGTCCCCTCAGCCGTGTTGAAGCCCGGATAGCCGCCGTCCGGGGCCGGGACAACCGCTCGCACTGCGGGCGAAAGCCCAAAGCAGACGAATACGAACGGGAGGACCATAAAAATAGATGCAAACAAACTCTTTTTCGTAACTTCACCTCCATTTTTTATTCTTGTATTCATTGCCGTTCACGCTACGGACGCCGTAATGGGCGCCACTCAGGCGCGTTAGTAGGATTTTGTTGTACCACCAACGCGGTGATGCGGGCTCCCTCTTTGGAGGTAGAGAGAGATCTTCGATTCCGCCAGGCGCGCCGGTTACGATGGCTGCTTGGCTGATGACTTTTGATTTGCGGGAGTCGTCATATTCCGATTTTCTCCCGTTCTTGTTCGTTCACGGCCCAAAAGTTTATAGGTCCATGGTGAGGGCAACGCGGAAGCGCACTTGCCGCTGTGCATCTGTCTATAACCTTCCGTCACGACGACGTTCTGACCGGCGGCTCACATGGGTTCATGCCCGAAGACCGCTATTTTTTGGCTACTTTGGTGCAGAAGGCGTAGGGCTTTGGCCGGGCGCTGCTGATGGCGCGACGCGGACTATTGTTCCCGTAGTAAGAGAATCGGATGGATTGACGATTACCTTGTCGGATTCGGTAACTCCGCTCAGGATCTCGGATTGTACACCAAAGTCCCGTCCGACTTTGACGTCGCGGAGTTGGACGACGCCCTTGGCGTCCACGACGCCGACTTGGACACTCTTCTCGCGAAATATGAGTGTATTATCAGGCAAGGTAACCAATTTCCCTAAAGCAACCTGTGGCACCCGAACAGTGGCATAGCTGCCAGGCAGGATTTCGTTCTTCCCGTTTTCCACTTGTAACTCGACAAGCATCGTTCGGGAATCGGGGGAGACGGCTCCCGACGTGGAGATCACTTTCCCGGGATACGTCTTTGCGCTTTCCGCACCGACCTGAACGTCGAAGGTTTGTCCCACCGTGATGTTCGCTGCGTCCTCCTGCGGGATACGAAAATAAACGCGCAGAGGATCTGTTTGTTGAATGTGAAACATTTCGAAGCTCGTATTGTTCGCGGTAATCAGGTCGCCGACGTTCACGTTACGGACCGTGATGATACCAGCGAAAGGCGCGGTCACACGTTTGAAGGCGACTTCCTGTTCGAGGAAACGAAGATTGGCCGCAAATGCTTCGGTGTTGGCCTGGTTCGTGCCCTGCGAAGTGTCGGTGTTCTCGGCATCAAGTTGGGAAACGACACCTTGTTTGTATAACTCCTGCCATTTCGTGTTCGTCTTTTTGGCTTGTTCCAAATTTTTTTTCGCCAGCACAGCCTGCGAGCGAGCTTGCGCAAGCTGCTGATCCAGATCAGGGGTGTCGATCTCGGCGAGCAACTGGTCTTTCTCGACGTGCGCGCCGATATCCACGAGCCAGTCTTTTAGGTATCCGTTGACCCGTGCAAAGATAGATGCTTCCTGCCATGGTTTGACTTCAGCTGGTAAGTTAAGCCCACTTCGCGGTGTGGTAGCGGTTGGCGAAACCACCTCCACGGTCGGGATCGCCAACTCCTTAGTATCAGCCGCAGCTGTTTGCCGCTGCCGGAATTGGGGAACAAAGCCACCGACCAATGCGACCAGAAGCATTGCTCCACCTGACATCAGGATAAAACGATGTCTCCGGCGAGGCTGGACGGGGCCTGTTTTTTGTTCGTCGGAGCTAACGCTGTCGGTAGGGGTAGTTGTGCTCATGTATAGAGGGGTGTGTTTAGGTTGCGGAGGAGACGGCCTCAAGGACCGTTGATGGAACATTTTCTTTCGGTTCTGCCTTGGCAGTGTCGGCTGGTTGGCGGTGCAACAGGCTGAATACCACAGGCACAAAAAGTAGCGTCGCGACGGTTGCGAGCATGAGACCGCCAATGACCGCGCGCCCGAGCGGCGCGTTCTGCTCGCCGCCTTCACCAAGACCAAGCGCCATTGGTAACATTCCGATGATCATTGCCGTCGCCGTCATGATCACTGGGCGCAAACGGCCGGTGCCGGCTTCCCAGGCCGCTTTCACCGAATCCATTCCTTCCTGAAGGTGAGTGCGGGCAAAGGTCACGACCAAAACAGAGTTCGCAGTCGCGACACCGAGACACATGATCGCACCCATCATAGCCGGCACGCTTAAAGTTGTACTCGTAACATGCAGCCCCCAAATCACACCCGCGAGGGCACCGGTCAATGCCGTTAAAATAATGAATGGGTCGAGCCAGCTCTGGAAGTTCACAACGAGCAGTAAATAAATTAGGGCAATCGCCACTAACATTCCTATGCCCAGTCCGAGAAAGCTCGAACTCATCGTCGCTGCTTGTCCGCGCAGAACAATACTGACGCCTTGCGGCGCGGTCTTCTGGGCCTGCGCAACGATCGGCCTAATGTCACTTAGCACTCCACCGAGATCTCTGCCTCCAACTCCGCCATAAACATCGACCACCGGTATAACGTTGTAGTGCGTGTAGATGGGTTGGCTGGTGATTCGTGTTACGTCAGTTACATTATCGAGGATCTGACCGTTGCCAGTTCCAGGTTTAGA
>QHOS01000113.1 GCA_003219415.1 Verrucomicrobiota bacterium | reverse complement strand
ACTTATCCTGGTAGCAAACGACAATCCGCGCGGCCGGAAATTCTGGAGCCGCTACGGCTGGGAGGAAGTCCCTGGACCTGTCATCATGGGAATTGACCTCTAATCATCCGAAAGCGCCAGGGCTAGCTCCCCGATAAGGGAGAAACAGAAGTCCGTCGAACGTCAGGCTCGCAGGCGCAACAGGATCGACGATACTATTGCATGTTCATGGTTCGCCCAATTGTTGCTCTTGTTTTCTTAACAATCACACTCGCAGTTTCGGCTGCCTCCTGGGATGACGATTCGCGTTATGTGTCGTTAGGCCCGCGGAATGGCTATTTCATCGTGCAACCCGATTCGCATTTGATCCGTCAACTTGGTCTTTATGAAGCGCCGTGGATCGATACGGCGGACCCTTTGCGACACGGCTATGGCGCGGATGCCCTCGCCTTTCGGTTCAATCGGAACGGCGTATTGATCGCGCCTCCGGCCTACATCGTACAGGGATTGCCATACGATTTTTATACGCGCCGAATCGGCTCGCTAACTCGCGGCCGCGCGACCACGCAAGATGTGGAGGCTATGTTTGGCCGCGGTCATAGTCGCGCCAATCGCGCGGATGGTTTTATGTGGTATTACGCGTTGCCAGTTTACAATCCATTCGAGGACCGAGGTGGCCGTCGGTGAGACGCGCGCGGATGCTGGACGATCGCGCGCGTCGTCGGTAGATTCGCAACATGCGAGTCGCATTTTTTCTGGCGACCTTCTTTGCTGCAAGCGTTTCGGTGTTTGCAAGTGCGGCGAGCATTGTCAGCCCTGATCATCCTCAGACGTTCGCTTATGGCGAAATGATTTGGAATCAGCTCTATCTTCAACGCGCCGGCGGCGAGTTGGCGGCGCGGATCACGTTCAGCAATTTGCCTTACGCCGGCGACGACGAACCACGCAGGGATGAATCGTTCGACTTTCGTTTCCCGGGTATCAAATTTGATCCAACACGACGGACGTTTTTTGTGAGCGGCCGCGGTGGTCAGATGATTCCAGTGGCACGGTTCCGCGGTGATCCGTTCTGCAGTTGGGTTGATCTGGCGCCGGGCGCGAAAATTTATCTGCTTAAACAGAGCGGGCGCGTAACGGCAATTTTGACAGCTACGGATCACCCGCGCGTAGGCAGCCAGTGGATCGAGACGGACGACAATTTTTCGCTGCAGAATATTCTGGTTGCGCTATTCGGCCAGCCTGCTCCTGGCCTCCCATAGACCGCCGAATGGAGTTTCGCAGAGCGACTCTCGTTACAGTTTCGCACTTGAGCGATTGGTGGACGACCGTTGATCGGCGTAGATCATAATCACATCGTGTGAAGGTAAACGGCCAACATTTTCGAACGATCTGGCTTAAGCCGGACGATGAAACTGTGGTGCAACTTATCGATCAGCGTTTTTTACCGCATCGGTTTGTGATCGAAGATGTTCGCAGCGTCGAGCAGATGGCGACGGCGATTCGCGAAATGCATGTTCGCGGGGCGGGATTGATTGGTGCGAGCGCAGGATACGGAATGTATCTGGCGGCGATCGAGGCCACGGCGCGTTCCACGCCTGTGGGAGTCGATGAACAACTGGCCCGCGCGGCGGCACAACTCAAGGCGACAAGACCGACGGCGGTCAATCTTTCGTGGGCCGTCGAGCGCCAGCTAGGAAATGCCGCCAAAAGCAAAAACGCGAAGGAAAAGGTCGCGCTCGCTCTGCGCACAGCCAGATCGATTGCGGACGAAGATGCGGAGCATTGCCGGATGATCGGGCAACATGGATTGGAACTGATTCGGCAGCTCGCAAGAAAGAAAGCTGGAAAGTTCGCCATGGCGAATCCGTCCGGTGGCGGACCAATCAATGTGCTCACGCATTGCAACGCGGGGTGGCTCGCCTTTGTAGACTATGGTTCCGCGACTGCGCCGATTTATGCCGCTCACGACAGCGGGTTGCCAGTTCACGTGTGGGTTGCTGAGACGCGACCAAGAAATCAGGGTTCCAAACTTACAGCCTGGGAGTTGGGCGAACACCGTGTGCCACATACGATCATCGCAGACAGTGCCGCGGGACACTTGATGCAGCGTAGCGCAGTGGATTTGGTGATTGTTGGAACCGATCGCACTACTGTTACGGGAGACGTTGCCAACAAGATCGGCACATATCTGAAGGCGCTGGCAGCGAAGGACAATAACGTTCCCTTTTATGTAGCGTTGCCCTCGTCTTCATTTGACTGGAAGTTGCGCGACGGGCTGAAAGAAATCCCGATCGAAGAACGTAGCGCGGAGGAAGTGAAGCAAGCCGATGGCTGGTTCGAGGGACAACAGGTTGAGGTCCGTGTCGCCCCAGAAAGAAGTCCGGCAGCAAATTATGGATTCGATGTTACACCCGGCCATCTGGTAACCGGATTGATTACCGAGCGCGGCGTGTGTGAAGCGAACGAGAAAAGCATCCGCGCACTTTTTCCAGAGCAGGCGCTGTGAGCGAATACATAAAGTTTTCGTGCGAGCGCGTGGCTGCGGAGATTACTTCGTTTGAGGGGCTCGCCGAATTAAATGCACACCGCCGGAAACTTCGTCAGCTTGGTCTGATTGGTGTGGATCCGAATGGTATTGGGTTCGGAAACCTGAGCGTGAGAGACGGTGCCACCGACAATTTTTACATCACCGGTTCTGCAACTGGAGGCAGACGCGAATTGACCATGGCAGACTGCGCAAAAGTAGTGGCATGCGATTTTGAAAGGAACTGCGTCCGATACGAAGGATCTGCGCTGCCCTCATCGGAATCGCTTTCGCACGCCGCAATTTACAAGTCGGATGTAACCGCAGGGGCGGTTATTCATTGTCACGACTCCAAGCTGTGGGCCGCAGTTTTGAATGAAGCGCCGACAACTTCGAAGGCTGCTGACTATGGAACCGCCGAGATGGCGAATGAGATAGTGCA
Source organism: Verrucomicrobiota bacterium (assembly GCA_003219415.1). Lineage (GTDB taxonomy): Bacteria > Verrucomicrobiota > Verrucomicrobiia > Chthoniobacterales > UBA10450 > Udaeobacter. The sequence continues at coordinate 6,770 of QHOS01000113.1, read as the reverse complement.
ACTCTTCACGCGCACCGACGTGCCAAAGATTATCGCCATGGCTGGTCACGAAGCAGGCATTCTAACTTTCGGCAAAGATCTCGAGGAGGCATTCGCCATCCTCATGCGCGAGAGGAAGAAAATTTGCCCCTAATGACAAAACGATTCGGCGCGCTCGGCGATCGCGCCCTACCAATTAACAATCCCGTTTCGTTGACAGCAATTTGGCTGGACGTACGCTGAACGGACATGCGTGAAAAATCTTCAAACTCGAATGAGAAAGCGGGTGTTACTCGCCGAACATTCCTCGGCACAACGCTATTAACTGGAGCGGCATTTTTTGCGGGAGAATTGGACGTAATCTTCGGAGCTGAATCGTCAACGTCACCAAGCGTTGCTACGAATCCCACCTGGAGGTTGGGGGGCGACCTTACAGTCAACCGTCTAGGGTTCGGCGCGATGCGGCTTACCGGTGAAGGCATTTGGGGTTGGCCGCCTGATCGCGCTAACGCGCTGAAGGTTCTAAGGCGCGCCGTGGAGCTTGGCGTGAATTTAATTGATACGGCCGACGCTTATGGACCGGAAGTCGACGAACTACTCATTGCTGAGGCACTTTACCCGTATCCGAAAGATCTCGTCATTGCGACCAAAGGCGGTAATACCCGCCCGGGCCCCGGCCAGTGGGTGCCGGATGGTCGACCTGAATATCTCAAGCAATGTGTGGACAAGAGTTTGAAACGGCTACGCCTCGAACGCATCGATTTGTACCAGTTGCACCGCATCGATCCGAAGGTGCCGATGGAAGATTCGCTCGACGCGCTAAAGGAAATGCAGGATGCGGGCAAGATCCGCCACGTGGGATTATCGGAGGTGTCGCCGGACGAAATCAAACGGGCGCGCAAAGTCGTTCCGATCGTGAGTGTCCAGAACCAGTACAACATTGGTAACCGGCAATGGGAAAACACACTCACCTATTGCGAAAAGGAGGGTCTTGGCTTTATGCCGTGGTCTCCGATTGGGGGAAGCAGAGGCTTGAAAGCTGGAGACGCATTGGAAGCGACCGCCAAAAATCATGGCGTAACGGTCGTGCAACTTGCCCTGGCGTGGCTCCTGGAGCGATCACCGGTGATGCTGCCGATTCCCGGCACGTCATCAGTCGCGCATCTGGAAGAAAATGTTGCTGCAGCAAAGCTAAAATTGGCTCCAGAAGAATGGAAAGCGATTAATGCCCTGGCTGGTTAAGTCCGAAGAGGTAGCACAGATTGGACTTGCTGCACGTTGCGGCTGACACAGCCGCTAGCACAGACATCGCAACTGGCGAGAGTAGTTGTAGCTGATACCGTCATCATTGATCGGGCAAGCGAAACATAACGATGCAACTCTCGCCTCAGTTCGAAAAAGCATTGATTTACGCCACGCGGATTCACGGCGGACAACTCCGGAAAAAAACAAGGATTCCGTACATCGCGCATATCCTTGGCGTCTGTGCGATCGCGATGGAATACGGCGCAAACGAAACGGAAGCGATCGCCGCGCTGCTGCATGATGCCGTGGAAGATTGTGGCGGCGCGAAGCGATTGCGCGATATCGAGCGAAAGTTTGGCAAAAGGGTCGCGAAAATCGTGCAGGGCTGCACTGACACAGATCAAACCCCAAAACCTCCGTGGCTGGAACGAAAAAAGGCCTACGTAGCTCACGTTCGGCACGCACCGATGTCGACGAAACTCGTGTCAGCTTCAGACAAATTGCACAATGTCCGTGCGATCCTGATGGATTATCGCAAGGAAGGAGAAAGACTCTGGTCTCGATTCAACGGAGGTAAACAAGGCGCTCTTTGGTACTATCGCGCGCTCGTGAACGCTTTTACTGGTAAATCCCGAGAGCTTTCGGGATTAGTGCAGGAGCTCAATCGCACTCTGACGCAGCTTGAATTTCTGTCGAATAATGGAGCGCAAGAGAAACAGCCACCGGCGACAAATGAAGCGGCTACGTGAGATCATACAAGCCATCGCAAATGTCATTCTGATCCCGCAGTTGCGGGAGAAGAATCTCTGATTTATCCGGGGGGCGGTCTCCTTCAGCAATAGCCGGAGATGTTTCGCTTCGCTCAACATGACAGGGGTATCTATGCGATGTGTTCTGAACAGGAGGTTCCATTTAATTGTTCTAGTCCTTTCGCTACGCATGCTAGACAACATTTCAGCTGCCACGAACTCCGACGGGATCAAAGTTACGTTACTCGGTACAGGAACTCCGTTTCCGAATGCTGAGCGATTCGGCTCAGCCATTCTTGTCGAAGGCGCCGGTACGAAGTTGCTGTTTGACTGTGGCCGCGGTGTTGTAATTCGCCTGACCCAGGCTGGAGTTAGCCCGAAAGAGATAGATGCTCTCTTTCTCACTCATCTTCACTCCGACCATGTTGTCGGAATCCCGGATTTGTGGCTTTCGGGATGGCTTTTGGGGCGAAGCAAACCGCTACCAATCTGGGGTCCTCAAGGAACTTCGAGTATGGCGAAGCACCTTGCTCAGGCATTTGGTTTTGATATCCATATTCGTCAAGCCGCACCCGATCCTCTCCCAGCCGAAGGCGTCGAAATCGATGCGAAAGAAATAGAGCAGGGAGAAATATTCAATGATGGTTTAGCGCGAGTCTCCGCATTCCTCGTCGATCATGGAGCTGTGAAACCGGCGTTTGGATATCGTATCGATTCTGCGAATCATTCAGTGGTTATTTCCGGAGATACAAAGTTTTGCCAGACCCTCGTGGATTTCGCAAGGGGCGCAGACTGCCTGATTCATGCTGCCTGGAGTGCTAGCTGGAAAAACCCTGCGCCGCCGTCGATGCGTTCAATTGCGTCTGCCGAAGATGCAGGACGGGTCTTCGCGATAGTGAAGCCCAAGCTTGGTGTCATTTATCACTACAAGACCGAGGAAGGGCTTTCGGATGCAGTGCGCAAAGAATACAACGGTCCGTTCGTGATCGCCAAGGATCTGATGGTAATCAACGTGGGCAAGACGGTCACTTGGGACGGAAAATCCGCCGCTGACACGACACCTGATGGTGATAAATCGAGGCGTTGACGAAAGCTGCTAGCCAAAGACGAACCTCAAGCGTAGCATCGGATCATGAAATCAAAATATAGCTCTGCTATCAGGTTCTTCCTGATCCTTAGTTTCATTTGCGCGGTTTCGATTGGAACCGCTGCTGCTCGACCGTTTGGGCATTTGGTGGTTCTCAGGTCGCCGAACTTTGGATGGAATGTGGGGTTCAATCTTCAGATTGACGGCAGGCCCGTCGCGACCCTTGTCCAGGGTCGCTACTATCACGCATGGTTGCCAGCCGGGGAACATGTCTTAACCATACGCAAGATACCACGCACAGGGGTCTCGGGGCCCACTTCGACAACAGTGAACGTCCAGCCGGGGGCGACCTATGTATATACTGCGATGTGGGATTCGGATTACGTTTTTCTCCGCCCATCCAGTGTGTGCCTGACCCCTGGGGAGCTGTGGCAGCTTGGGTGGCCGGGAAGGCCTTGGTGCGTCGGGACAACCTCCGAGAACTTCACAAGGCAATGAACGCCGCGCTCGCCAAAAGCGAGTCCGGAGCTTAACAAAATTTTGAGTCTCTTCTGACGGGCAGCCGCCTGCAGTAAGGCTCTTGACAATGCCGGGTGAGCCAATCGTAACATCGCGCCATGAAATCACGAGTTACCTCCGCCACCACTCTCTTTCTGATTCTTGTTTTTATTTGCGTAAGCTTGATCGGAACCGCCAATGCTCAGTCCGCTGGGCGTTTGATCGTTTTGCGGATCGCGAACTTTGGATGGAACATAGCTGTCAATCTTAAGATCGATGGCAGAACGGTCGCTAACGTCGTGCAGGGGCGACGCTACGATCACGTTCTGCCGGCGGGGCGTCATGTATTGACCGTGTCGGCCGTGCCAAACTCATACTACTCAGAGCCGACATCGACTGTGCTGAATGCCCGTCCTGGGCATACGTACGTATTCACGGGGTCATGGGACGGCTCGAATCGTGTTGTTCTTATCCCATCAGCCCTCCCTCCGGGACAATCGTACTAGCTTAAGATTACGGTTTTCAACGACGGTGCCATCTTGCCGGAAGGCGACGCCAAATACTTCGGCGACAGGCGATCCCCACTCCGAAAGCTTTGAGGCAAAGGCTATTTGATTTTCGCCAGAATCTTTTCCATCTCGTTCCGACGGAAGGCGCGCATGGTATGGCTCTTGACGTTGCCGTGTGAGCCATTCTCAAGCATCAAGGCGCTAATGGTCTCGTCATCAGGTGCATCGAGAATGACTACAGCGTCGTAGGCTCCCATTGTCCAGAATTGTTCGACGATCTTGATGCCCATTTTCTCAGCCTCGGGTATCGCAGAGTCGCCACGTTTAACGGTGTCTTTGATATTGCGGATGCCTTGATCAGTGAACTGAATCAAAGCGACATAAGTAGCCATGATTTTCTCCTTTCGTGTGGTTGCGCCTTAAATTATTCCAGATCGCTCCCCGCGCAAAAAATCAACCTCCCTTTCTAGTAGCCTCTCAGAAATCAAGAACGGTAGTGGCTCGTAATGTCGGTTCTGTGTCCTACCAACAAATTTAAAGGATCCGTATTATGGCCGCCAGACGATCAATGAATCCAAAGCGGATTGGCTTTCTCGGTTTTGAGGGTGTCGCTGCATCGGAGCTGACGCGCGCCGCCGATGTTCTTGCAGCTGCGACTCTCGATGGCGGTTATGGAAATCGGATTTCGTGTTACCAGATCAGCACGATTGGCTTTACTTCCGAATGTTTTCGCGCCGAATCGGGAATCGCATTCTGGCCAGACAGCACGCTCGAAACAGCGTCCGAATTAGACACGATTGTCATTCCAGGCGGCGATGGACTCCGGCGATCTTTAGCCAGTGAAACGATTGCTGAATGGCTCATGGCGCGCGTAAACGAGACGCGTCGCGTCGTTGCGATCGGCGGTGGAATTTATGGTGTGGCGCCAAGTGGGTTACTCGATGGCCGCGAAGTCACCACTCATTGGCGTTACGCTAGCGATGTTGCACGGTGTTTCCCAAACCTGCGTGTTGATCCCAGAAGGCATCTCGTTAAAGATGGCGCCTTTTACACGTCTTCCGGTCCCGGCGCAGCTATCGATCTCTCGCTTGCTCTGATCGAAGAGGACTATGGGCGCCATGTATCATCGGGGGTTGCCCAGGACTTTGTAAGCGCACCGACGAACGGCAACGGCCAACACAAGTTACCCCGTCCTCTCGTGTTTGACAGTCAACCAGCCGATCGCTTTGCGGAACTCATCCCGTGGATCATGCGAAATTTACACGAAGATCTTTCAATCAATACGCTGGCGCGCAGAGCGTGCATGTCTCCGAGCCATTTTAATCGGGCTTTCAAAAGCGTGTTTGGCAGTGCGCCGGGCGAGTTTGTGGAAACCCTGCGCATCAACGAAGCAAAGCGTCGCCTATCCGTTCCGAAGCGAACGCTTGAGACCATCGCTGCTTCTGTGGGCTTTGCCGATGCGCAAACATTCCGGCGCGCATTCGAACGCAGGCTTGGAGCGAAGCCGCGGAGCTATCTGAAGAACTTCAACGGAAGTTCGATAGCGGCAGCTTCCGCGAATGGAGAAGCAGTCCTATCACAAACAGGAAGAATGTCTGGCGCACAAAAAGGGCTGGCGATCCCAACTCAACATTAAATTCCGTTTGCCTTGAGTGCAGACGCGAGTTTAACCAGGCTTTCTCGGATCTGAGCTGGCGTCCAGGCCGCAAAACCGAATACAAACGCTGGCTTTAGCTTTGCCTGAATGCAAAAAAATGAAAGCGTTGACGGCCTTACTCCGATATCGATTGTGATATGCCTGATTATCGGGAAGTCTTCCTCGCGTTTCAGCCAGGCGACGATGTTCAAGCCGGCTTCTGGAACCTGCAATCTAAAACGATTCCCCAGTAACTTATTGAACTCTTCGATGAAAAAATCTCGTCGCTCGGAATAGATTTTTCGCATCCGTTTGATATGACTGAGGAAAAAGCCTTCGGTGATAAATCGAGCCAGCGTCGCCTGGTCGATCGGTGACGAGTGTTGATCCATCGCGCTGCGGATCTTGATCAACGAATCAATCAGCGGCTCCGGCGCAACGATGTAGCCCAGACGCAAGGAGGGACAGAGAATCTTGCTCATCGTTCCCGCGTAAATCACCCGGCCGGAGTTATCCATACCCTGCAAGGAAGGGAGCGGCGGCCCAGTGAAACGGAACTCGGCGTCATAATCGTCTTCGAAAACGAACGCGTTATGCGCGCGCGCGAAATCGAGTAAGGCCGTCCGCCGCGGGAAACTCATTGTTACCCCGAGAGGAAATTGATGTGAAGGAGTGACGTAAATGAGTTTTGGCAAGGGCTCTTTTCGTGATCGCGCAATCACGATGCCCTGGTCGTCGAGCGGCCTTGGAACGATCCGGGCGTCAGCCAAAGTAAGAACTCTCCGGGTTTGCTGATAACAAGGATCTTCAATCCACGCGGGCTCGCCCGGATTCAGCAATGCCGTTGCCGTAATCAACATGGCTTGCTGCATTCCGCCTACAATCACGATCTGGTCCGGATGACAGCGCGCTGCTCTGAAATCGCACAAGTAAGCGGCAAGTGCGTTGCGCAGGTCGAGGTCGCCGCGATTCGACGCATAACGCAAAAGGTGGGCTCCCTTCTTCGCGAGAACCTGTGCTCTAAGCCGTTCCCATACTCCTATCGGAAATTCATCCACCGCCGGAAT
>QHOS01000232.1 GCA_003219415.1 Verrucomicrobiota bacterium | reverse complement strand
ACGACAAGAATGACCGTGGCATAGATCGTAGCACGCAGCGCGGTGCGACGTCGCTCCGCGCGGGTAAGGGATGCCGTCAATCCGGCAAAAATTGCCACGTTACCGATAGGATCAATGGTCGTCCAAATAGTGGCGAAATCTTTGCTAATCTTGATGAGCAAAGGAGACATGGTGAATGGGGAACGGCTTACACCAGAGGTTGAGCCAGAGCGAGAGAAAGTTATCCCCGTGGGAAAGCAGACGGGTCGCGTCTAGAGTACGCTGGCCCGTTTTATTTCGACCTGGAGATTATTTACTCGACTACCTTTGATTCCTGGCTCAGGAGTTGGGAATGGCACAAAGGAAAGAAACACCGTCACCCGCACCTGAACCACCTCCGCCTCCTACCGACGCCCTACCGAAGGCTGTTGACGCGTAAGGGGAGGCTGTGGTCGACGCGGCGGACCGCCACTACCCGCCTGCGTCACAGAATCTCGCGACTACGGCGTGGCAAGCAGCGAATCGCAGGCGACACGCCTGCCGTTACAGTCGCGCCACGATTGGGCGAGTCAGTTTGCTCCATGTTCGAGAAGACGATGGGGATCGACAATAGGCTGGGTGGATTCTCTTCGCTTCAGCGTAGCGAGCAGGTTCACGAGGCGCGCCTCGTAAGAATCGCACATGGGAGATTTCCCATCTGGTTGGACCCATTCGGGATGTTGGACCCGGAGGTCATCGTGAATCTGTTGCCAAAGCTCAGTGTAAGTGTGGATTTGATGAGAAAGGGCCATTGGCTTGGCGAAAGGTTCAGGTGTGGCGTGCGACGGCTTATTTAATTTACCGCGCCGATGATTCCGCTGTGTTTTGAGACTAACGAATTTCATAAACGACCTTTCTTTAGAAGTTGACTCTTCCAAATCCGCGCGGAACGAGGAACCATCCTCAACGAGGCGCCTCGAACGGCGGCCTCGCATCAGATGCCCCGGGGCTCCAGGTAAATCTGGAGATCGCGCTAAGCGGTGTCTCAGCGAAGGTTAAGCCTTTCAGCCGGCTGTTCACCCGGCAGAAAGCGCGTTGGGACGTCGGATGACGTAATCAAAGATGATTTTACCAGCAGTGCAGAGAGTCGCAAATAGGACTTTAGTCTAATGCGGTTTGTGCTGGGGTCGCGTCTCCACATCTACGATTCAATTCTCGTCAGGCCGAAGCGCTCCGGTTTATGCAAGAGTCAGCGGCCCATAGTAGATTTCAGACTGATAAATTCCTCGCACGTCGCATGCGGATCGTGACGGCCTCAGAATGAGAAAATGGGGTCGTATCTTTGCAAGCGAGGAGCAGCCGGAAGGCTAATAGTTCCACATGGCCAAACATCGTCACTCGTTTCTTTACCGCCACTCGCTGAGCATGGTTGCGGTCGGGCTGCTCATCGTTTGGATCGTTGGATATCGAATGCTGGATCCGAAAACTCATCTGGGCGCATTTTTTGGAAATGCCGTTGCCGATTGGAGTGGCTCCGTGGTCATTATCCTGGGAACGAAATTTTTGTATGAAGTCGGATCGACTGAGAGCCGGCCGGTTAAAGGAAAAGAGCGTTCCGCGTGGTTGGATTTTCTGCATCGGCATTCGCTTCTGATATTCATCGTGATCACGGGGATTGGATGGGCCTTCCTGTTTGCGTCAATGAACGCGGAGAGCAAGTGGGGCCAGGTGGTCGGCAACATTCTTTCTGAATGGGTCCAGATGGCTGGCCTTGTCTTTCTCACTAAGCGCCTGGTCGAAATCGGCTCTAAAGAAAGCCGCCGCTAATGTTCGCCACTTCGCGGCCGCGTGGTGCCAAGACCGCAGTCAGCGACCCGCCTGAGCCGGGCCAAAACGAAATCGCAGGCACACGCCTGTGACTACAGTCTTGCGGTCGCCGCAGCGACCGCCACACAGCTAACCACGTGCTAAATCGATTCCGTTCAAAAACCTTGCTCCAGATAACCCCACCCGGTACACGATAGGAAAACTATGAACTACAATCTCGCAACAATCCTCGCGGTCATCGCGATCCTCTTTGTCCTGCTCACTTACATCACCGGCGCGCCGCTCGTGCCAGTCGCAGTCATTCTGCTCGGGCTGGCGATTATTTTCGGGGGAAGCGGATTCCGCCGGGTTTAGTCCAAAGTGGGATGGAGAATGGGGTCGCGTTAAAACGTTCAGCGGCTGGAGCCGCTAGTTATTGGTTAGCGGTTATAAGCGAAGTTATCGGGAAAATAGGCCCGGACGAAATGTTTTCCCGAAAGGGAATGCGCCCCGCCCGTTTACGAGTACATTGTCGCGATGCCGACTTACATTTACGAAACCACCAACCCCGCCAAACCGATCCGTACCTTCGAGGTTAAGCAA